>JAVEXM010000011.1:0-36416 GCA_034004025.1 Bacteroidales bacterium
TAAAAGGTTCTAGGCACTCTTCAGTCGGCAGCTGGCAGTCAGCAGTCGGCAGTCTCGCACATCGTAAATCCCGATAAAACAAGCCCCCGACAGCCGTCTGGCAAATCGGGGGCTTTGTTTATTGAATATCAGCGTTTAATCGCTAAAATCGAAAGAGGTAATTTGCAAATCGCAAATCCCTACAGCTTCGGTATCCTTCCGGATGTCCAGGGTGCATTGATCTCGTCAAGCTTCGCATTCAGGCTGTCAATAGCCGCTCCTGCTTTCCGAATCCTCTCAAGCAGCACGGGGAACTCCTTCTTAAGGATCCTGAACTGCTGATCGGAGATGCCCGAAATGTCTCCCGAGTTGCCGTAGAGCGACCTAGACATGGTCGAGAGCCGTGCCGAGAGCGATACAGGTGACGGGGGCGTCTCTTCGGTGCTGGCACCAACCGATATGCCTCTGATGAGATAACCGATCTCAGCCATCTCCTCATTCAGAGCGGCAGCCTCCTGCATGAGCGACGCAGGTGCCTCAGGAGTCTGATGAATTGCCTGCATGATTGTGTTGACCCTGCCCTCAAGCTCTGCAGCATATGACATGGCACCGTAGGCTGTCTTCGAGAAGGCGGCCACCTCCTTCAGCCATTTCTCCCTGGCTTCCGGATCTGTGACAGGCATGGTGACAATATCGAGAGGCTGGCAGATAAACGGTTCAGGACCGGCCAGCTCTTTCACCTCACCCCTGGCATACATGGCCATAGAGACTAAATATTTGCCGGGCATCACTGATATGCCGCCACCCCACCTGCTGCGGCCTCCGCTGCCGGAGACGGGGGTAAACTTCTCTGTCGGCCTGACAGGCTGATAGCCGGCGTAGGTGAAGTTCCAGGTTATGCGGTTGACACCCTTCGAGGCAGATTTGTAAAGCTTGTTGATTACATTGCCCTCTTCATCCGTAATGGTAAAGATCAGGTAAGGCTTTATCTCCCTCTCCTCAAGGCTGAGCTCCCTGGCTGTGGGCTGAGGTATATACTCTCCCTTTTCAGCCAGCTTCTTCTCCTTCTCCTTTCTTATATCCCTGTCAGTCTTTGGAACGGTATCGACATAATAGGTAATGGTTGCCCCGTAGGGTGGATTCTCTGCACGGTAGTACATTGCCCCCTGCTGGTCGAAACCGCTGGTCTGTACAAACATTTTGGCATCCCTGACCGGGAATATGTATCCGGGTTTGCCGATGATCTCCTTACTGTAATTGCGCAGCGGCGTGTAGTCGTCAATGACGTAGAAGCCCCTCCCGAATGTGGCTATGACCAGGTCATTTTCACGCTCCTGAATGGCAATATCACGCACGGCTATCGTTGGCAGTCCCTTCTTGAACTCTGTCCAGCTTGTCCCTCCGTCAAAGGAGATGAAGAAACTGAACTCGGTTCCGAGGAAGAACAGGTTCGGATTGACAAAGTCCTGCTCAATTGTATGAACCGGTCCTGCAGCCGGCAGGTTGGCGCTGATGGAGACCCAGCTGCGGCCCCTGTCGTTGCTCTTCAGCACATAAGGCTTGAAATCGTCACGCTTGTGATTGTTGAAAGTGGCGTAGACAACGTCAGCATTGAACTTGTCGGGAAGGATATCACTTACGTAGGTATACTCGGGTACTCCCGGGAATGTCTTTATCATCCTCCAGTTCTCGCCGCCGTCTTCCGTAACCGATATCTGTCCGTCATCACTGCCGGTATATACCAGGTCCTTCTGTACCTTCGATTCGGCCAGTGAGACAATCGTTCCCCAGAGTGATGTGGACCTGTGTCTGGCTACCGCGTCGGCCGGCCAGTACTTGTCCATTATCTTGAACCTGTCCCGGTCCTCGTTCCTGGTGAGGTCAGGCGAAATCTTCGTCCAGCTGCTGCCCTGATCCTCACTGCGGAAGAGGAAGTTGGCAGCCATGTAGATGCGCTTATGGTCAGAGGGGCTGATCAGGATTGGTGTGTCCCAGTTCCAGCGGTAGGTCAGCTCACCCTCACCCGGGTATGGCTTGATGCTTATCCTCTGTCCGCTCTTGCGGTCATAGCGTGAGGCGTTGCCGTACTGCGACTCAGTATAGACGATGTTGGGATCAACAGGGTCTATGGCTACCCAGAACCCGTCGCCGCCCTGCGTGACAAACCAGTCGTCATTGACCACCCCGTCGCTCGTGCTGGCTGACGGTCCTCCCATGGAGTTGTTGTCCTGCGTGCCGCCGTAGATGTAGTAGAATGGGTACGAGTTGTCGACGGCTACCCTGTAGAACTGGGTGACAGGCAGGTTCGACTTGAAGATGAATGTCGTGCCGTTGTCCCAGGTCTCGTATATGCCGCCGTCACCGCCAATGTAGAAATGATCAGTGTTATTCGGGTCGATCCACATGGCGTGGTCATCAACGTGGCGCCCGTCGTTGCTCACACGTGAGAATGTCTTGCCGCCGTCAACGGTGACCATTGTGTATGTGTCAAGGCTGAAGACCCTGTCTACATCCACCGGGTCTGCAATTATCTTGTTGTAATACTGGCCGCTGGCATGGTACGGGTTCATCTTCTGCCATGATGCGCCCCTGTTCTGTGTCCGGAAGAAGCCTCCCGACTCACCCTGTGCCTCGACGATGAGGTAAAGCACATCGGGATTTGCCGGTGAGATGGCGATGCCCATACCCCCGATGTCGCCCGAGGGGAGTCCTTTCATTATCTTTTCGAAGGTGAGGCCCCCGTTGGTCGACTTATATACTGCCGACTCCGGGCCGCCGCTTATCTTCATCCCCACATGCCTGCGCCGCTGTTCGCTTGTGGCGTAGATCACATCAGGGTTGCGCGGGTCAAGCACGACGTTGTTGATGCCTGTATGCTCGCTGATGTTCAGTATCTTTTCCCAGGTGGTACCGCCATTGACGGTCTTGTACAAACCCCTGTCGCCACCGGGACCCCATACTGATCCTTCGGCAGCAACGTAAACGACGTCACTGTTGCGGGGGTCAATGGCTATACCGCCTATCTGGCGCGACTCCTTCAGGCCCATGTTCTTCCAGCTGGCGCCGCCGTCATCCGAACGGTAAACGCCGTCGCCCCAGCCCAGGGCACGCTGGTGGTTGTTTTCACCGGTGCCTGCCCAGACAACATTATGGTTGTTGGGATCGATGACGATGCACCCGATGGCGTAGGCACCGTACCTGTCAAAGATGGGCTTCCAGGTGGTGCCGTTGTTGTCGCTCTTCCATATGTTGCCCGAGGCAATTGCTGCATAGATCTCAGAGTGGTTACACGGATTCACGGCCAGATCAGCAATGCGGCCCGACGCCCATGCCGGTCCTACCGACCTGAAACTGATACCGCTGAAGAGCGACGAGGAGACAGAAGGTTTGACCTGTGTCTCAGTTCCCTTTGTTTCCTTTTTGCTCTCTCTCCTCTGTGCCCAAAGGCTGCACGTGCCCGCCATTGCCAGCAGGAGAATTAAAGTCAGAATTTTTTTCATATACAGATGTTTAGATGAGTTATTTACGAACACTAAGTTAAGATAAGAATATTTGTCAACTTATTTTTTAACGTTATTTAATTATTTTGCCGGGCCAATAACAAGAGAGATCATGAACAGTACCTATTTCACCAGGAGGACCATCAGGAAGTATGAAGAGCGAGATATTGACAGCGAGCTGCTTGAGCGCATACTGAGAGCGGGAATCAGAAGCTCCACCACGGGTAACATGCAGGTATACAGCATAATAGTCACCCGGGACCCTGAGATGAAGAAGAAACTTGCTCCCGCACACTTCAACCAGCCTATGGTGACGGGGGCACCGGTGGTTCTTACCTTCTGCGCCGACTTCAACAGGTTCAAAATGTGGTGCCGGCAACGTGATGCCGAGCCCGGTTATGATAATTTCCTCTCGTTCATGACCGCGGCCATCGACGCCCTGATAGTGGCACAGACGGTATGCAACGCTGCCGAGGATGAGGGTCTTGGGATATGCTACCTGGGTACGGCAACCTACAATGCCGGTCAGATCATTGATCTGCTGGAGCTTCCTTCAGGAGTGGTGCCGGTGGCTACGGTGACCATGGGATGGCCGGCAGAGAGGCCTGAACAGCCTGACAGACTGCCGATGGAGGCGGTGGTGCATCATGAAACATACCGCGACTTCACCCCGGCGATGATTGATGATCTCTACAGGGCCAGGGAGGCGCGGGAGGATTCCCGGCAGTTTGTTGCAGAGAACGGAAAACAGACCCTGGCGCAGGTCTTTACCGACGTACGGTACAGGAAGGCAGACAATGAGCACTTCTCAGCCAGGTATCTCGAGGCGATCAGGAAGCAGGGATTCTTACTTTAAGGCAGTAGGCCACCTTCGCCACAGCTATGGTTGCTAAAAGCAGTAGGGAGTAGTCAGCCTGACTGCAGGGAAGGCAAATAAGGCATATAAAGTATCCATTAACCTGTGTTAATCTTCCCTGAACTTCATTCCCAGTTCCGTGGCAATGGACTTCAGATCTTGTATTACTGCGGGTACCAGCGTTACGCCATTTTTCCTGTTGTGTTCTTCAGCCTCGCGCTCCGGATCACCGGGCACCAGCACCCTGGTCTCGCCCTGTGCGGGTCTGGCGCTGCGGAAGGTCCTGATCCACATATCCATTGAGTCCTTGAACTCATCTGCCGGCCTGAAGGCGTCGATGCGCATGGCACCGAAGAAGTGCCCTGTGCCTTTGCCCGGCTGATTCTCCGGCACGGGCAGGTAGGCCACGCTGGGAGGGACGAAGGGGCCGAAGTTGGCGCCGCTGAAGAGTGAGCTGAAGATGTCAACGACGGCAGTCATGCAGTAGCCTTTGTGACTGCCGTGCTCGCGGTCGCCGCCCAGGGTGAGCATGCCACCACCGCGGCGCAGTATGCCGGGGTCATCCGACGGGTTGCCCTCGGCATCCTGTACGAACCCCAGCGGCACACTCTCACCCTTCTTTTCCGCCACCGCCAGCTTGCCGCGGGCGATGGGGGTGGTGGCGAAGTCGGCAACAAAGGGAGGCTCATGCAGCGCCGGCACTGCCACTGCCAGCGGGTTGGTGCCGAGATAACGGCTGACAGACCAGGTAGGAACAACCAGCGGGTTGGCATTGGTGACACAGATGCCAACCATGTCATGTTCGAGGGCCATCATGGCATAATAACCCGCAATGCCAAAGTGGTTGGAGTTGCGCGTCGCCACCCACCCCGTGCCTGTGGTGGCAGCCTTCTCTATTGCCAGGCGCATAGACCTGACGCCGGCCACCATGCCGAAGCAGCTGTCGCCGTCAACGACAGCGGTGGAGGGTGTCTCGTGAACCACCTTCACCCCGGGGGCGACGTTCACCCTGCCGCTCTTCCAGAGCTCATAATACTCCTTTACCCTTATCATGCCGTGGGAGGAGTGCCCCCGTAGCTCTGCCGCTACCAGAACGCTGGCAACGGCGGTGGCATCGTCACGACTGCATCCGACGCCCATGAAGATGCCGGTGGTGAATTCAAGCAGATATTTGTGGTCGTACATAAGGATTTGCGATTTTCGAATTTCGATGTGCGAGACTGGCAACTGCCAACTGCCGACTGAAGACTACTGCCTCTTCCTGACACTGTTGGTGGCGTTTGCCTGGCTGGTGGGGGTTATTACCAGGTCATTAATGCAAACATGTTCCGGAAGGGTTGCACAATAGAAGATTACATCGGCTATATCCTCTGCCCTGAGTGCATCTATACCCTCATAGACTGAAGCTGCCCGTTCACTGTCACCCTTGAAGCGCACAAGCGAGAACTCTGTCTCTGCCATCCCGGGAGCAATGTTCGTAACCTTGATGCCGTGCTTCAGAAGATCAATGCGCATGGCCCTGGAGAGAGCGTCAACGGCATGCTTGGAGGCACAGTAGACACCTCCGTTCTCATATACCTCCTTGCCTGCTATTGATGCAATATTGATGATGTGCCCCGAGGCTCTCTTTACCATACCCGGGGCAACCGCCCGGGTGACATAGAGCAGCCCCTTGACATTGGTGTCTATCATCCGGTCCCAGTCATCGGTATCACCCTCGTCTATGTGGGCCAGACCCACCGCCAGCCCGGCATTGTTGATGAGGATATCAATGTCACTCCATCCGGCGGGAAGGTTCAGAAGATGCTTATCTGTCTCAGCCTTGCTGCGGACATCAAAGACAAGAGGCAGGATCTCAACACCATACCTCCCGGCAAGTTCTTCGGCCAGCTTTTCGAGCCGCTCTTTCCTACGGCCTGTAATTATAAGCCTGTCAGATGCTTCTGCAAATCTCACGGCAGCGGCCCTGCCGATGCCCGAGGTTGCACCTGTGATAAGTACTGTCTTTCTCATAGGGATATCTGTTTCTGTCCGGTAAATGTAAAAATATTAGGGGTATCTTTGGCCCGCAACAGGAAAATGATGCAGGAAAAAGATCAGCTAAGGAGAAGTCCCAGGCACGAGGTAGAGGCTATGTTTGATTCAATATCGCCTCACTATGACCTGCTCAACCGTGTACTTTCGCTCGGCACCGACAGGCGTTGGAGGCGGAGGGCAATACGACTGATAGGCCGTCATGTTGCCCCTGTCCGGATCCTCGATGTGGCCACCGGCACCGGAGACCTGGCCATCGCTGCCATGAAGCTTGGTCCTGAAAAGATCACCGGGATCGATATCAGTAGTGAGATGCTTGCCATAGGACGCAGGAAAGTCGAGAAGCTGGGACTGGCCGGCAGGATAGAGCTGCTCAGGGGGGATTCCCTCTCCATGGATTTCAGCGACGGCACCTTCGATGTGGCGATGTCAGCATTCGGGGTGCGCAACTTTGAGGAGACCGTCACCGGGCTCCGCGAGATGCACAGGGTGCTCAGGAGAGGAGGAATGGTTATGGTACTCGAGTTCTCGAAGCCTTCGTGGTTCCCGATGAAACAGCTATACGGGTTTTATTTCAGAAAAATCCTTCCGAGAGTAGGAAGGAGTGTCTCCGGTGATCCCGGCGCATACTCCTATCTGCCTGAGTCGGTGACAACATTTCCTGACAATGAGGCTTTCCTGGAACTGCTGCTTGAGGCAGGATTCGAAAGGGTAAGCCAGAAACGACTGACCGGCGGCATTGCAAGTATTTATTACGGTTTCAGAACCTAAATATTTTAGGACACAATATTTTTCATTTTTTCCGTTAATATTAATTAGGACCCTTCACAACAGTGCACAAGAAAATTACCATACTCCTTTTTCTGCTGATCCCGGTCTTGCTGACAGCACAGAAGGCGAAGCCAAAAAACGATTCAAACTATGACGAGAGGCTTCTGCACTTCGGATTCAGCATGGGGATGAATGCTATGGATTTCAAGATCCTGATGAATGACGAATCGGACCTGAAGGCTGAAGTGGTAGCTATTAAACCGGGTATAAACATACAGATCGTAACCGATTTCAGACCATCAACATATCTTGACCTCAGGTTCCTGCCGGGGGTATCGTTCGGGCAGAGAAACATCAACTTTTACGACTCAGAGGGAGTGCAGTGGGGTGAGACACAGGTGCTGGAGTCATCATTCCTTGAGTTTCCCCTTCTGCTGAAGGCAAAGGGGATGAGGCTGAACAACTCCAGACCCTACGTGATAGGTGGATTGAACTTCAGGTATGACCTCGCCGGGAAGAAGGAGTATGATGATGAAAGACCTGTATATCTGAGGCTTAAAAGAGCTGACCTCTATTATGAGGTGGGTGCCGGTATCGACTTTTACCTTCCCTATTTCAAGCTCACCATCGAGGCGAAGATGTCAAACGGGCTGCGCGACGTGCTGGTACATGAGCCAGCCCCGGGTTATCCTGATTATGCCAATTCGATCAGTTCACTCAGGTCGCAGATGTGGGTCCTCTCTTTCCATTTTGAATAGCCATGCCGCAGGAGTATGCCCTGATGGTGCCTCCGCAGATTGCCTTTGACGAGGCTGCCCTGAAGAGTTACCTGGCAAAGAAGATCGGCCGGAATGAATTCTCTTACCGTGTGACACGGCGTTCCGTAGATGCCCGCAAACCTGACATAAAGGTCAGCCTGACGGTGCAGGTCATGGCAGCAGATGAGCCGGTACCGGAGATTGAACCTGTCAGTTTAAGAGATGTAAGCCGGTCACCGGAGGTGCTCATTGCCGGCGCCGGACCGGCAGGGCTGTTCGCTGCCTTGCGGCTGATTGAGCTGGGATATAAGCCTGTGATACTGGAGCGGGGCAGGGAGGTAAGTGAACGGAAGCGCGATGTGGCAGCCATCAGCCGAAAGCATATTGTCAATCCGGATTCCAATTACTGCTTTGGCGAGGGCGGTGCGGGCACCTTCTCCGACGGCAAGCTCTATACCAGGTCAAAAAAGAGAGGTGACAACCGCCGTGTGCTTGAACTGCTGGTGCTGCACGGTGCTGACCCTGCGATACTTTATGAGGCTCATCCGCACCTCGGTACCGACAGGCTGCCGGGCATCATCACAGCCTTGCGAAAGAGCATCACCGGTGCCGGGGGGGAGGTTCTCTTCGGCAGTCGGATTACAGACATGATGATTGAGAAAGCCAGCTTCAGGGGCGTGGTGGTCAACGGCAACGAGGTGATCAGGGCCTCTGACCTGATAGTGGCAACGGGCCACTCGGCAAGGGATATGTTCGGCATCATGCAGGCTGCAGGAGTACAGCTTGCCTTTAAACCCTTTGCCATGGGCGTGAGGGTTGAGCATCCCCAGGAGCTGATTGACAGGATACAGTATCACGGAAAAACCCGGGGTGAGTATCTTCCTGCAGCAGCATACAACCTGGCTGTGCAGTCGCCGGATGGCCGCGGTGTATGGTCGTTCTGCATGTGCCCGGGAGGATTCATGGTGCCGTCAGCGACCTCCCCGGAAGAGGTGGTGGTGAACGGCATGTCGCCTTCAGGCCGTAA
Source organism: Bacteroidales bacterium (assembly GCA_034004025.1). Taxonomy (GTDB): domain Bacteria; phylum Bacteroidota; class Bacteroidia; order Bacteroidales; family VadinHA17; genus SR-FBR-E99. Next base: position 8,926 of record JAVEXM010000011.1, read on the forward strand.
CTCACGCTGGGCCAACAGCGGGATAGTCACCGGGATAAGCGAGGAGGATGCGAGGAGGTATGGCAGCGGTCCGCTGGCAGGCATGGATTACCAGGCATACCTCGAGTCGATGGCATGGAAGGAGGGGGGCATGACACAGCGGGCGCCGGCACAGAGGCTCGCAGACTTTATCGAAGGAAAGGCCTCGGCCACGCTGCCGGCGTCATCATATTTCCCGGGACTTACACCTTCGTCAATTCATGAGTGGATGCCGGAAGAGCTCGTCAGCCGGCTCCGCCACGGACTCTCGGAATTCGGGAAGAGGATGAAGGGGTATGTCACCAATGAGGCAGTGGTGACAGCAGTGGAGTCGCGCACCTCTTCACCCGTCAGGATACTGCGTGATCCGGACAAGCTCAATGCGCTCAATATAAAAGGATTATATCCTGCTGGTGAAGGTTCTGGCTATGCCGGCGGCATAGTCTCCTCGGCAGTGGACGGAATGCTGATAGCTCAGGCAGTAGGCCACCTTCGCCACAGCTACGGTGGCTAAAAGCAGTCGGCACCCTTCAGTCAACAGTCTTCAGTCAACAGTCTTCAGTCAACAGTCTTCAGTCTTCAGTCTTCAGTCTTCAATCAACAAGTCAGCAGTCGGCAGTCAGAAATCTGCCATGGCGTATCGCAAATCTCTTACTTTCTCCTGGCAAATTCCGAGCAGATAATGGCCGCGGCCATGCTGACGTTCAGCGACTCCAGTCCTGCCTGGGGCCGTCCTGGCCCGGGTATGGCAATTTGTTTGGTAACATGCTTCAGAAGGGTGTCTGAGATACCCTTCGATTCGTTTCCCAGCAATATGATTCCCTCACTGCCCAGGGTGCTTTTATAGATACTGCTGCCACCGGTGGCGGCTCCGTAAACCGTGATACCTTCACTCACCGCCTTCTCCAGCAGCTCCTCAAGCTGCTGGTACCACACACTGACGTGCATGAAGGCACCCATGGTGGCCTGTATCACCTTGGGATTGTAAAAGTCGACACTGTCGGGTGAACAGATGATATTTCCTATGCCGAACCAGGCAGCTATACGTATGATTGTACCAAGATTACCGGGGTCCTGAACACACTCAAGGGCCAGCGTCAGCTTTCCCGTTGTAAGGTCGTCAGGCCGGTTGCGTATGGTCATGGGTGCAACAGCCAGCACATTGTGGGGTGTCCTGAGCGAGCTGATGCGCCTGAGATCATCGTAGCTGACGGTCACTATCTCGTCGGCACCGGTTGTGACAGCTTCCGGCTCTCCGTCGATCCATTCAGGCTTGCCGGCGAGGAGCGCCACCCGGTTGCCCGCCAAGAGGTACTCACGCACAAGCTTGTCGCCTTCAATGACAAACATCGCGCTCTCCTCCCTGACCTTTCGCTTCTGAAGCGAGAGTATCATCTTAACATGTCTTTTGGTGATCGTCGCAGGCATTGTTCAGTAATTGAAGATAATGTTTATAATGGTATATTTGCTTTCGCTATTCTTACCCTACAGGTGAACCATCAGAGGACAAATATAAAAATTACCCTGCCCAAACTTCTTATGCTGGTGGGCATTATTTTCACGGCATCCTCCTGTAACCCCACAAAATATGTTCCCCGGGGCGAGATGCTATTGAGTCGCAGTGAACTGGAGGTGCAGGAGCAGGGTGAGCTGCTGCCAGCTACGGTCGATAAGAGTGCCCTGAGACCCTATATCAGGCAGGAGCCCAACAAGAGGATTTTCGGGGTCAGGTTTCACCTCGGACTTTATAACCTCTCCAATCTAGAAAAGGAGCGGTGGCCTCACGGCTGGCTCAGGCGGATTGGGGAGGAGCCGGTGATCTTTGACCCAGGTGCGGCGGAGAGGTCAGCAGAACAGATCAGAAGCCATCTCCAGTCAAAGGGCTTCTTCAATGCCGGGGTGACAGACACCCTCAGTTCAAAGGGGAAGGAGGCGGAGGTCATTTACAGGATAATGCCGGGCAGTCCGTATACAATCAAAGACATAAAATACGAAATACAGGATACACTGCTTCGCAGCCTGATCCTATGGGACACGCTCAACTGCCTCATTGAGAGGGGCATGATATATGACGTCGACCTGCTGCAGAAGGAGAGACAGAGGCTTGAACGGTTTGTCAGGGACAAAGGGTTCTATACCTTCTCGACGGAGAATATCTATTTCAGGATCGACAGTGCACTCATGAGCCACCAGGTCAACGTTAACTATGTGGTCACCCAAAAGTCAACGACCGACAGTCGTGGCCGCCCTTCCTACGAGAACCACAGGATGTACCGTGTGAGGGATGTCTACCTCTATCCATCGTTTGATCCCCGGCTGGCACTTACCGAAGGAGAGAGCTATACAGGGTCGTTTGACACCACTTTCCACAAAGGGATATATTTCATTGAGCCGCCGGGACAGAGTATGGTCAAGCATGAGGTGTTAACGCAGGCGTTGTATGTGTTGCCAGGCACCCTCTTCAGCGTGACCAACGCCGAGCAGACCGAGGCACACCTCGCCGATCTGAAGAACCACAGGCTGGTGAACGTATCGTACAATGATGCCCTGAGCCTGACAGGAGAGAGGCGCGATGAAGGGATGCTCGACTGTGTTATCCAGCTCACACCCATGCAGCGGCAGTCGTTCAGCGTTGAGCTCGAGGGCACTCACTCCGGTGGAAACCTGGGAGGGGCAGTGAACCTTGTTTATCAGAACAAGAGCCTCTTCCGGGGTGCCGAGCTCTTCAGCCTGAAGTTGAAGGGGGCCTATGAGACCCTCACCGAAGAGGTCAAAGGGTTCCAGAATATCGAGCAGTACGGTATTGAGGCCAGCCTCCGGCTCCCCAAGTTCCTTAGCCCTTTTAATGTAGGAGAGAACTTCATCAGGAAGCATGATCCCGGGACGATCCTCCAGGCAGGATTTAACTATCAGAAGCTTCCGATATACGCGCGTTCGGTGGCTAACATCTCCCTTGGCTACTCCTGGACCGGCAACAGATTCACCAGGTTCAATGTAAACCCCCTTTCATTCAATGTCGTGAAACTCCACTACGTGGATCCCGAGTTTCAGGCTGTCATAGACGAGATGTCATACCTTGCCTTTTCTTACCGTGATGTGACCATAATGGGAGGGAGATTCGACTTTGTATTCAACAACCAGGTAATAAAAAAATCGAGGGATTACTGGAACATCAGGATGGGCTTCGATGCGGCGGGCAACCTGCTGAATCTGGGGTACAAGACTGCCGGTGCCGGACAGCAGGATGACGGTTCTTACCACCTCTTCCGCCAGCCTTTTGCCCAGTTCCTGAAGGGAGAGGCCGATGTCAGTTACCATTACAGGATCAACGAGTTGAGCAGCTTTGTCTGCAGATTATTTACCGGGTTGGGGTGGGCATACGGTAATTCGGAAGTAATGCCATTTGAGGAGCAGTATTTTGCCGGCGGCGCCAATGATATCAGGGCATGGGTGGTCAGGGCACTGGGTCCGGGATCCTATGTGATTCCCGATCGTCCGTTCATAAACCAGACAGCTGACATGAAGCTGGTGGCCAACGCCGAATACCGCTTCAAGCTGTTCTGGATACTCGAGGGCGCCCTCTTCCTTGATGCCGGTAACATCTGGACCCTCAGGCAGGATAATGACAGGCCCGGAAGCCGGTTCAGGTTAAATACCTTCACCGACGAGATAGCTGTGGGAACGGGTTTCGGACTGAGGTATGACCTTAAGTTCCTCCTGCTGAGAACGGACCTCGGGCTTAAGCTGCGTGACCCCCAGTACAGCGAGGGATCAAAATGGATACCGCTCAACAGGCCGTTCAACTTCAAGGATGATGTCTCACTGGTCCTGGGAATAGGATATCCTTTCTAGAGTCGGCAGTCGGCAGTCGGCAGTCGGCACCTTTCAGTTGGCAGTCGGCAGTCGGCACCTTTCAGTCGGCAGTCGGCGCTCTTCAGTCGGCCACCTTCGCCACAGCGACGGTGGCTAAAAGCAGTCGGCAATCTGTAACTAATTGATTAACTGCGGACTGTGGACTGAAGACTGAAGACTGCGGACTGTGGACTGAAGACTGAAGACTGTGGGCTGAAGACTGAAGACTGTGGACTGAAGACTGTGGGCTGTGGACTGAAGACTGACCCTTGACTGGTTTCATTTTATTGCCTATCTTTCCTCTGTTCTTGCTGTTTATCGGGTGAAGTCAGTCAGAAAGACCGTTGCCGGGCTGCTTGGTCATGACCGGCGGGAGAGGAGGGGCACCTACCTGCTGTCGGTGCTGCTCATAGTCCTGCTGTCCTTCAGGTTTATCGCCTTTCGGTCGCCCGGAAAGGGAGAGGTGAGTGATGAGATACTGGAGGCTGTTGCCTCGGCGCCGGAAGATGCTGTTGAAGGAATGGGTCTTCCGGAGCCTTTCGTCTTTGATCCCAACGCAGCATCGTATGATGAGCTCCTGCGGCTGGGCCTGACGGAGCGGCAGGCTGCCACGCTGGTCAATTATCGCAACAGCGGGGCACGTTTCCGCCGCCCGGAAGATATCCGGAGGGTTTACGGCATTGACTCAGCTGCCGCCGCACGGCTTATACCGTATATAGTAATTGCTGCCGGAGATCTGCCGCTAACCACCGCGGATAAAGGGAGACACACACCTCCAGGCAGGCCGGAGCAGTATTCCGGGTCAGATGGTCTGTCCGTAAAAAGCAGGTCTGAGCAATATACCGTCAAAGGTGATTTGTCCGTGCAAGAGAGGGCTGACCGTTATTACGGCACAGGGAACCCTCCTGCGTCAGGCTATGGTGACCGTGCGGCGGGTGCATGGAATTCTTCGGCGACAGGCAGGACAGAGAGGAGTGCAGGCACAGGGAATCCACCCGCGACAGCTGGCTCTGACCGGCATGCCGGCAAGAATAATTTTCCCGCGAACGGTCATGCTGACGGTGCTTATGGCAGCGGGAGGTCGCTGCCGGATCTCAACAGCTGCAGCGCTGCGGAGCTGGAACAGCTGCCGGGCATTGGACCGGTGCTGTCGGTGAGGATTATCAAATACCGCGCTCTTCTCGGTGGCTTTGTCAGCAAGGAGCAGCTTGGCGAGGTCTATGGTCTCGACAGCTCTGTGGTAAGGATGGTGTCGGAGAGGGTGACGCTCACCCGGGAGGCGGTGACACCCCTGCTTCTCGACAGCGTATCTTTCGGCTCCCTGGCCCGCCATCCATACGTCGGACATGAGATGGCGAGGCTGATTACAGCCTACAGGTCGCTGTCAACTGCCCCTCTGACCCTTGGCAGCCTGGTCGGCAGCAAAGTCATTACACCGCAGCAGGCTGAGCGCCTGGCGCCATATGTGAGGCCCCCGGAAGGTGTCAGGGGAGAGGATTATGAATTTATTTTGTCAAAAGTTTTGAAATGATTTTGATACATATTAATTTTGCGGCTCGTTTTTAACACTAAAGTTAAATTATGATTATAGTACCGGTAAAAGAAGGCGAGAATATCGACAGGGCCCTGAAGAAATTCAAGAGGAAATTTGAAAAGACGGGTGTAATCCGTGAGCTCAGGTCGCGCCAGGCTTTCATCAAACCCTCGGTCCGCCGCAGGGAAGAGATAAAGAAAGCGATATATATTCAGCAGCTGCAGCAGGAGGAGGAGTAGTCCCGCTGCGTGCTGCCCATTCATCATTAAATGACACCAAAAGGTTCCTTTGATGGAGAGAAAGGAATCGTTCCTGCAATATATACGTACCGAGAAGCGCTATTCTCCGCATACCGTTAATTCTTACCAGAACGACCTTGATCAGTTTTTTCACTGGCTCGGGGAGAATCACTCCGGGATGAGTGATGATTCTGTTACCCCGGCGGCGGTGAGAGGCTGGATGGTATCACTGCTGGAGGATGGTTATGCCGCAAGCAGTGTGCACAGGAAGATGTCAGCCCTCAGGGCTTTTTTCCGTTACCTGCGTCGTCATGGCATAAGCAGTGCCGATCCCATGTCGGCACTGAAGCTGCCCAGAAAGCCCAGGCAGCTGCCGGTATTCGTTGCTGAAGAAGCACTTGACAGGCTCCTTGACGATTTTAAGTTTGGTGATGATTTTTCCGGTTTACGTGACCGTACAATCGTGGAATTTTTGTATCTTACAGGCATGAGGCGGTCGGAACTGATAGGTCTGCGCGATGAGGATGTTGATCTCTCATCAGGGCAGGTAAGGGTGACGGGAAAACGCGGAAAGCAGAGGGTGATACCCCTGGCGGGCAGCTTTATAAAATCAATAAAGACATATCTTGCGGCACGCAGGGAGGCACAACCCGGGAGCAGCTGGTTTTTTGTCACCGCAAGGGGGAACAAAATGTATGACAAGGCTGTTTACAATATTGTAAGGAGATATCTTGCCATGGTGACCACGGTAGAGAAAAAGAGTCCGCATGTGCTCAGGCATACATTTGCCACACACATGCTCAACCACGGGGCCGACCTCAATTCAATCAAGGAGTTGCTTGGCCATGCCAGCCTGTCGGCGACACAGGTCTACACCCACAATACCTTCGAACAGCTTAAGAAAGTATATAAACAGGCTCATCCAAGAGCTTAACAATCAATAAAAAACAGGAGGAACTATCATGAACATTCAGATCCATTCAGTCAGGTTCGATGCTGACAAGAAGTTGCTTGACTTTGTATCGCAGAAGATGAACAAGCTTTCACAGGTAAGTGATGATATTGTCAGTGCGGAGGTGTTTCTGAGGCTGGACCATGATGACGAGAGGGAGAACAAGGTCACGGAGATCAAGGTAGAGTATCCGGGGGGCCCTCTTTTTGCGCGTAAGCAGAGCAAAACCTTCGAAGAGGCGACAGACCTCGTTGTCGCGGCCCTTAAGCGGCAGATAGTCAAACAGAAGAACAAGCTGCGGGGGGTTTAATGGTACCACGGCAAAAAATCTTCATATTATTTTGAGATTTGAAATTAAAATTCCTACATTTGCAAACCGATTTTTGAGGGTATTTCCTCATTGATCGGACGTTCTTTCGAATGCCGATGTAGCTCAGTTGGCCAGAGCAGCTGATTTGTAATCTGCAGGTCGGGGGTTCGAATCCCTTCATCGGCTCATTCAGTGATGAGAATGTGTATGTCTAACCAGGCATGCGCTGTTGAGAAGGGGAGATACCAAAGTGGCCAACTGGGGCAGACTGTAAATCTGTTGTCTGAAGACTTCGTAGGTTCGAATCCTGCTCTCCCCACTCTTGACAGTGAGCATCAACGCACTCTTCCCCAGGCAGGGACGTGCCGGTTAACGATATAAGCGGGAGTAGCTCAGCTGGTAGAGCATTAGCCTTCCAAGCTAAGGGTCGCGGATTCGAATTCCGTCTCCCGCTCATTATGCCGATGTAGCTCAGGGGTAGAGCACTTCCTTGGTAAGGAAGGGGTCATGAGTTCAACTCTCATCATCGGCTCAAAACAGACTTTGGATGTAAATTTAAATTAATAAGCTTTTAGTTATGGCAAAAGAAAAATTTGACAGGTCGAAGCCACACGTAAATATCGGTACGATCGGTCACGTCGACCACGGCAAGACCACCTTGACAGCTGCTATTACAATGGTTCTCGCCAAGAAGGGTCTCTCTGAAATCAGGGACTTTGATTCTATCGACAATGCTCCCGAGGAAAAGGAAAGGGGTATTACGATCAACACTGCGCACGTTGAGTATTCAACGGCGAACCGGCACTATGCCCACGTTGACTGTCCGGGTCACGCTGACTATGTTAAGAACATGGTTACAGGTGCTGCCCAGATGGACGGCGCCATCATCGTTGTTGCCGCCACAGACGGCCCGATGCCCCAGACACGCGAGCATATCCTCCTCGCCCGTCAGGTGAACGTGCCGAAGATCGTTGTATTCATCAATAAGGTTGACGCCGTTGATGACGAGGAGCTTATTGACCTCGTCGAGATGGAGATCCGCGATCTCCTCAGCTTCTACAAGTTTGACGGTGACAATGCCCCGGTTATCCGCGGTTCGGCACTCGGTGCAATGAACGGTGAAGCCAAGTGGGAAGACAAGGTCATGGAGCTGATGGATGCCGTTGACGAATACATACCTATACCTCCGCGTGAAAACGAGAAGCCCTTCCTCATGCCTGTGGAAGACATCTTCTCAATCACCGGTCGCGGTACCGTGGCTACGGGCCGTATCGAAACCGGTATGGTTCATACCGGCGACGAGCTTGAGATCGTGGGACTGGGTTCGGAAAAGCGCAAGACCGTATGTACCGGTGTTGAGATGTTCCGCAAGATCCTCGACCAGGGTGAGGCAGGTGACAACGTCGGTCTGCTCCTCCGCGGCGTCGACAAGAAGGAGATCAAGAGAGGTCATGTGCTTGCCAAGCCGGGTTCAATAACACCCCATACCAAGTTCAAGGCAGAGGTCTACGTGCTGAAGAAAGAGGAAGGCGGACGTCACACTCCGTTCCACAACCACTACCGTCCTCAGTTCTATCTCCGTACCCTTGATATTACCGGTGAGATAGCTCTCCCCGAGGGAACTGAGATGGTGATGCCGGGTGACAACGTGACCATAACCGTTGAACTCATCTACCCGGTGGCTATCAACAAGGGACTCCGTTTCGCAATACGCGAAGGTGGCCGTACAGTTGGAGCAGGTGCTGTTGTTGAGATTGTCGAATAAGACCTTATTAAATATATATATACTTTCAGGTGGTATCCGTACGCCTGCAGGCGCACGGATACCTTATGAAATTTACACGGGTGTAGCTCAGTTGGTAGAGCACTGGTCTCCAAAACCAGGTGTCGGGAGTTCGAGCCTCTCCTCCCGTGCTAAATCGGAGTCTTATTATGAAGGTAGGAAGTTATATTAAGGAATCATACAACGAGCTGATGCACAAGGTGACCTGGCCCACATGGCAGGAACTGCAGGCCAGCGCAACCCTCGTACTTGTCACCTCAGTCATCCTTGCGCTCGTAATCTGGGCCATGGATTTCTTCTTTGACAAGATCATGGGATTTGTTTACAGCCTCTTGTATTAAAAAAAACCAGAGCGGGCACAGATGAGCGAGATTGTTAAAAAGTGGTATGTACTCAGGGCTATAGGCGGCAAGGAGAAAAAGGTCAAGGAATATCTCGAGAGTGAGATAGCGCGCCTCAAGCTTCAGGATTACATCACACAGGTGCTGATACCTACCGAAAAGGTCTACCAGATACGTGCCGGAAAAAAGGTGAGCAAGGAGCGCACCTTCTTCCCGGGCTATATCATAGTGGAGGCTGCCCTGGTGGGAGAGGTGCCGCATGTGCTGCGTAATGTGCCAAACGTCCTCGGCTTCCTGGGGACACAGTCGGGAGAACCGACACCGATACGGAAGGCAGAGATCAACCGTATCCTTGGAAAAGTGGATGAACTGGCAGCCAGCGAAGAGGAACTGAATGTTCCGTTCGTGATCGGCGAGACGGTAAAAGTAATAGACGGACCCTTCAACAGCTTCACAGGAGTGATTGAAGAGGTCAATGAAGAGAAGCGCAAGCTCAAGGTGATGGTTAAGATCTTCGGACGCAAAACCCCGCTCGAGCTGAGCTTCATGCAGGTAGAGAAAGAAAGTTGAGGAAATAAGGAAATTGACAGCCGTGAATTATAATGCTTCCTTAAGCGGCAGTCATGCTCTCGCTATAAACAATGCAAATTTTTAATTATGGCAAAAGAAGTTGCTGGATTAATCAAATTACAGATTAAAGGCGGAGCAGCCAATCCATCTCCACCCGTAGGCCCTGCACTGGGCTCCAAGGGTGTGAATATCATGGAGTTTTGCAAACAGTTCAATGCCCGTACCCAGGACAAGGCAGGGAAGGTCATACCGGTAATCATTACCGTGTACAAGGACAAGTCGTTTGACTTTGTCACCAAGACCCCCCCCGTTGCAGTCCAGATACTGGAAGCCACAAAGGTCAAGAAAGGCTCAGCTGAGCCTAACCGTGCCAAGGTGGCAGCAATATCATGGAACCAGGTAAAGAATATAGCCGAGGATAAGATGCAGGATCTTAACTGCTTCACACTCGAATCCGCGATGAAGATGGTGGCAGGCACCGCCAGGAGTATGGGTATCACCGTCACAGGTGCATTCCCGGGTAAATAACTAACTAAGTGAATAGAAATGGCTAAGCTTACCAAGAAACAGAAGTTTGTCCTCGAGAAACTCGAGCATGGCAAACTCTATACTTTGTCGGAAGCGGCAGCACTGGTAAAAGATATCACTACTGTAAAGTTTGATGCCTCGGTCGATATTGACGTAAGGCTGGGTATTGACCCGCGCAAATCGAACCAGATGGTTCGCGGCGTCGTCTCCCTCCCTCACGGCACAGGCAAGGAGGTCAGGGTTCTTGCCCTGGTCACCCCTGATAAGGAGGCCGAAGCAAATGAGGCAGGCGCTGATCATGTGGGACTGGATGAGTGGGTTGAGAAGATCAAGGGCGGCTGGACAGATGTGGATGTTATTATCACAATGCCCTCAGTAATGGGTAAGATAGGTCAGTTGGGACGCGTACTGGGTCCCCGTGGTCTGATGCCGAACCCCAAAAGCGGAACGGTGACCATGGAGATAGGTAAGGCTGTAAGAGAGGTGAAGCAGGGCAAGATCGACTTTAAAGTTGACAAAGCCGGTATTGTCCATGCCTCCATCGGAAAAGTATCCTTTGAACCTCATAAGATCGTTGAAAACGCACGGGAATTTCTCTCCACGATCAACAAGCTCAAACCCGCCTCTGCTAAAGGTACATATGTAAGGAGCATCTTCCTTTCGAGTACCATGAGTCCGGGACTGAAGGTTGATCCAAAGAGCCTTGATGCTTAACTGAACACAAAAATTCAGAGAGATTATGAGAAGAGACGAGAAATCCGATATCATCAACAGTCTGGCTGAGACCCTGAAAGAGTACAGCCACTTTTACCTGACTGACACTGCACAGCTCAATGCTGCTGACACCAGCAGTCTCCGCAGGAAGTGTTTCGAGAACCAGATCAAACTGGTTGTCGTTAAAAACACCCTCCTCCGCAGAGCTCTGGAGCAGGCGGGCCTGGAAGCAGGGGAACTTATCCCCGTGCTCAAGGGTGCAACTGCTGTAATGTTCTCGAATAACGGAAATACCCCTGCCAAAATGATCAGGGAGTTCCGTAAATCGCATCCGAAACCCCTGATTAAGGGCGCTTATGTAGAAGAATCAGTATACACCGGTGATAACCTTATAGAGACCCTCGCGGCACTCAAGTCGAGAGAGGAACTCATAGGCGATATCATCATGCTTCTGCAGTCGCCGGCGAAGAACGTAATCTCCGCATTACAGTCGGGTGGTTCGAAAATTCACGGTGTCCTCGAGACACTTTCAAAGAAGTAATAATCATTAGTTAATCAAATTAAAATTCCTATAAAAATGGCAGATCTTAAGAAATTTGCAGAAGAGTTGGTGAACTTAACCGTGAAAGAGGTTAACGAGCTTGCGATAATACTGAAAGAAGAGTACGGCATTGAACCCGCAGCAGCAGCAGTAGCAGTAGCAGCTCCGGCAGCAGGCAATGAGGCTCCGGCAGAAGCAGAGAAGACCAGTTTTGATGTCATCCTCAAGAGTGCAGGTGGCCAGAAACTTCAGATCGTTAAGCTTGTGAAAGACCTCACCGGACTCGGCCTGAAAGAAGCCAAGGCAGTAGTTGACGCCGCTCCCGGCGCCGTTAAAGAAGGCGTTTCAAAGGAAGAGGCTGAGAACATCAAGAAAACATTGGAAGAATCAGGAGCTGAAGTTGAACTTAAATAAGTTATACCTGATAACCGGGTTTACAGGTTTAGTTCCGCCACCAGGCGGAGCTAAGCCTTTTTGTCATTTTTCATAAGTTCACTTAATCCTACCGTAAATGTCCTCAAAAAACATCGAAAGAATCAATTTCGCATCCAAGAAAGAACAGCTTGACTACCCTGACTTTCTTGAGATCCAGCTAAAGTCTTTTTCCGAGTTTTTCCAGCTCGGAACAACACCCGAGAACAGGAGGAAAGAGGGCCTTTATCAGGTCTTCATGGAGAACTTCCCCATTACCGATACCAGGAATAACTTTGTGCTCGAGTTTCTCGACTATTCCATTGACCCTCCGCGTTACACCATCGACGAGTGCATCGAGAGAGGCCTTACCTTCAGCGTCCCGCTGAAGGCCAAACTGAAACTCTACTGCACTGATCCCGAACATGAAGACTTTGACACCGTCATCCAGGATGTCTACCTTGGGGTAATACCCTACATGACCGAGCGCGGAACCTTCGTCATCAACGGTGCTGAGAGGGTAGTCGTCTCCCAGCTCCACAGGTCGCCCGGCGTCTTCTTCGGCCAGAGCATCCATGCCAACGGCACCAAACTCTACTCGGCACGCATCATCCCGTTCAAGGGATCGTGGATAGAGTTTGCCACCGACATCAACAATGTGATGTACGCCTACATCGACAGGAAAAAGAAGCTCCCTGTCACCACTCTTCTCAGGGCAATAGGCTTTGAGGGAGACAAGGACATTCTCGAGATCTTCAACCTCGCCGAGGAACATAAGGTCTCAAAGGTTAACATAAAGAAGCTCGTCGGCCGCAAGCTGGCTGCCAGGGTCCTGCGCACATGGGTGGAGGACTTTGTTGACGAGGATACCGGTGAGGTTGTCTCCATAGAACGTAACGAGGTGGTGCTCGACAGGGAGACGGTCATCGAGAATGAACATGTTGACCTGATAGTTGACTCGGGAGCCAAATCGATCCTTCTTCACCGTGAGGATATGAGCCTCTCCGATTTTGCCATCATCTACAATACTCTGCAGAAAGATCCCTGCAACTCAGAGAAGGAGGCGGTCATCTACATCTACCGTCAGCTCCGCAATGCCGAGCCGCCGGATGAGGCTACCGCCCGTGACGTCATCGACAAACTCTTCTTCTCAGACAAGAGGTATGACCTCGGAGGCGTGGGCCGGTTCCGCATAAACCGCAAGCTCAACCTCGACATCGATATGGATACCAAGATCCTGACCAGGGAGGATATCATCGCCATAATCGGTTATCTCATTGAGCTTATCAACTCCAAGACCGATGTTGATGATATAGACCATCTCAGCAACAGGAGGGTACGTACCGTGGGCGAGCAGCTCTCGGCACAGTTCAGTGTGGGCCTGGCACGTATGGCACGCACAATACGCGAACGCATGAATGTGAGGGACAATGAGGTCTTTACCCCCGTTGACCTGATCAACTCCAAGACGCTCTCATCGGTCATCAACTCATTCTTCGGCACAAACCAGCTGTCGCAGTTCATGGACCAGACCAACCCGCTGGCGGAGATGACCCACAAGCGCCGTCTCTCAGCCCTCGGCCCCGGCGGTCTTTCGCGTGAGCGTGCAGGTTTTGAGGTGCGTGACGTCCACTATACCCATTACGGACGTCTTTGCCCGATAGAGACCCCTGAAGGTCCGAACATCGGACTTATCTCCTCGCTCTGCGTCTATGCCAAGATAAACGAGCTGGGCTTCATTGAGACGCCCTACCGTGATGTCATTGACAGCGTGGTCAACCTGAACAATGAAGAAGTTAAGTGGCTCACTGCTGAGGATGAGGAGTACCTCACCGTAGCACAGGCCAACGCACCTCTCAATCCTGACGGCACCTTCACCAACCCGAGGGCCAAGTCGAGGCTGGGGGCAGACTATCCCTTCGAGGAGGTCTCCAAGGTGCAGATGATGGATGTGGCACCCAACCAGATAGCCTCCATCGCCGCTTCGCTTATACCCTTCCTTGAGCATGACGATGCCAACCGTGCCCTCATGGGCTCCAACATGATGCGTCAGGCAGTGCCGCTGGTGAAGCCCGAGGCGCCGATAGTGGGCACCGGACTCGAAGCACAGGTGATTAAAGACTCCAGGATACTTATCGTTGCCGAAGGCGACGGCGTGGTGGAGTATGTTGATGCCAACGAGATAGTGATAAGGTACATACGAAGCGACGAAGAGAAGTTCGTGAGCTTCGATGACGACGTGAAGCGTTATGTGCTACCCAAGTATCACAAGACGAACCAGAATACCACCATCAACCTCGTCCCCATAGTCAGGAAAGGTGAGAAGGTGGCGAAGGGACAGGTACTGACGGAGGGCTACGGCACCAAAAACGGTGAACTCGCCCTTGGCCGTAACCTGAAGGTGGCCTTCATGCCGTGGAAGGGTTATAACTTCGAGGACGCCATTGTCATAAGTGAAAAGGTTGTCCAGGAGGATATCTTCACCTCGGTACACATTGACGAATATATTCTCGAGGTGCGCGACACCAAGCGCGGTATGGAGGAACTGACATCAGACATACCCAATGTCAGCGAGGAAGCAACAAAGAACCTGGACGAAAACGGACTTATCCGCATTGGCGCCCAGATCAGGCCGGGAGACATACTCATCGGTAAGATCACACCAAAGGGTGAATCAGACCCCTCTCCCGAGGAGAAGCTCCTGAGAGCTATCTTTGGTGACAAAGCCGGTGACGTGAAGGATGCCTCACTAAAGGCAGGCCCGTCACTGGAGGGGGTTGTTATCAACAAGAAGCTCTTTACCAGGGCTATCAAGGATCGTAAGTCGAAGACCGTCGAGAAGCCACTCATTGATAAGATAGACGCTGACTTCAACAGGGCATCGGACGACCTTAAGGCAAGGCTCGTGGACAAACTCTTCATCCTTGTCAATGGCAAGACCTCGCAGGGTGTGAAGGATTATCTCAACGTCGACATAATACCCAAGGGAGCCAAGTTCACCCTCAAGCAGCTGCAGGAGATCGACTTCCTGAATGTCAATCCCAACAAGTGGACGACAGACAAGAAGAAAAACGACAGTATAAAACAGCTGCTTCACAACTACATTATCAAGTTCAAGGAGGTCGACGGTATTTACAAGAGAAAGAGGTACAACATCACTATCGGTGATGAACTGCCCGCAGGAATCGTCAGGCTTGCCAAGGTCTATCTTGCCAAGAAGCGCAAGGTCAGGGTTGGCGACAAGATGGCCGGCCGGCACGGAAACAAGGGTATCGTAGCCAGGATAGTAAGGCAGGAGGATATGCCTTTCCTGGCTGACGGAACACCTGTGGATATCGTATTGAACCCTCTGGGGGTACCTTCCAGAATGAACCTCGGTCAGATATATGAGACCGTACTGGGATGGGCCGGCCATGAGCTGGGTATGCAATTCTCGACGCCGATATTTGACGGTGCCAGCCAGGATGAGATAAACGGCCTGACAGAAAAAGCCGGCGTACCGCGCAACGGCACCACCTATCTCTATGACGGGGGTACCGGTGAGCGTTTTGACCAGCCTGCCACGGTAGGCATGATCTACATGCTCAAACTGGGACACATGGTTGATGACAAGATGCATGCCCGTTCTATCGGGCCCTACTCGCTCATCACCCAGCAGCCTCTCGGAGGTAAGGCACAGTTCGGCGGACAGCGGTTCGGTGAGATGGAGGTGTGGGCACTGGAAGCCTTTGGCGCTGCTCACATACTGCAGGAGATACTGACTATCAAGTCTGATGACGTGATAGGCAGGGCGAAAGCCTATGAGGCTATCGTCAAGGGTGAGCCGATGCCCATGCCGGGCATTCCCGAGTCGCTCAACGTGCTGCTGCACGAACTGCGCGGACTGGGACTGAGCATCAATCTTGAGTAGAAGAGCCGGGGAAAATTCAACAGAAAAAAAAACAGAAAGACATATGTCATTCAGAAGGGATAACAAACAGAAGACCAGTTACACGAAGATATCTATCGGACTGGCATCGCCCGAAGAGATTCTCGACAAATCCAGCGGCGAGGTCCTGAAGCCGGAGACGATCAACTACCGTACCTACAAGCCTGAGCGTGACGGCCTCTTCTGCGAGAGGATCTTCGGTCCGGTGAAGGATTACGAGTGCCACTGCGGCAAGTACAAGAGGATACGTTACAAGGGTATCGTGTGCGACAGGTGCGGTGTTGAGGTGACAGAGAAGAAGGTAAGGCGCGAACGCATGGGTCACATCTCCCTGGTGGTGCCGGTAGCCCATATATGGTACTTCAGGTCGCTGCCCAACAAGATAGGCTATCTGCTGGGGCTGCCCACAAAGAAGCTTGACAGCATCATATATTATGAGAAGTATGTGGTCATCAACCCCGGTGTCAAGGCGGTTGACGGTGTCAAGTATCTTGACTTCCTCACCGAGGAGGAGTACATGGAGATCATCGAAACGCTGCCCAAGGAGAATCAGTATCTTGATGATGAGCATCCGGACAAGTTTGTTGCGGAGATGGGGGCCGAGGCTCTCTACAAGCTGCTGAACAAGCTTGATCTTGACGAGCTTTCATATTCCCTCCGTCACCGTGCCAACTCGGAGACCTCGCAGCAGCGCAAGAGCGAGGCCCTGAAGAGACTGCAGGTGGTTGAGGCATTCAGGGAATCAAAGAATGTCAACAGGCCTGAATGGATGATAGTGAAGATCGTACCGGTCATCCCACCGGAGCTGAGACCGCTTGTTCCGCTCGACGGTGGCAGGTTTGCCACCAGCGACCTCAACGACCTCTACCGCAGGGTGATAATACGTAACAACCGTCTCAAGAGACTTATTGAGATAAAGGCTCCCGAGGTGATCCTCCGCAATGAAAAGAGGATGCTGCAGGAGGCAGTAGACTCACTCTTTGACAACTCACGCAAGGCCAATGCGGTCAAGACCGACGCCAACAGGCCCCTGAAGTCACTCTCTGACAGCCTCAAGGGCAAGCAGGGACGTTTTCGTCAGAACCTGCTGGGTAAGAGGGTCGACTATTCGGCACGCTCGGTGATAGTGGTGGGTCCGGAACTCAAGCTCCATGAGACAGGCATTCCCAAAGACATGGCGGCTGAGCTCTATAAGCCCTTTATCATACGCAAGCTCATTGAGCGCGGCATTGTCAAGACGGTCAAGAGTGCAAAGAAGATTGTTGACCGCAAGGATCCGGTGGTATGGGATATCCTTGAGAATGTTCTTAAGGGTCACCCCGTGATGCTCAACCGCGCCCCGACGCTGCACCGCCTTGGTATCCAGGCCTTCCAGCCCAAGCTCATCGAGGGTAAGGCCATACAGCTTCATCCGCTCGTATGTACGGCATTCAACGCCGACTTCGACGGTGACCAGATGGCCGTACACCTGCCGCTGGGCAACGCAGCCATCCTCGAGGCACAGATGCTCATGCTGGCTTCGCATAACATCCTTAACCCTGCCAACGGTGCACCTATCACAGTACCGTCACAGGATATGGTACTCGGGTTGTACTACATCACCAAGGCCCGCAACAGCACCGAAACCATTAAGGTCAAGGGTGAGGGCACCGTCTTCTATTCACCGGAAGAGGTGCGGATAGCATACAATGAGAACAGGATCGACCTCCATGCCATCATCAAGGTAAAGGTTGACGACATGGTTGACGGTCAGAAGGTCAATCACATCATAGAGACAACTGTGGGAAGGGTACTTTTCAATGAGTTCGTTCCCGAGGAGGTGGGATTCATCAATGAGCTGCTGACCAAGAAATCACTGAGGGACATCATCGGAAACGTGCTCAAGAAGGCAGGCACTGCCAAGACGGCCGACTTCCTCGATGCTATCAAGGACCTGGGCTTCCGCATGGCCTTCACCGGCGGACTCTCGTTCAACCTTGACGACGTCATCATCCCGAAGGAGAAGGAGATGTTCGTGCAGGAGGGCTATGAGCAGGTAGAGGAGGTGCTGGCGAACTACAGCATGGGCTTTATCACCAACAATGAGAGGTACAACCAGATCATCGATATCTGGACTCATGTGAACGCACGTCTTACACAGAGTCTCATGAAGCAGCTGTCGACCGATAAGCAGGGCTTCAACTCGGTATACATGATGCTTGACTCCGGCGCCAGGGGCTCCAAGGAGCAGATACGCCAGCTCTCCGGCATGAGGGGCCTTATGGCCAAGCCGCAGAAGTCAGGGTCATCAGGCTCGGAGATCATCGAGAACCCTATTCTCTCCAACTTCAAGGAGGGACTGTCGGTTCTTGAGTACTTCATATCTACACACGGTGCCCGTAAGGGTCTTGCTGATACCGCCCTCAAGACAGCTGATGCAGGTTACCTGACACGTCGTCTTGTAGACGTATCGCAGGATGTGATCATCAATGAGGAGGACTGCGGAACGCTTCGCGGGCTGGTGGCTACTGCCATCAAGAACAATGAGGAGGTCGTGGAGTCACTCTATGACAGGATCCTCGGCCGTACAACCGTTCATGACATCTACAACCCGCTTACCGGCGAGCTGATCGTCGAGGCCGGGGAGGAGATCACGGAAGATCTGGCCAACCGTATCGAAGACTCGCCCATAGAGCAGGTTGAGATACGTTCGGTGCTCACCTGCGAATCAAAGAAAGGTGTCTGCGCCAAGTGCTACGGCCGTAACCTGGCAACAGGAAGAATGGTGCAGAAAGGTGAGGCCGTGGGAGTCATCGCTGCACAGAGTATCGGCGAGCCCGGCACACAGCTGACACTGCGTACGTTCCACGTCGGAGGTACCGCATCAAACATCACCACCGAATCAAGCCTTGTGGCCAGATACGGCGGCATCGCGGTGATAGAGGAGGTGAGAACGGTCAGCAGGAAAGACCCGGAGAAGGGAAAGGTCGATATCGTTATCGGACGCCTGGGAGAACTGCGCATCGTAGACAAAACCACTGGCATTGCCCTGACGACACATACCATACCCTACGGTAGCAAGCTATATATAAAGCCTAACCAGGAGGTGCAGAAGGGTGACCTCATCTGCGAATGGGATCCGTTCAACGCAGTCATTATCTCCGAGGTGGCAGGTAAGGTGGCCTTTGACTACCTGATAGAAGGGATGACCTTCCGCGAGGAGTCCGACGAGCAGACTGGCTTCAAGGAGAAGGTGATCATCGAGAGCCGCGACAAGACCAAGAACCCGGCTATTAAGATCATGTCACCTGAGGGCGAAGAGATCAAATCTTACAACCTGCCCGTGGGAGCACACCTGGTGACCGACCTCAACAAGCAGGTGGTGGCCGGCGACACTATCGTGAAGATCCCGAGGGCCGTAGGCAAGTCAGGTGACATCACCGGTGGTCTGCCGCGCGTCACGGAGCTGTTTGAGGCACGTAACCCGTCGAACCCCGCCATCGTCACAGAGATCGACGGCGAGGTGACATACGGCAAGATAAAGAGGGGTAACAGGGAGATAACAATCACCTCCAAAACGGGTGAGATGAAGAAATACCTGGTGCCGCTGTCAAAACAGATACTCGTACAGGAAAATGACTATGTGAGGGCCGGGATACCGCTCTCCGACGGAGCTGTCACCCCTGCCGATATCCTGGCCATAAAGGGCCCGACAAAGGTGCAGGAGTACATCGTCAACGAGATACAGGAGGTCTACCGCCTTCAGGGTGTGAAGATCAATGACAAGCACTTTGAGATCATCGTGAGACAGATGATGCGCAAGGTTGAGATCATTGACCCGGGAGACACCAAATTCCTTGAACGCCAGGTCGTTGATAAGATTGAGTTCATGGATGAGAACGACTGGGTTTACGGCAAGAAGATAGTACTGGAACCGGGAGACAGCCAGACGCTGAGGCCCGGACAGGTGATCACAGCCCGCAAGCTGAGGGATGAGAACTCCCTGCTCAAAAGGCGTGACCTCAAACTGATAGAGGCAAGAGATGCCATACCGGCAACATCACAGCAGGTGCTGCAGGGTATCACACGTGCTGCCCTTCAGACTAACAGCTTCTTCTCTGCTGCATCATTCCAGGAGACCACCAAGGTGCTGAATGAAGCGGCCATACTCGGGAAAGTCGACTTCCTTGAGGGGCTGAAGGAGAATGTGATTGTGGGTCACCTTATACCGGCAGGAACGGGACTCAGGGAATACAACAACATTATTGTCGGATCCCTTGATGACTATGAGATGCTTGTTCATGCCGAGAGGAATCCCAGCGAGGTAGAGCAGGAACAGGATTAAATCAGAATTGCAATGTCAGATACAAAGAACCCGAACCAGTTTAATATCGAACTCAGCGAAGATGTTGCCGAGGGAGTATATTCAAACCTGGCAGTGATTACTCACTCTCCGGCTGAATTCGTTATTGACTTCATCCGTATCATGCCCGGTGTTCCCAAGTCAAAGGTCAAGTCGAGGATCATACTTACGCCTGAACATGCGAAGAGGTTTGTGACTGCCCTTAATGACAATATCTCCAAATATGAGGCTGTTCACGGCCCAATACGCGAGGTGAAGGGTTCAGGGCCTGTCATGCCTCCGGCCTTCGGAGGACCCACCGCCCAGGCGTGATCACAGGGGACTTAAAATTGAGCCGGTTGAGATGTCAACCGGCTTGCTTTTTTTGCAGAGACGGAAAATAAGCGTTATTTTGCAGGTGATTAACAGCAGAGACCATGAAAAGGGGAAAGATACTTGCCAATATAGCCATTGTTCTCATAGTTACCGCAGGAGTGATACTGATGGGAGGATGCAAGAAGCAGCTTAAGTGCGGATGTGACGGTGATGCCCTCGACACACTTGTCAGCACACATGTTTACATATCCTATAATGCCACTACCAATACCGCCTCCTTCTATCCCATCTGGGATAATTACTCAGTATATTATTTCTGTAATCCTTCCGAGTGGATGAGCGAGCTGACCAAGTTCGAGCAGGGTGAGGAGATACTCGTCTCGGGTCCCTTCTTCTACGAGTGCAACTACCTCATGAGCAGCAGCAACTCCTACTACTACAATTACATGAAGATATACCAGATACAGGTCACCAACGTGGCGGCCTACGAGTACGGCAAGTGATGCTGCTGCCTGTCTCACACCACAAGCCTCATCCGGAGTGGCTACATACAACATATCATTCATCGGTGCAGGCAATGTAGCCTCCTCGTTATGTGCCGGTCTTGCGGCTGCCGGTCACAGGATACTCTCAGTTGCATCCAGAAGCGGTGACAGTGCCGCAGAGCTTGCAGCACTGACAGGGGCGCAGCACAGAAGAGACCTTTCCGTTCCGGGCAGCTGCGATATCCTTTTCCTTGCCGTTACCGATACCGCCATCGCGGAGGTAGCCGCACAGGTGGATGCCCCTGAACGCACACTGCTGGTGCATACTGCTGGCAGTGTCTCCCTTGCAGCACTGGGCAGGACCCGCAATGCCGGTGTCTTCTATCCGCTACAGACCTTCACCAAAGGCTTTTCGCCTGATCTCGGCAAGGTGCCGTTCTTCATCGAAGCTACTGACAGCCCTGCCCTGGAGGTGCTCAGGGAGCTGGGCGACACAGTTGGTGCAGGATCGCAGGAGTGCAACTCACTGCAGAGGCTGAAGCTACATGTGGCTGCTGTCTTTACAAATAATTTCTCCAATTTCATGATGACCACCGGCGAGGTCATCGCTGCAGAGGCAGGGTTCGACCCTTCCCTTCTCAAACCCCTTGCTGAGGAGACGATGCGCAAGGTGTTGCGGATGGGGCCGGTGATGGCACAGACAGGACCAGCAAAACGAGATGATGAGGGTACGGTGAAAAGTCATATCGATTTGTTATCTTTCTCGCCTCAACACCAGGAACTCTACCGGCTGATCAGCAGCATGATCTCCGGACACTATAAAAAAGGCATGAAATGACCAACTTCAAGGAAGAACTGGGCTCCGTCACGGCATTCGTTTTTGACATTGACGGGGTGCTCTCCTCCCAGACTGTTGCCATGTCAGTATGGGGAGTGCCGCTTCGCTCGGTCAACCTCAGGGACGGCTACGCTATCCAGCTCGCAGTGAAGAAGGGATACAGGGTTGGCATCATTTCAGGCGCCAACTCCAAAGAGTACCTTAAACGACTCCGACTGCTGGGCGTAAACGATGTCTTCCTCAACTCCCGGACCAAAAGCGAGAGCATGAAGGAGCTTGTGGCCCGATGGAATATGGATCTGAAAAACATTCTCTACATGGGCGATGACATACCCGACATTGAGGTAATGAAGATGGTGGGCCTGCCGGTCTGCCCTGCCGATGCAGACAGCGAGATCAAGCAGATATCGGTCTATATATCTGACAAGCGCGGGGGAGAGGGGTGCGTTCGTGATGTGATAGAGCAGACGCTCAGACTGCATAATAAATGGATGGACCATGAAGCATTCTCGTGGTGAGACGATAGTTGACCTGATGACGCTTGTCAGGCTGCCAAACCTGCTCGTAGTGGCACTTACAATGATGCTGATGCGCTATGCCGTCATCAGGCCTGTCCTTGACGCCATCCCTGTAACCATGGCCGATAACCCGCTGCTGGTGACACGCATGACCTTCCAGCTGGGATGGTTCGACTTCCTGATCCTGGTCGTTTCCGCATGCTTCATTACCGCTGCCGGATATGTAATCAATGATTACTTTGATATCCGCACCGATTTCATCAACAGGGGCAGGATAATCGTTGGCAACACCGTTACCAGGCGCATGGCAATGATGTACCACAATGTGCTGAATATCCTCGGGGTGGCAGGCGGAACCTATGTCTCAGCCCGCATAGGATATATCTGGCTTGGCATCTTCTTCGTGCTCATCACAGGCCTGCTCTACTTTTATTCAGCAACATTCAAGAAGCAGTCCCTTATCGGGAATATCATAGTCGCGCTGCTGGTGGCCATGGTGCCCATGCTGGTTGTTGTCTATGACGCAGCCCCGATCTATAGCTACTACTCCCGGGTGCTGACCGACTTCCCAGGCGTGGCCATCCTCTTCTGGTGGGTAGGAGGATTCTCACTCTTCGCCTTCCTTACAACTCTCATACGGGAGATAATAAAGGACATGGAAGACTGCGAGGGTGACAGGGAGACAGGCATGAAGACCCTCCCGGTCAGATGCGGGCTGATGACGTGCAAGACGATTGTAATAGGGCTGTCGATGGTCACACTGCTGCTCTTCTACCTGGTATGGCAGAGATATCTCCATGACACCTTAACCCTCGTTTATATATCACTCCTGCTGGCAGCGCCTCTGGTTGCCGTCATCTACAGGGTTGCCACCGGCAGGGAGAAACAGCAGTACCATGTCGCCAGCAGGCTGATGAAGCTGATCATGGTGGCGGGCATGCTCTACTCTCTTGTGGCCGGGGCGATAATCACCTCCGGAAAAATATTCTGATAATGGCTCCTGACGCATTGAAGGATTTTGATCTTGTTCTTGCTTCAGCTTCACCAAGGCGTCGACAGCTGCTTGAGGCAGCAGGACTCACCTTCACCACGACTGTCTCAGACTATGATGAGAAATGGCCAGGAGAGCTGTCGGGAAGGGAGATAGCCGAGTATCTCGCTGCCGCCAAGGCCGGGGCATGGAAGGAACCGATAAGGGAACGACAGATAATCATTACGGCAGATACTGTGGTCTGGTGTCGCGACAGGCTGCTGGGTAAACCGGCAGACAGGGAGGAGGCTGCCCATTTTCTCTCGCTGCTGTCGGATTGCGAACATGAGGTAACAACCGCCATATGCATCAGAGACAGCAGACGAAGTCACACCTTCTCTGTCACTACCAGGGTGAGGTTCCGCAAACTGCAGGAGGATGAGATAACATTCTATGTCGGAAGATTCTCGCCTCTTGACAAGGCGGGAGCCTACGGCATACAGGAGTGGATAGGACTCAGAGGCATCACCCGGATAGAGGGATCATACTATAACGTTGTGGGTATGCCCGTCAGCGAGCTCCTGACCGAACTGATGAAATTTACAGGCAAAAAAACAGATTAATGAAAGGAAGCTTGCCTGACCGGGAGCTCGCCAAAGGATCTATAATTAAAATTATTTAACCGAATGAAAAGACAAACAATCACCGCAATCTTACTCCTCTCTCTTCTGTCAGTCCCGGCTGTGGCTGATGAAGGAATGTGGATACCTCTGCTGATAGAAAAGTACAATATCAGCCTCATGCAGGAGAATGGCTTTAAACTTACGGCCGAAGACATCTACAGCATTAACAAAGCCTCGATGAAGGATGCCGTCGTGCTTTTCGGCGGCGGCTGCACCGGTGAATTCATCTCTGACAAGGGACTTCTGATCACAAATCACCACTGCGGATACGGCTCGATACAGAGACACTCTACCATGGAACATGACTATCTGACCGATGGTTTCTGGGCTGCCTCCCATGAGGAGGAGCTGCCCAATCCCGGGCTCACTGTTACCATCCTTAAGTATATGGAGGATGTCACTGACAGGGTGCTTGAGGGGGTGACTGATGATATGGACGACAGCAAACGGGAGGCCGTGATCAATGCGAATATTGTAAAAATCACTGACAAAGCGGTTGAAGGGACGAACTACCTGGCAGCTGTCAGACCCTTCTTCCTCGGGAACCAGTACTTCCTGATCGTCAATGAGGTCTTCCAGGATGTCAGGCTGGTCGGTGCACCGCCATCTGCCATCGGCAAGTTCGGAGGCGACACTGACAACTGGGTATGGCCCCGTCATACAGGCGACTTCTCGCTCTTCAGGGTCTATGCCGACAAAGATAACAAGCCTGCACCCTGGGCAGCCGACAATGTGCCATACAGGCCTGCATACCATTTCCCCGTCTCTCTCGCCGGCGTGAAGGAGGGTGATTTTACCATGGTCTTCGGCTACCCGGGCCGGACACAGCAATACGCTCCCTCTCACCACATCCGGATGCTCAGGGATGTTATCTACCCGAAGCATGTGGAGATACGCGGCAAAAAGATCTCAATCATGGAGCAGGAGATGGCAAAAGATCCGCTGGTGAGACTTAAATACTCGGGTAAGTCGTTCGGCATGGCCAACGGATGGAAGAAATGGATAGGAGAGATTCAGAGCCTCGACAAGATGAACGGCGTGGAACGCAAGGAGGCTTTTGAGAAGGAGTTTGCTGCATGGGTGGCTGAAGAGCCGGCACGTGTCAGCAAATACGGTGAGATATTTGACCAGTACAGTGAGATATACGACAGCTACCAGGATTTATACCTGGTGAATATCTATACATCCGAGGTGTTCTTCAGCAGCGGTGCTGAGGCAGTCGGACTGGCAAGCAGGTTCGGAAGGGCCGTGGAACTGGCTTCGGAAAAGAGCTCCGGGCTCGATAAGGAGATAGAAAGGGTGAAGAGTTATGCCACCGGCTTCTTCAGGAATTATGACCCTTCGGTCGATAAAAAGCTCTTCGTCGCAGTGATGGATCTCTACGGCAAAAATATCGCCCCGGAGTGGCAGGCACCGGCCTATAAGGCTCTCTATGCCTCATGCAGGGGGGACTTCGGAGCAATCGTCGACAAACTTTATGAGAAGTCGCTCTTCACCGATGAGAACAGGGTTAACGCGCTGCTCGGCAAGTTTGACGCCAGGAAGGTAAGAAAGGATCCCTTTTATATTCTGGCCGTGTCGGCATCAGAGTTGCGGAACGACAGGGTGAGGCAGGAGCTGACATCGCTTGGTGCCCGGCTGGAGAAGCTGAACAGGCTCTACATGGCAGCACAGATGGAAAAGGGCAGCGAAAGGGTCTTCTATCCTGATGCCAACTCTACTCTCAGGCTGGCTTACGGCAAGGTTATGGGTTATGAATCACGCGATGCAGTGTATCACAGGCACCAGACCACTCTCACGGGAGTTATGGAGAAGGATAACCCTGAGATATATGACTACGATGTGCCCGACAGGCTGAGGGAACTGTATGAGAAGAAGGATTTCGGAAGGTATGCCGTTGACGGTGATGTGCCCGTATGCTTCATAGCCAACAACCACACTACCGGAGGCAACTCGGGAAGCCCGGTACTCAATGCCGAGGGTCACCTGATAGGTGTCAATTTTGACCGTGCCTGGGAGGGTGTGGCATCGGACATCATGTATAACCCGAAGCAAAGCCGCAATATCAGCCTCGACATCCGGTACGTGCTTTTCCTTATAGACAAGTTCGCCGGCGCAGGCTATCTCATCGATGAGATGACACTGGTTGGCGGGCCTCAGCATACTCCCTGACCTGGAAGACAAAAGCCTGCAGCCTTGTCTCAAGGGAGACAGTATCCTGGCCGTCATAGGGAATATTCAGGAAGGGAATGTTGTTGTAGTCCTTCCTGAATGAGTCACTCACCGATGCCACCAGTGTTCCGGGCATACAGGTGAAGGGAAGTATCGCTGCTATGCCTGAAACGCCTCTCTGCGCCAGTGCTGCCGAAGTGCCCATGGCTATCGGGGGGTCGCCGTCATAGAATTCGCTTACATATTTGTTGCTCAGCTCAAGCATCTCATGAAGCGAGACATCCTTGGTGGTGTCAGTGTATTTGTTGATGCCCCTGAGGAGATAGTCGACGATCACCTCCTGGCCAATAGCCTGGATCTTCGATTTTATAACCCCTCTGGTGTCATTCTTCCACCTGCTGTCGCGCGTATACCGATGGGTGGAGTAGGTGATCCATTCCGAGAAGGGGCCGATTGTTACCTCAGCTCCCAGTGCCTCAAGCCTGTTGGCAATGTTGCCGTTGCACCCGGCATTGTCACGCATGTAGACCTCGCCTATCACCGCAATGACAGGCTTCCTGTGGCTCTTGTCAACCTCCACCGCCATGAACTCGTGGGCCGTTTCCACCAGGATTCTGCGTAATCCCCTGCAGTTTTTCTCTATGGAAGCCTCGGTCTTCTTCAGGGCAGCCTGGTAGACAGCTTCAGTATCGCCCGTGTTGAGCTCGTAAGGCCTTGTCTCCCTGTAAAGCTTCCGGATATAGTCAAAGGCCACAAACCCTTTCCAGGCGTTGATACGGAACCGCTGGCTCCTGTCTCCCGCAAGATCAGCATATGATGTGTCATTGGAGGGGGTCACCAGCTCAGCCTCCCTGAACCCGAGCCTGTCGAACAGTATCCTCTGGAACTGGTTATACTGCCCGAAACGGCAGGGACCGTTATGGTCGGGCATGAAGAAGCTCATCTTTGACGGGTCGGCGCCGGGTTCCATCAGCTTCTTGAGGAAGCTGCCCGTGGTGCATATCATCGGGAAGCACTCCTTGGAGGAGGTGTATTTTCTTCCCAGCGCAATATCCACTTCCGTCTGTTTGGGCAGCACCTCCGAGGGGATGCCCACGCTGCGCGCTGCCGCAGCAACAAAATAGGCACCGTCGTGCATGTAGGGGAAGTAAAGCGTTCTGTCTACCGGAGGCTCGGAAGGACTCGGACGCGGCCTGATAACCTCTATCTCCTTCTTCACATTCTGTTCTGATCCCGTCAGACTGTCAAGGAATGCTTCAATGCGCGTTACCATTCCGGCATCGGCTGAGTGCTCGTCCACCTCCAGGTGGAGGAAAGGCTTGCCCTTGAGCTCCTCGGTGACATAATGCCAGATAAATGAGTCGGGACCGCACCTGAAGTTGCTGATATATACTGCATAGAGCCCCTCGGTTTTTGCCACATGCTGTGCCGCTGCTATCATCTTCTG
>JAVEXM010000011.1:36516-38977 GCA_034004025.1 Bacteroidales bacterium
ATGTGATCCGTCTTTTTCTTTCTTGAGTCTATCTCATATTTTTCACAGCGGCCACCGTAGTAGAGCGACTTGCTCTCGCCGGCGATCTTCACCCTGCTGATCTCACAGTGGTTTGTACAGCCGTTGCAGACAAACCTGGTGATCTCATATGAGGCATTGCGTATGCCGAAACCCTTGAATGTCGTCTTCTGGCCTTCGGTCATCGTTTTCTGCGCCAGAATGGCGGCTCCGATGGCACCTGTGACATCGAAATGGGGCGGAATAATGATCTTCTTTCCCAGCACCTGCTCGAAGGCAGCAACCACGGCCTTGTTATTGGTCACCCCACCCTGGAAGAATATCTTGTCGCCGATCTTCCTGTCAGCGACTACCTTCTGAAGGTAGTTGTAGACTATAGAGTAGGCGAGGCCGCCGACGAGGTTGTCATTGCGGGCGCCCTTCTGCATGAAGCTGTTGAGATCCGATTCCATAAAAACGGTGCAGCGGTCGCCCAGCTTTACAGGTGAGGCTGATTTCAGAGCCATGCTCCCGAATTCACCCACGATGTTTATGTTGAGCTTCTCGGCCTGCTCCTCCAGGAAGGATCCGGTGCCGGCAGCACATACCTTGTTCATCTCGAAGTCGACCACCACGCCGTTCTCAATGCTGATGTACTTTGAATCCTGGCCGCCTATCTCGAAGATTGTATCAACGGTAGGATCATAATCGATGGCGGCAGTGGCCTGTGCCGTGATCTCGTTGCGTATGGTGTCTGCCCCTATGAAGTCGCCGGTGAGATACCGGCCGGAGCCGGTTGTTCCTGCACCGATCACCTCCACCTCTTCCCCCACCTCGTCGTAGATCTCGCTCATGCCTCTCTGGATGGCTTCCAGTGGCTTGCCGGCAGTTGGGAGATAGCGTCTTGCCACGACGTTGTGATCGGCATCGATAAGTACGACGTTGGTGCTGAGTGATCCCACATCAATACCCAGGTATACGGGCAGCCTTTCAAGGCCGTTCTTCAGGAACCTCACCTCCTTGGTGTAAAGGGCTTCGGACTCCTTCAGCTGCGGGAGGCTGACAAAGACGGAGGTGTTGCTGTCAAGATATTCCTTCAGCTTCTGCAGCCCGGCAAATTTTCCGGGCTCGGCGCCGTCGGACCGCACATACATGACCGCCCCTATGGCACCCATGGATGCATGGTGATCAGGGATTATCAGCTCATCGCCCGTCAGCCCGAGCACCTCCCTGAAGGCCCTTATCATGCCTGCGTTTGCCGCCACCCCGCCGGAGAATACGACAGGCTTTTTTATCTCCTTGCTACGCGCGACGGTGCTGCTGAAATTCCTTGCCAGGGCAAAACAGAGTCCTGCAACAATATCATGAAGCGGCGTGGCCATCTGCTGATGGTGTATCATGTCGCTCTTGGCGAAGACACTGCAGCGTCCTGCTATGCGTGGCGGGTTGACCGACTTCATAGCCATTTTTCCGAATTCCTTCTCTATCGGCACACCGATCCTCCTGGCCTGCTGGTCAAGGAATGACCCCGTGCCTGCGGCACAGATGCTGTTCATCTCAAAGTCGACCAGCCTGGCATACTCATCACCCGGCTCTCTCTCAAGAATGATCAGCTTCGAA
The DNA here is from genome assembly GCA_034004025.1 of Bacteroidales bacterium. Taxonomy (GTDB): domain Bacteria; phylum Bacteroidota; class Bacteroidia; order Bacteroidales; family VadinHA17; genus SR-FBR-E99. The sequence goes on from JAVEXM010000011.1 coordinate 38,134, forward strand.
TCCTCACCCCCGATCTCTATCACGGTGCGGGCATCGGGGAAAAGGCGTCCGGTGGAGGCAGCCTGCGAGATGATCTCGTTGACGAAGATGCCCCCGATAAGTCCGGCAGCCAGCTTGCCTCCCGTGCCTGTCAGGGCAACTCCTTCGATGCTCTCCTCAGGGTATTTCTCCAGCAGCGACGAGAGCCGCTCATGCAGTTTGTTGAACGGCTTGCCGTGTACATAATCGTAGAAGTCTTCAATGATGTTGCCGGTACTGTCAAGCAGCACCGTGTTCAACGAAACTGATCCGATATCAAGCCCCAGAAAATATTTTTTGCCAGGCGCACTGTTTTCCTTTCCTGTATCCATGGCCCCCAGGTTTTGGTTATCTGATCCTGTGAAAGGATCACATGCTAAATTTAGGAATTAAATGCTCAGATTTAACAATGATGTGCAAAATATTGGCTCGAGTGATAATTATCAGTTCAGCAGGAGGTGTCAGCCATAGCATCGGGAATAAGAATCGCCGATAACCGGTTGTGTGCAACCGGAAATCGGCGATATTAATAATTGAATATCAGGTAGTTACTGCCTGCTCTCTAGTTCAAAAGGATCTTCATATCCTCATCAACGGTGGTGATACCTGCAATGCCGAACTTATCGACGAGAACATTTACCACGTTGGGAGAGAGGAATCCGGGGATTGTGGGTCCGAGGTGGATATTCTTCACACCCAAGTAGAGGAGTGCCAGCAGCACGATGACAGCCTTCTGCTCATACCATGCGATGTTGTATGCTATGGGCAGCTCGTTGATATCGTTCTTGCCGAAGATATCCTTGAGCGTCAGGGCAATGACGGCCAG
>JAVEXM010000012.1:0-38868 GCA_034004025.1 Bacteroidales bacterium
CCTTCACCTTATGAGATACATAGGTCTCGCTGCCGCCGTCGTTACCGACCAGTATGGCTGCGAGGTGGGGCACGCGTGAGCCGCGGTCCTTCATCTTTTCTACTTCTGTAGCTATCTCCGCCCGTATTTCGGCGGCGGTTGATTTTCCGTCAATGATCTGATACATGATTGGGATTTGAGATTTGAGATTTGCGATTTGCGAATTGATCTGAGATTTGAGATATGCGATTTGAGATTTGCGATTTGCGATTTTTGACTTCTGACTGAAGACTGCTGACTGAAGACTGCCGACTGAAGACTGCCAACTGAAGACTGCCGACTGAAGACTGCCAACTGAAGACTGCCAACTGAAGGCTGCCGACTGAAGACTGCCAACTGAGGACTGCCGACTGAAGACTGCCAACTGAAGACTGCCGACTGGCTACTGCCTCCTCGCTGCCAGCTTCGAGAGGTCGCCTCCCTTGGCTACCATTTTCATTATCTTACGTGTCTCATCAAACTGTTTCAGGAGCCTGTTCACCTCGGTGACGGTGGTGCCGCTTCCTTCCGCAATGCGTTTTCTCCGGCTGCCGTTGAGCAGCATGGGGTTGGATCTCTCGGCCGGAGTCATGCTTGATATTATTGCCTCAATACCCTGGAAGGCATCATCGTCAATATCAAGGTTTTTGATAGCCTTGCCCACACCGGGGATCATCCCCATCAGCTCCTTCATGTTACCCATCTTCTTTATCTGCTGTATCTGGGAGATGAAATCGTTGAAATCAAACTGGTCCTTCGCGATCTTTTTCTGCAGCTTGCGTGCCTCGGCCTCGTCATACTGTTCCTGGGCCTTCTCCACCAGGCTGACGATGTCTCCCATACCCAGTATCCTGTCGGCCATCCTCTCGGGATAGAAGATATCGATGGCATCCATCTTTTCTCCCGCGCTTATGAATTTCACCGGCTTATTGACCACCGCCCTGATGCTCAGCGCCGCCCCACCTCTTGTATCACCGTCGAGTTTCGTCAGCACCACTCCGTCGTAATCTATTCTCTCGTTGAATTCGAAGGCGGTGTTGACCGCATCCTGGCCGGTCATTGAGTCGACCACGAAGAGAGTCTCGTGGGGTGCGACGGCGTTTTTCACGGCTGCGATCTCGTTCATCATCTCCTCATCCACGGCAAGGCGTCCGGCCGTGTCAATGATCACAAGGTCATTGCCGTTCTTCTTTGCCTCCCTGACGGCATTCCTTGCTATCTCAACCGGTTTCAGGCTACCCTCTTCAGTGTAGACGGGCACCTCTATCTGCGAGCCCAGCACCTTAAGCTGTTCTATGGCCGCAGGCCTGTAGACGTCGCCGGCCACCAACAGCGGATTCTTGCCTCTCTTGCTCTTCAGGTGCTTCGCCAGCTTGGCACTGAAGGTTGTCTTACCGCTACCCTGCAACCCTGCTATAAGAATTACAGCAGGGTTTGCCTTGATATTGATGTCAATCCTCTCTCCGCCCATGAGATGTACAAGCTCGTCATGTACGATCTTGATCATCATCTCTGAGGGTTTCACAGCCTGCAGCACATTCTGTCCCAGCGCCTTCTGCTTCACAGTATCCGTGAACTGCTTGGCTATCTTAAAGTTTACATCAGCATCAAGAAGCGCCCTGCGAACATCTTTGAGGGTCTCCGAGACGTTTATCTCCGAAATTACCCCTTCGCCTTTCAGTATCTTGAAGGATCGTTCAAGTCTCTCACTTAGATTTTCAAACATAACTTAATAAAATTGTCACTGTCACATTCTTTCCGGCGCTTCAATACCCAGGAGCCAGAGTCCTTTTTCAAGCACCCGGCCCGTCGCTCCGGAGAGTTTAAGTCTGAAGTCGCGTATATTTTTGTCCTCCTCGCCGAGGATTGAATAATCATGATAGAACTGGTTGAACTCCCTGGCCAGCTCGTAACAATAATTGGCTATCAATGCGGGGCTGAGCTCTTCCGCTGCCTGAACGACCAGCGAGGGGAAGTCATTCAGCAGTTTTATTACACTGATCTCCTTCAGGTTGGGTGTCACATCGCTGCAGTCCCTGTCGCCCTGTCCGGCTCCTGTCTCTTCGGCCTTTTTCATCACTGACCGGATGCGGGCGTAGGTATACTGGATGAAGGGTCCGGTGTTGCCGTTGAAGTCTATTGATTCCGCAGGGTTGAAGGTCATGTTCTTTTTGGGGTCAACCTTGAGGATGAAGTATTTGAGTGCACCCAATCCTATCTGCCTGCAGATATTCTCCCTTTCGCTCCCGCTGTAGTCTTCCAGTTTGCCCAGCTCCCTTGACATATCAGTAGCTGTGGCTATCATCTCCTCTATCAGGTCATCGGCATCAACAACTTTACCTTCTCTGGACTTCATTTTGCCTTCGGGCAGTTCTACCATGCCGTAGGAGAAGTGATGCAGTCCTTCTGCCCACCGGTAGCCCATCCGCAGCAGGGTCAGTGCCAGTACCTGGAAGTGGTAGTTCTGTTCATTACCCACGACGTAGATATGGCGGTCAAAGTGATAGTCGGAAAAACGTATCACAGCCGTTCCGAGGTCCTGTGTCATATAGACGGCGGTACCATCTGAGCGCAGCAGTAGTTTCTGGTCCAGGTTGTCGGCAGTGAGATCTATCCATACCGAGCCGTCATCCCTCCTTACCAGGTCTCCCTTCTCCAGAGACTTCAGTACGAGTTCCCTTCCAACCTTATAGGTATCAGACTCATAATATATTTTATCGAACTCCACGCCCAGGGCTTTATAGGTAACATCAAAACCCTCATAGACCCAGGCATTCATCTTTTTCCAGAGCTCAACCGTCTCCGGGTCGCCCGCTTCCCATTTAAGAAGAAGCTCTCTTGCCTCCTTCATCAACGGTGCTTTTTCCCTGGCCTCGTCGGGTGTCATGCCGCCGGCGACAAGCTGTTCTGACTGTTCACGTAATTTCTGTTCAAACAGCACATAGTATTCGCCCACCAGGTGATCCCCCTTTTTCCCTGTCTCTTCGGGTGTCTCACCGTTACCGAACATCTGCCATGCCAGCATCGACTTGCAGATGTGGATCCCGCGGTCGTTGACGATATTGGTTCGGATCACCCTGTTGCCTGCTGCACCGCAGATTCTCGAGAGTGAGAAGCCCAGCAGGTTATTTCTGATATGGCCCAGGTGCAACGGCTTGTTTGTATTAGGCGAGGAGTATTCGATCACTGTCATGGCCGAGCCGGCTCCTGCCTCAATAAAACCGTAATTCTCAGCGCCGGAAACTGCCTGCAGTCGTTTTGCCCATTCCGAAGGGGCGATAGTCACATTCAGGAAACCCTTAATTACATTATAATCACTTACGGCACTGATATTTGCGGCGAGCCATCGGCCTATCTCACCGGCAGTCTTTTCAGGTGAGCTGTGCGACACACGGGCAAGAGGAAAAACAACCAGGGTAATGTCGCCGGCAAATTCCTTTCTCGTCTTCTGTATCTGCAGCAGGTCATCCGTCACATCAGTTCCCCAGATCTCTTTTACAGCCTCGCGTACTCCCTTCCTGAGCAGGTTTTCCATTCTCATTGAATTATGGCTGCAAAGATAATATTTCCTTCTGAACGAACTGCCTGAAAGAATGAGACAACAGTTGGATAAATTGTTTAAAAAAGTTGATAACTGGTTACTATTTTTTGACGAATACGGAATAACCTTCTAAAAAAACAGGTTACCTTTAGCATGTTCTATTGGGGCAATAAAGCGTGACTGGGAAGGAAACGACTACGATACTATGGTAAAACTTAAGGATATTAAGGTAGAGGCTACCTCAAAAACACCGCAGGTTAGTTTTGTTGCGGGCACCGGGAATCTTTCATTTACCGGCAAATCGTTACCGGAGAATGCCTCAGGCTTCTTTGAGCCCCTGTACAAGTGGGCGGTTGAATATGCAAAGAGTCCTGCGGAGAGTACAAACCTGAAGTTCAACGTTGATTACTTCAACACCTCTTCAGTCATCTGGATGGGTAAGATACTGAAGGCACTGACAAAGATCAAAAAGAACGATCATATACTTTTTGTTCATCTTTACTTTGACATTGAGGAGTATGACTCGATGGGTGAGGAAGATGTCAGGGAATCCCTCTCCCCGTTCCTTGATGTCACTGCTGATGCCACCTGCAGTGTAGGTATCAGGCTTTACGGCATAGATGATGACGGGAACACGCTGAAGGAGAATATCGTTCTTATCTGATCGCCACTTCCTCGTTTTTTACCGGTTTTTGGTTTAACTTTACAGGTTGTAACAACTGTTTTATGAAAATTGTTGGTATAATTCTGTTTGCGTTAATACTATCGCCTATGAAAATATTCGGACAGGGGAATGACAGGCAGCCTGCCGTCTCCGGCAGTTTTTATCCTGCCGCGGCTGGTGCTCTCCGTAATGAGCTTGCAGCCTGTTTTGCCGAGGCCGCTGCTCCACGGCCGGGGGTAAGGGTCAGGGCGCTGATTGTGCCGCATGCCGGCTATGTTTTTTCTGGCCGCACAACTGCTGCTGGCTTTGCTGCTGTACCTTCCGGGGCTGTCTACGACAATATTTTTCTCATAGGAGTAAGCCACAGGTATGCCTTTGAGGGTGCCGCGGTATTTACCTCCGGTGACATGATTACTCCATTGGGTAAGGTAAAGGTGAACCGGGAGGCGGGAGAGAAGCTCAGGGCCACCAACAGGTGGTTCATCGAGCATGATGACGCCCATGGTCCGGAGCACTCGCTGGAGGTGGAGCTCCCCTTCATTCAGTATCATTTTGATCATCAGCCTGCGGTTGTACCCATCCTTATCGGCACACGCAACACCACTGTGCTAAAGGCTGTTGCCAGGGGGTTACAGCCCTGGTTCATCGACCGTAACCTGTTTGTCATCAGCAGCGACTTCTCTCACTATCCCTCCTATGATGATGCCCGGAGGGTTGACAGGCTCACCGGTGAAGCCATCATCAAGGGTGACCCTGACAACTTTTTGAAAACTGTCAAAGCCATCGAGTCGTCCGGCACCGGCAACCTGGTAACTGCGATGTGCGGATGGCCTGCAGGTCTGGTGCTTCTCTATCTGACAGAAGGGCAGGCTGAGCTATCGTACCGGAAGGCCGGTTACACCAATTCTGGTGACTCACCGCGCGGCAGCAGGGATGAGGTGGTAGGGTATAATGCCATCGTGGTGGAGAAAAAGAGTGTTTCAGCAGAGCAGCCATCCCAATCCGGAGAAAGGTACCTGCTCACTGCAGGAGAGAAAAGCACCCTGCTGGCCATCGCCCGCAATGCCATCACTGCAAGGCTGCAAGGCCGGTCTCCCGATGCCGTCGACCCCTCAAAGATAACTCCCCGTCTCAGGGAGCCGCTGGGAGCCTTCGTCACGATAACGAAAAGGGGTGAACTGAGAGGCTGTATTGGCCGCTTCACCTCATCGGAGCCTCTCTGGGAGGTCATAGGTCAGATGGCTGTGGAAGCGGCCTTCGGTGACTCCAGATTCCCGGCGCTGACGGCTGCGGAATATCCGCTGACAGAGATAGAGATATCAGTGCTGGGACCAATGAAGAAGGTCAGTGGGGCAGACGAGATAAGGATCGGAAGACACGGAATCTATCTGAAGCAGGGCATGAGATCAGGCACCCTCCTCCCGCAGGTAGCCTCCGAAAGAGGATGGAATGCTGAGCAGTTCCTCGGTTACTGTGCACGTGACAAGGCAGGTATCGGCTGGGACGGATGGAAAGACAAAAACTGTGAGATCTTTATCTACGAAGCCTATGTCTTCGGCGAAAAAGATGACCGATGACATACCATGTCATTCCAATAGGACTGACAGTCCTGGCATTCTATCTCTACACGCTTTACCTCTCATCAACAGGGTTCACCGCCAGGCAGTCGCACCGCCGCATCTGGAACTGGGTGCTGCTCGTTGTTTTCACGGTGACAGGGCTTTTCGGCCTCTTTATGGCCCTGAAGATAACCTACAGGTGGGATATACCGTTTTATGATCAGCTGCTGAAGTGGCACGTTGAAGCCGGTATTTCGATGACCTTTGTGGTCGTCATTCATCTTGTGCGTAATCTCAGTTACTATTTTGGCAAAGGCAGCCGGAGCGAGGCTCTCTCTGAAGGTGACACCCGTGACCTGATTCCGGTTGAGCGTTCTTCCAGGCTTCTCCTGCTTACTGGTTTTGTGAGCTCATCATCTCAGTTTATCATGATGCGCGAGGCGGCTATACTGGGTGGCGGCACAGAAGTGTCGGCTGCACTGTTTCTGTGGATCTGGCTGATCATTGCCGCTGCAGGTGCCATTGCAGGCAACAGGTCGAGGATAACTGAGATGAGAAGGATGATCTGGACATTGCTTGGTGCCACAGCGCTGGCACCAGTCGCCTTCATACTGATGAACATCCTTCTGCTCAATCGCGGCGAGACAGCTACACTGCTGCAGACAGCAGGCATCATTGGAGTCAGTGTTGCCCCTGTGACCTTCATCGCATCACTGGTATTCATCAGGCTCTCCGTAATCAGGAAGGCTTCCTCGGGACTGGCTCCGGGAGGCAGCTTCGGCGTTGAGACAGCAGGGTCGGTGGCAGCCGGGGTGCTTACGGCCATGACGGTGACCCTTCACCTGCCCAACTACGAACTCTATCTCCTGATACTGCTGTTTGCCGCCGTTGCTGCCGTGACCCTGCTTGGATACCCTGTCAGGGCAGCAAGGATAGCGATGATCTCACTGATACCCCTTGCTCTCCTGATAATGATCGCAAATCCCGATCTGCCTGCAAGAAGCCTTCTCCTGCGCGGTGTCACGACTGTTAAGAGCACTGACACGCCTTTTGGCAATATCACCACTGCCATTTACGGCGGAGAGCGCACCGTCTTTTACAATCACAGGCCACTCTTTTTCAGCAGCGATATTGTCAGCAGGGAGGAGAACATTCATTATGCACTGCTTCAGAGGGAAAGCTATGAAAAGGTAATGCTGATCTCCGGAGGTCTCCGGAAGCATCTTCCCGAGCTTGGCAAGTATAACATCAAAGAGCTGGTTTACCTCGAGCATGATCCGGGTGTCATCGCCGCCGAGGGCGCCCGTGACACTGTTGCCGGAGGCATGAGGGTGACCGTGGTGAGAAATGATCCCGTAACGGAGCTGAGAGATGACGAAGAGTTATATGATGCTGTGCTGCAACTGATACCTCCACCCTCCACCCTCTCGGTCAACAGGTTTTATACAGTTGAATACTTCAGACTGATCAGGGAGCATCTGGCAGAGAAAGGTATCTTTCTCTGCACTCCCATGCCCTATTACAATTATTCTCCTGAAAGCTACAGGAAGAGCTTCTCCCCCCTCTACAATGCCCTTAACGAGGTATTTGCCCACATAGCGGTAATACCCGGCTCGACGCTCTACGCCGTTGCTTCTGATTATCCGGTCACCTCCGCGATATCACGTCTGTCCGGAACCCGATCACTTAAAAGCAGTTATGTCAACAGCGACTATCTCGAGGACGGAGAGATAAGGATGAGGAGTGAGCAGATAATCCTGGCGGTTGACAGGGAGGCAGGTATGAACAGTGCCCTGAGGCCTGTTTCATCGCTGTTTGCGAACATCCTGTCACTGGAGAGAATGGGCAACAGCGGAGAGACGATAGTGTTACTGGTAATTCTACTTCTGATTCCGCTCTTTTTCACGGGACGGGGAGGGCTCATGATGTTTACTTCGTCAGCCGCACTGGCAGGTTTTGGCATGATTATGATATTCATCCTGCAGATCACTGCAGGCAACATCTACATACTGTCAGCGATCATACTGACGCTGCTGATGGCGGGACTGGCGGCCGGTGCTGCCCTTGGGCACCAGCTGTCCCTGACCAGACTTTCAATCTGCACGTTGATTCTGGCGGCTCTTTACCTAGTCACAGGTCTGCTCAGCCCCTCGCTTGTTACTGCAACGCCCCGGACGGTCATTGCGGTGATCTTTCTGTTTCTTCCGGTGGCAGGTTTCATTACAGGTGCTGTCTACAGGATCCTTACCACATCAGGGGTCAGCGGAAAGACAGGTTCGGTGTATGCTTCAGACCTTGCCGGCGCCGCGCTGGGTTATCTCACCGTGGCCACCATTGTTGTACCTCTCGCCGGTACTGCCGGTGCATGTTTCGTGCTCGCAGCTATCATATTAGTGTCAGGTATTGTTGCATCAGTGGTGATTAAGCATTAGTTTTATGACCCGTAACTGATACACCAATGTCAGCCACTGCAAAAGGAGAGAAGATAACGAGGAGGGACTTCGCCAGAAGAGGTTCTCTTGCTGTCGCTGCCGGGATGATCAGCCCTCTTCCGCTGCAGGGCGCCGGTCCGGCATCACATGAGAGGCTGGCCATGTACCAGCAGCAGAGCGCACGGGGTGTTGTCTGCCTGATATGCCCCAACGAGTGTACTCTTAAGGAGGGCGAGGTGAGCGACTGCCGCAACAGGGTGGTAAGGAAGTCGAAACTGTACACCATGGCCTTCGGCAATCCCTGTGCAGCCAATATTGATCCCATGGAGAAGAAGCCGCTGTTTCACTTCCTCCCGGGCACATCTGTCTTCTCAATCGCAACCGCCGGATGTAACTTTGCCTGTCTTAACTGCCAGAACTGGACCATCTCGCAAACCTCACCCGACAAGACAAAAAACTACGACATGCCCCCGGAGGATGTAGTTGCCACGGCCATTGCCGGGGGATGTAAGAGTATAGCCTACACCTACTCAGAACCGGTGACCTTCTATGAGTACGTCTATGAGACCTCCAGAGCAGCGCACGGGAAAGGCATCAGGAACATAATGGTTTCAAACGGGTATATAAACAAGGAACCTCTCAAAGATCTGTGCCGGCATCTTGACGGCGCCAACATCGACCTTAAATCGTTCAGTGACAGCACATATCTGAAGCTTACCGGGGGCAAGCTCCAGCCGGTTCTGGATGCCCTGAAGATATACCGTGATGAGGGTGTCTGGCTTGAGATCACGAATCTTGTTATTCCGGGCTGGACCGACAAGCCGGGGGAGATAAGGGAGATGTGCAGGTGGCTATTCGACAACGGTTTTGCCAACACGCCACTGCATTTCAGCCGTTTTCATCCACAGTACAAGCTCGAGCACCTGCCTCCCACCCCGCTGGCATCGCTGGAGGCCGCCGTGAAGATTGCCCGCAATGAGGGTATTAGGTTCGTCTACATGGGCAACGTGCCGGGCTCAGGTCAGGATGACACACTCTGTCCGTCATGCGGCAAGAAACTTATTGACAGAAGTGGCTTCAGGGTTGTCACTGATGAGATCAGAAGCGGCAGGTGCACTTGCGGAACCGTGATCCCGGGAGTATGGAGCTGACAGATTATTATTTACCGTAGCATGCCAACGATGAAGCTTGCCGATGCAAGGAATAGAGCCGAGGAGCTCAGGAAAACAATAGATGAACACAACCACAGGTATTATGTTCTTAATCAACCAGTTATCACTGACTTCGAATTTGATCTGCTGCTCAATGAGCTGCAGGCACTGGAGAAGAGGTTTCCGGAGCTGGTGACGCCGGACTCTCCCACGATGAGGGTCGGCAGTGATCTCACAGCGGAGTTTATTCAGGCAGAGCATATCTGGCCCATGCTTTCGCTGGGCAACACCTACAGTGTTGAGGAGGTGACGGAATTCGGGGCACGGGTCAGCCGCGCGCTGGGTTATGAACCTCAGTACGTCTGTGAGCTCAAGTATGACGGTGTATCCATCAGTATCACCTATGAAAACGGACTTCTGGTACGTGCTGTCACAAGGGGTGACGGCAATGTGGGTGATGATGTCACCGTCAATGTAAGGACCATCAGGAGCATACCCGTAAGGGTTTCCGGAGCGGGGATTCCTGCCTCTTTTGCAGTCAGGGGTGAGATATACATACCCCGGAAGGGCTTTGAGGAGATGAATGCCGCACGCCAGGCTCTCGGTGAGCCCCTCTTTGCCAACCCCCGCAATGCAGCCGCAGGCACACTAAAGCTGCTTGATCCGCGCACTGTGGCTTCGCGACCTCTTGATTGCTTCCTCTACTATCTGTTGGGGAAAGAGCTTCCGGCTGACAACCACTATGACAACATCATGGCGGCCCGTTCCTGGGGATTCCGCACTCCTGACATCATGCAGCTCTGCGGCGGCATGGAAGAGGTGATCAGCTTTCTAAGGCTGTGGGAGGATGAACGTAAGAGGCTGCCATATGACACTGACGGTGTGGTTATAAAGGTCAACTCACTGAAGGCTCAGTCGATGCTGGGTACCACCGCCAAGTCGCCGCGCTGGGCCATAGCCTACAAGTATGCGGCTGAACAGGCGGTCACCAGGCTGCTGTCAGTCGACTTCCAGGTTGGCAGGACCGGCAATGTAACTCCCGTAGCCAACCTGGAGCCTGTGCTGCTGGCCGGCACCACGGTAAAACGTGCCTCGCTCCATAACAGTGACCAGATTGGTTTGCTGGGTCTTCATTATGGTGATGCTGTCACGGTTGAGAAGGGCGGTGAGATCATTCCAAAGATCGTGGGGGTGGATCTCCTCAGCCGTCTGCCGGGATCGGAGGCTGTAACCTTCCCGCAGGAATGTCCCGAGTGCGGTACGCCGCTGGTACGCAGCGAGGGTGAGGCAAATCACTACTGTCCCAACTATCTGCACTGTCCGCCCCAGATCACAGGGCGCATAATTCACTTTGTGTCACGCAAAGCCATGGATATTGAGGGTTTGGGGGAAGAGACCGTCGAGCTGTTATACAGGAGCGGGCTGGTGTGCAGCACGGCCGACCTGTATGACCTGAAGCATGAGCAGCTTGCATCTCTTGAGAGGATGGGCGACAAGTCAGCCTCCAACATACTCGCCGAGCTTACCGCATCACTCTCCGCCCCCTGGCACAGGAAGCTCTTTGCCCTGGGTATCAGGCATGTGGGGGAGACAGTGGCCAGGGTCCTGGCTTCCGGTTTTCCTGATATCGACGCACTGATGCAGGCAACCGATGAGGAGCTGACTGCCCTGCCCGAGATAGGGCCGCGCATAAGCTCAAGCGTCAGGGAGTATTTTGCCGACGCCGGTAACATCGAGAACATAAGACGGCTGAGAGCCGCGGGCATGAGCTTCGGCGGCGCCACGCAGCAAGCGGCCCCGGGCGGGCCGCTGGAAGGAAAGACAATTGTGATAAGCGGAACCTTCAATAACTTCACCAGAGACCAGCTGAAGGAGGCCGTTGAGGCTGCCGGCGGGAAGATCACCTCATCAGTGTCAGGAAACACATCATTCATAATCGCCGGGAACGATATGGGGCCGTCGAAGCGAGCCAGAGCCGCTGACCTTGGAGTACCCCTGGTCAGCGAGGAGGAGTTCGTGAAAATGGTCGAAGAATAATCGTCACCCGATGCGCTATGAGCCAAAAAAAATATAGGTTTGCATAACGATGGAATTTCTAGGCAATCTCAGACTCAAGGCCGGCAGGATGATCATCCGGAGGCGCACATCACCCTTCAGGAGGATAAGGCAGGAGTTTGACCTGGAAAAGGTAAAGAAGGTAGGAATACTCTGGGATGCCTCATCAGAGAAAGATTTTCAGCACCTTGCTGCCTTGACCAGGCAGCTTTCACAGGCGGGCAAAAGCGTTGAGGTACTGGTCTGGATACCGGGTAAAACTGTCCCTGACAGGCTAACAGGCATCACTCACATGAAGTTTATGAAGCAGAGTGACCTTAACTGGGCTTTTTTACCCACGTCGGAGGATGCCAGAAATTTCATATCCTCAAAATTTGACCTGCTTATTGACATCAATCCAGGTGCGCTCTTTCAGCTCATGGCTATTGTCTCCCTCTCGTCATCGCCCATGAAGGTAGGTCCCGACATGGCCGTTGAACCTGAGAAGTCGCCTTACGACCTGATGATCAGGACACCCGGTCCGTTCAGCATAGCCACTTTCATTGAGCAGGCATTGCTTTACCTTGCGATGATCAGTACCCCGGAGACACGGGCCTGACAATCAGGATATCTCCGGAAAATAATCAGACGCCGGCGGAATCGCCAAGATTACGGCCGTGACAATGCTTGTACTTCTTGCCGCTGCCGCACGGACATGGCTCGTTTCTTCCCACTTTCTTGTCAACCCTCACCGGTGCCATCTGCTGCTGTCTCTTCTCGGGCGCATCGCCGCCGCCGCTGCCGTAGCTGTCGAAGTCGCTTTTCTGCGTCTTCAGCCTGCTCATGTCAGCCTGTCTGCGGCGCTGTGCCTCTCTCACGTTGTCAGGTGAGGCCACAGGTATTGTACCTTTCATCAGCAGGCTGACCACATCCTGGTTGACCTTATTGATCATGGTCTTGAAGAGCTCAAACGATTCGAACTTGTAAATCAGCAGCGGATCTTTCTGCTCGTAGGTAGCATTCTGCACTGACTGCTTAAGGTCATCCATCTCCCTGAGGTGTTCCTTCCATGCCTCATCTATTGTAACCAGCACCGAGGTCTTCTCATATGAGCGCAGCAGTTCCCTCCCTTCGCTCTCAACTGAGCTTTTCAGGTTGGTAACGACGTTATAGGTCCTGACCCCGTCAGTGATAGGCACAACTACATTTTCATATGTAGCTGACATTCTTTCATATACATCTTTCAGGATGGGGAGGGCGGTAGAAGAGATCACCTCACCTTTGCGGCGGTAGGCATCGAGTACCTTGCCATAGACAGCATCGATTATCTCCTGGTTGCTGTTTTTATTGAATTCAGCTTTCTCTATCGGGGAGTCAACTGACAGTGACCTTATGAGTGAGAACTGGAACTCTTCGAAGTCGGAGCCATCCTTGCTTGTGTTGACGATCATTTCGGTGACGTCATACATCATATTGGCGATATCGACGCCCAGTCTCTCACCGAGGAGAGCGTGGCGTCTCTTGCTGTAGATCACCTCACGCTGGGAGTTCATGACATCGTCATATTCAAGCAGTCTCTTCCTGATGCCGAAGTTATTCTCCTCGACCTTCTTCTGGGCTCTTTCAATGGACTTGGTGATCATAGGGTGCTGTATCATCTCCCCCTCTTTCAGTCCCAGTTTGTCCATGATACCGGATATCCTCTCCGAACCGAAGAGTCGCATCAGGTCATCCTCGAGAGAAACGAAGAACTGTGATGATCCCGGGTCTCCCTGGCGGCCGGCGCGTCCTCTCAGCTGCCTGTCGACCCGGCGTGATTCGTGCCGCTCTGTTCCGATGATGGCCAGTCCCCCTGCCTTCTTCACTTCAGGCGTCAGCTTTATGTCAGTACCGCGGCCTGCCATGTTCGTTGCTATGGTAACGGTGCCCGTCTTTCCGGCCTCGAGGACGATCTCTGCCTCTCTCTGGTGCAGCTTGGCATTGAGGACATTATGTTTCAGCCCCTTCATCTTGAGCATACGGCTAAGCAACTCCGATATCTCAACGGAGGTGGTACCAACCAATATCGGTCTGCCCTGACTGTTGAGCTTGACTATCTCGTCAATGACGGCATTGTATTTTTCCCGCTTGGTTTTGTATACCAGGTCTTCATGGTCGTTCCTTATAACCTTCACGTTGGTGGGAATGACCACAACGTCAAGCTTGTAGATATTCCAGAACTCTCCTGCCTCGGTGATGGCCGTGCCGGTCATACCGGCGAGCTTGTGGTACATCCTGAAGTAGTTCTGCAAGGTGATTGTGGCGTAAGTCTGGGTGGAGGCTTCAACCTTGACGTTCTCCTTGGCTTCAATGGCCTGATGGAGTCCGTCGGAATAGCGTCTTCCTTCCAGAATACGCCCTGTCTGTTCATCGACGATCTTCACCTTGTTATCCATGACGACATACTCCACATCCTTCTCAAAGAGCGTATATGCCTTCATCAGCTGGGTCATTGTGTGGACCCGTTCCGACTTGACGGCGAAATCCTTCAGCAGCTCGTCCTTGGCTCTCATACGCTCCATGTCATCCTTGACGGTCTTCTCTATCTCTGCGATCATGGAGCCGACGTCAGGCAGCACAAAGAAGCTTGCATCTTCAACTGATGTCGATATCAGGTCATGTCCCTTTTCAGTAAGCTCAATGGAGTTGCCCTTCTCATCGATCACGAAATAGAGTTCTTCCGTAACCTTAGGCATCTCCTTGGAGTTGTTCTGCATGTAGAAGTTTTCCGTCTTCTGGAGGAGTGTTCTCACGCCCTCTTCACTCAGGTATTTGATCAGAGCGCTGTTCTTGGGAAGTCCCTTGTAGGCTCTCAGCAGAAGCAGTCCGCCCTTTTCATTGTCGCCATCATTGATAAGTCTCTTTGCATCTGCCAGCAGTTGGGTGACAAGTTTTCTCTGTGCACTCACCAGTTTCTCGACCTTATGTTTAAACTCATCAAACTGCAGGTTGTCGCTCTTGGCTGTGGGCCCGGATATGATCAACGGTGTTCTGGCATCGTCAATCAGCACTGAGTCAACCTCGTCGACGATTGCGTAATGGTGCTTTCTCTGCACGAGGTCTTCAGGGTTGATAGCCATGTTGTCACGCAGGTAGTCAAAGCCGAATTCGTTGTTGGTGCCGAAGGTGATGTCGGAGTTGTAGGCCTTGCGCCGTGCCGGTGAGTTAGGTTCATGCTTGTCGATGCAGTCTACCGTCAGTCCGTGGAACTCATACAGGGGACCCATCCATTCGGAGTCGCGTTTTGAGAGGTAGTCGTTCACGGTGACGATATGTACTCCCCGGCCTGCCAGGGCATTGAGGAATACCGGCAGGGTAGCGACGAGGGTCTTTCCCTCGCCGGTAGCCATCTCGGCAATCTTGCCCTTATGGAGTGCCACCCCGCCAATGAGCTGCACATCATAATGGACCATATCCCACAGAATCTCGTTTCCTCCGGCCATCCAGCGGTTATTCCAGTAAGCCTTGTCTCCCTTAACGGTTATTGAGGGTCTTGTTGCAGCGAGATCGCGGTCCCACTCTCGTGCCGTGACCTCGAGCACCTCGTTCTCCTTGAACCGTCGTGCTGTCTCCTTGACGATTGCAAAAGCAACGGGCAGCAGTTCGTCAAGTTTCTCCTCTATCTTCTCAAGGATGAGTTTCTCAATCTTATCTATCTGATTATAAAGATCTTCCTTTCGGTTTACATCCTCTTCCTTCTCTGCCTGAACCCTGATCTCAATGACCTGCATCTCCTCGTCAGTGATAAATCCCCTGATAATCTGTTTCAGTTCCGCAGTTTTATCGCGGAGGGCGTCATTCGACAGGGAGGCAACGAGAGCGCTTTCCGTTCCGATCTTTGCCACAAACGGATTGATCTCCTTAAGGTCACGAACCTCCTTATTACCCAGAAAGAATGACAGTGTCTTATTGACGAAGCTCATTTACTTTATTTTTAAAACTTTCGCAAAATTAATACTTTTTTCCGGTTCGGGGGTTGGGCGACTGCATAAACCGGGCAGGCCGGAAAAGGGAACTGTGGCAGGGAGAGCACAGATCATCAGATAAGCAAAAAGCTGCTGCGAACAGCGCAGCAGCCTTAAGTTGCAATCAGCTTATTACTACGGAAGAGAGGGTCTTAATTCTCTTCCCTAAGTCTCAAAATGTCACGGTCGAGGAAGTAGAGACCGTGTTCTCCGGCAAGTGAAAGCTTGTCGAGTATCAGCTGCACGCTGCTCTCCTCTTCCAGCTGTTCCTCAACGAACCACTGTATCCAGTTAGTTGTGGCATAATCGTTTTCAGCTATAGCAGTGGCAAGCACCTCATTGATGCTGGCGGTGATGAACTGCTCATGCTTGAGCACCTCTTTGAACATCTCCGACACGCCCTTGTATTTCACCGGCGGCTGCTTAAAGGCAGGAATGCATGCACATCCTCCGCGTTCATTCACATATTTGATGAATTTGAGCATGTGCTGCCTCTCCTCATCTGACTGCTGGTACAGCCAGCCGGCAATGCCGGCCATGCCCTTGTTCTCTGCCCATGAAGCCATGGCAAGGTAAAGGTTTGAAGAGTATCCTTCTCTTTCAATCTGCCTGTTGCAGATATCTTCAACTTTTTTTGTCAACATGTTATATGAGTTTTAATGATTTCATTTCAAACGTTTAACAATCATGGAGGGATAATGTTTATGCAAGTATCTCCCTCACCTTCTGCACCAGTTCTGAGGGCAGGAAAGGTTTGGAAAAGACATGGTCTGCTCCCAGTGTGCTGGCCATCAGCAGGTAGCTCCCCGGTCCCGCCTTACCTCCTCCGCTTATGGCAATCATTTTCACCGACGGTTTCAGTTCTCTTATCTTCATGATCACCATCAGTCCGTCCTCCTCAGGCATAAGCAGGTCGGTGACCACCAGGTCGATGACCGAAGGGCGGAAGCGGGCTATTGCCTCCCTCCCGTTTGCTGCGGTTATGACGGTAAATTTGCGTTTCTCAAGGGCGTCTCTGAGCATCTCGCGCAGATCAGCATCATCCTCAACAATCAGTACACCTGCCATATAAGAAGATGTTGTAAAAATTCATTTTTCAGTTTCCCGAAGGTAACTCATTTCGTCAACAGGGCCAAATCCGGAGAGCGGGATCAGCAGACCGACGACTGTTCCGGTTCCTGGCTGGCTGTTTATCCTGACAGCTCCTCCCAGGTCACGCATAATAGCGCTGACGACCATCATGCCCAGTCCTGTTCCTCCTTCACTTTTTCCTGCCGAGAAGAAGGGTGTAAAGAGTTTCCGGGTTGTCTCGCTATCCATTCCCCTGCCGGTATCGGCAAACTGCACCAGGGCGGTTTTGGGTGGTGCTCCCGCACTGTCGTTGCTATCACTCGCCGTATCAATGGTTATCTCGAGGATGCCTCCTTTCTCCTTCATTGCCTGCAGTGCATTTACCGCAACATTAACGAAGAGTCTGAATAGCTGTGCCGGTACAGCATCAACCAGCAGATCCGGTGCATTTATCGTTTCCGTAATTGTGATATTGTCATCTGCCGATTGCCTGATGAATCGGACGGCATCTGCGAGGATGTCGCCGATATTCACAGTCTGCCGGGGCTGCAGTGCTCCGCGACTGAGGTCAATGAGTTGTCCCGTCAGGGATTTGGCCCTGTCGGCAGCCCCAATGATCCTTCCCATGTATTTTTCAGCTTCGGCAGCATCACCGGCAGATTCCAGGGCCAGCTCGCTGTAGCCGTATATCGCAGTGAGTATTGTATTCAGGTCGTGGGCAATGCCGCCTGCAATCGCATATGCCTCAGCGACACGGTCAGGCTGCCTGCCCGCTTCACCGGGAGGGGCATCACTCTTCTTCTTTATTCTTCCGCTCACTAGTCAGGACAGGCTATTCGTAATCAAGGTTAAAATTCTTTTTCAGCTCCTTCAGAGCAGGGTTTTTGGAAGCCATATGGTTGAACTTCTGGTCCGGCGAGTAGAGTATCTCGCCTCTCTCAGTAGCCTCCACGGTGGTACTGAGTCTGACGGTGCTGTTTTGAAGCGCGGTGCGGAGGTGGTTCTCCAGTCGTGCCCTGAAGTTATGGTCGAATGTCTCCTTGAGGGCTGAGTTGTCGAGCCTGAGTACCACACTCTTATCCTCATTCAAATCCGGCGTCACGGCTGCCAGTGTCACCGATATCCTTGGGCTCTCGTCCTTAATGTCAGCAGCGAAATTATTCCATGCCTCTTTCAGTTCATCAGGGGTAAACTCCCTGGCAGGAGAAGCAGGGAGTGTCCCGGGCTGCGGTTCGCTGACGCCGCTCTCTTCTGTTGCAGGGGCAGTGATGAGGTTCTTTATTGAAATCTTTTTTTCATCAGCAGGTGGCGGTGTCACCTTCCGGGGCGTCACTGCGGCCGCGGGTGGTGATGATGTGATTATGGCAGCAGGTTTGGCGGCTGCCGGTGCTGCCGGTTCAGCTATGGCCGATGAGGGTTGGGTGTCAGCTTTTTTTTTTGGTTCCCCGGGCTCCTGCACCCCGGACAGGTTGCACATGCGCATCATGGCGAGCTCCACATGGAGGCGCTGGTTCTTGCTGCTGCGGAAGGTAAGCATGCACTGTGACCCTATCTCAAGAGCCTCGTAGATAAATGTCAGCGACGTCCCTATGGCCTGCTCCCGGTAACGCTGTCGTATCGAGGGTGAGGTCTCCAGCAGTTTCACCGTTGCCTCATCGCGGCTGACCAGCAGGTCACGCAGATGGTTGTTCAGTCCGGCCATGAAGTTATAGCCGTCAAAGCCCTTGTTAAGTATCTCGTTAAAGGTGAGCAGTGCTTCGGAAACATCGCCCTCCATTGCCGCTGCGGTGATCCTGAAGTAGTACTCAAAGTCGAGTACGTTGAGGTTGGCAATTACATCATTATAGGTGATGTTTTTGCCGCTGAAGCTTACGATCTGGTCAAAGATGGATAGTGCATCGCGCATGGCACCGTCAGCCTTGGTGGCTATGACATGCAGTGCCTCATGCTCGGCATTCACACCCTCGTTGCCGGCCACCCAGGTGAGTCGCTGCACGATATCGTCAACACTTATACGGTTGAAGTCGAATATCTGGCACCGGGAGAGGATTGTGGGAATTATCTTGTGCTTCTCGGTTGTTGCCAGGATGAAGATGGCATGTGCCGGCGGCTCCTCCAGTGTCTTCAGGAAGGCGTTGAAGGCCTGTGCCGAGAGCATGTGAACCTCATCAATTATATATACGCTGAATTTACCCACCTGCGGGGGTATCCTCACCTGGTCGGTCAGGTTGCGGATATCATCGACACTGTTGTTTGATGCGGCATCGAGCTCATGAATGTTGAATGATGCCTGCGAGTTGAACGAGCGGCATGATTCGCACTGGTCACAGGCTTCGCCGTCGGGTCCGGGGCTGGAGCAGTTTATTGTCTTGGCAAAGATCCGTGCGCAGGTGGTCTTGCCCACGCCCCTGGGGCCACAAAAAAGATAGGCCTGTGCAAGAAAGTTATTCTTTATCGCGTTCTTAAGAGTGGTGGTTATGGTATCCTGCCCCACAACCATGTCAAAAGTGGCAGGCCGGTATTTCCGGGCAGAAACAATGAAGTTATCCATAGCGGGTATCAGCAGTCTGTCTGGTTTATCAGTCACAAATATAAGCAAATAGTTGCGGGATTATTTTTTTTTAAGATTTATTGTTTTACTTTTGCATCCCGATTTATTAACACCATTTAAAAACAAAAAAAAGAGATGTTGAATCAGTACGAAACCGTTTTCATTGCAACTCCCGTTTTGTCTGAGAACCAGATGAAGGAAGCGGTTCAGAAATTCAAGAAGATCATCACCGACAACGAAGGTGAGATCGTTCATGAAGAGAACTGGGGTCTGAAGAAGCTTGCCTATCCCATTCAGAAGAAGTCGACAGGTTTTTATTACCTGATCGAGTTCCGGGGACCCGGCGAGTTAATAGAGAAATTAGAAGTGCAGTACAGGAGGGATGAGAGGATCATCCGTTTCCTGACCTTCCGTATGGACAAGCATTCCATTGAGTATGCCGAGAAGAAGAGAAGAATGAAAGAAACCGAAAAAGTTACGGAGGAATAGAGATGGCACAGAACAATTCAGAGATCAGGTACCTGACTCCGCCTACAGTAGAGATCAAGAAGAAGAAATACTGCAGGTTCAAGAAGAACAAGATCAAGTACATTGACTACAAGGATCCCGAGTTCCTGAAGAAGTTTCTCAACGAACAGGGTAAGATCCTCCCGCGCCGTATCACCGGTACGTCGCTGAAGTATCAGAGGAGAGTGGCCACGGCCATCAAGCGTGCACGGCATCTTGCCCTGCTGCCTTATGTTGCTGACCTGTTAAAGTAAAGGAGGAAGAGAGATGAAGATAATTCTTACCCAGGATATGGATAAGCTCGGTCAGAAGAACGACGTCATCACCGTTAAGACCGGGTATGCAAGGAACTATTTGATCCCCAAGGGATATGCCGTTCAGGCAACCGGCTCTGCCGTGAAGATTCACAATGAGAATCTGAAGCAGAGGGCTCACAAGGAGGAACAGATAAAGAATGAAGCTGAGGTGCTGGCCGGCAAGCTTGCCGAGGTCAAGCTGGTTCTTGGAGCCAAGGTAAGCTCAGCAGGAAAGATATTCGGATCGGTCAACACCATCCAGCTGGCGGAAGCGCTGAAGGAGAAGGGTTTTGACATTGACCGCAAGAATATTCTCCTCGGCGAGGAGGCAATCAAGGAAATTGGCAACTACAAGGCTGTTATCAAGTTGCACCGTAATGTCAAAGTTGACATCGACTTTGAGGTCATAGCTGAATAAGCAGCACCAACGATATTGATATGCAGGAAGCGGCGGATCTGAGATCCGCCGCTTCTGTTAAGTATGCCTGTCTGGCTTTTATCCGCGGTGCGGCGGGTCTGAGACCCGCCGCTTCTGCTATGTGTGCCTGCCTGGCTTTTATCCGCGTTGCGGCGGGTCTGAGATCCGCCGCTTCTGTGAAGTATGCCTGCCTGGCTTTTATCCGCGTTGCGGCGGGTCTGAGACCCGCCGCTTCTGCTAGGTGTGCCTCTCTGGCTTAGGTCCGGGTATGGGCGGGTCTGAGACCCGCCGGTACTTTTATTTCTTGACCGCTATTGTCTCAATTTCTATGAGGGCGCCCAGGGGCAGTCCCTTTACGGCAAATGCTGCCCTTGCGGGCTGGTCGGAGGTATAAAACTGTGCGTAAACCTCGTTCATTGCCTTGAAGTCCGACATGTCGGAGAGAAGGCAGGTCGATTTCACCACATCGTCGAGGGTATATCCGGCGGCAAGCAGTATGGCTTTTATATTCTTCAATACCCTGGTTGTCTGTTCAGTGATGCCTCCCTCGACCATCTTGCCTGTTGCCGGGTCAATAGCCACCTGTCCCGATATGTAGAGTGTACCATTGGCCTCCACGGCCTGGCTGTAGGGGCCTATGGCACCCGGGGCAGCCGTTGTGCTGATAATTCTTTTCATTCCTGATATTTTTGATTCGTTAGTAATTTTCATGGTAGTCCTTGCGTCTTTCGTACTTGAGATCCTGAAGCATACTTGATTTGGCCCTGATGGTGAAGTTCCAGCTTTTCATATATCCCGTGGGTATCCATGAGAAACTCATCTCCCAGCAGTGGAGGTCGCGTGAGATGCCGACCCTGGTCATGGTTATCTCCTTCTGCTTGAAGTCAAAGCCGGTGTTGTAGGTGACAGCCATCTTCGGGGTGAGCCTGAGATCTCCCGACATGGTGAAGGTCTGTGATATGTTGGTACGGAGTCCCGGTTTGCTGTAGCTGAAGTTATATGCCATTCTGAGTGACCACGGCACATCGAATTTCACATAGCCGTACTCATCATAGCTGTCGCCTGCCAGTGGCAGGTTACTCTGTGATCCCGTTCCTTCCGGCTGAATTCCTCCCCTGGCCATGCCCTGTGATCCTGAGGATGCGGTGGTCTGCTGCCTGCCGCTATCCTTTCCCCTGAGCAGGCGTCCCAGGTCGAAATCGACACTCATGTTGAGGCTGGTCATCCTCGCCAGTCCGCGTCCCTGAACAATTGCAAACTCCCTGACGGCGCCGCCCTGCTCATTGATGCCGTAAAGATTGAAGCTGCTGCTGGCCTGCAGGTTGATATTTTCGGCGAGGGTGGTGCGGAACGACATGCTCACGGGAGACCAGTGCAGTGAATCTGCAAAGATATTGTAGGAGGTGTTCATTGAGAGGCTCTCTATCAGCTTAATTTTCTTAGGTTTGCCTGTCGTATCATTCCTGGCATAGACCTTGGCCTCGAGCAGGTTCGTAAGTCCAAACGTAATTGAGCCTGAGCGCCGTCCCGACGAAGGTGTTCCGAACAGGCCTCCCTCATATATTGAATATTCCCGTGTATTGCCCAGGGTATCATACTGAACCGTCCTGTACATATCGCTCGACAGTCTGTCGGTCTCCGGCGCATAGGAGAATCCTACCGACGGCTTCATCACATGCCTGATGGTTTCGATCCTCGATCCCTCCCTTGTAAACTGGAAGGTTCCGTAGAGCTGCGGATTGAAGGAGGCGCTGATCGCAGGCACAAGGGCATGTCCGTAAGTTATTCCCCTGATCGTATCATTGACAACTGAAGGCACGATCTTATTCCGCGATTCGTCATAGAAGTCCGGCACCCATCTCTTTTCGATCTTCTGGGTATAGAGTACGCCGGAATAGCGGAGTGAGGGAGAGATCGAGAAGTTATTGAAGGGTCTGATCTGAAGGCTTAGCGGTATCTCGTGCTTGAAGCCGTTCTTCATACCACGCCACATTGCACTGGTAAACAAGAGGCTGTCATAGGTGTCGATCTTGTTGTCGAGTGATGCAGTGTACTGTGTTGTCAGGTCGTGATACCAGCGCTGCTTGACGGCAGGTTTTTTGGGCTTGAGGGGATAGATGCGGGCAACTGTCAGGCTGGCTTTGGGAAGGTTAAGCATCATTGTCTTGTTCTGCACGTTCTGCGACTGGTTCAGGCTGGTGGCAAAGCTGAAGGGTGTACCGGCCCATGTGCGGGAATAACTTATGCTTGACTGCCTGGTGGTTGTAACGTGGTCTGTAACATCATAGCTGTTGTTCTTGTCGTAGCCGCTGGAGCTCATGTTGACGCTTGCAGAGAAGCGTGAACCGGGACTGGCCTTAGCGTCCTGCGAATGTGACCAGCTGATGCAGTAGTTGGAGGTTTTGCCGTAGTCAGACATGCCCTTGTAGCTGGTGACGTTGTTGGCATAGCTGAACCCGAATGATCCTGAGAACCTGTATCGCACCCGGTACGAGGTGGCTGCATCTGCCAGCCATGTCCCGTTGGTGTAGACGGTACCCGTGAGCTTGAGATCGAAATAGTCGTTCAGGGCAAAATAATACCCGCCGTTGGAGAGGTGGTAGCCGCGGCGTGCCTCCTGACCGTACCTGGGCATAATGATACCTGATGCCCGTCTCTTCTGTACCGGAAAGAAGCCGAAGGGCAGGATGAGCGGCAGAGGGATGTCAGCCACTACCATATAGGCCGGGCCGGAGACGATCTTTTCGCCCGGATAGACCTTGGCTTTGGGCAGGGAGAGGTAAAAGTGCGGCTCCTCGGCGTCACAGGTGGTGAACTTGCTCCTGTTCACATGAAGGGTGCCGTCTTCATGCCTCTTTGTCTTCAGGCTCTGCAGAAAGCCTCCCTCCTGCTCCGTGGTGACATTCCTGATGACACCCTTCTGCGACTTGAAATTATAGGTAATTTCCATTGACTCAAACTCTTCCGACTTATCCTTGTATACCGGTTTGCCTACCATCTGGCCTGTGGAGTCTATTCTTCCGGTAGCATAGACGGAGCCTGTCTCCAGGTCCAGTACGATAGAGTCAGCAGTAAGCTCTATGGTGCCATAGGTAACTTTACCATTCTCAACCAGGCTTACCAGCCTGGTTCTCAAGTCGGTTTTTATATAGCCGTCAGCAGTATAGACAATTGTTTCATCGACGGCATCGGGGGATATTATAAGGGGAAGTTTCGCCCCTGCAGTATCGGGTTGCGGGAAATAAACTCCCGCGTAGAGCGAGTCCTGTTCTGCATTGGGGTCGTTAAGCATCTCAGGGGTGTGAAACGGAATAGAGTCAGATCTGGCCCCCGTAAGAGTGTCCGGGATGACTGCGGGAAGTGTATCAGGCATGACCGCAGGGAGTGTATCCGGCGCGACAGCGGTGAGTGTGTCCGGCAACTGAACCTCCCTGACGCCGGTCCTCACCGGCTCCTGGGCACTCAGTGCCGCAGAGAAGAGAAGCGGCATGAAAATTGCCACAAACAATCTGGATGCGTGAAAATGCAAGTTAAATGCTATTTTTGCGTAGTTGTTGTGCATCTTTGACATGCCAGCGACAAAACTAATTAAAATTCTCAAGGCTGTAATGCGGCAGATTACCAAAATAAGAGGGTTAAAAGATATTCTGATAAGTCTCCTGATGACGGCTTCAATTACCATGCCACTCACCGGATGGTCGCAGCCGGTACCGGAAGAAAATGAATGGGTGGTGGTAATCGATGCCGGTCACGGCGGAAGGGATCCGGGAGCAGTGGGATCAAGATCAAAGGAGAAGGACGTCAACCTTGCCGTGGCACTTAAGACCGGCAGGTACATCAGCAGCTTGCTTGACAACGTTAAGGTCATATACACACGTGACAAGGACACCTTCATAGGGCTGGCCGAGCGTGCCGAGGTGGCTAACAGAAACAAGGCCGACATCTTCATATCGATTCATTCGAATTCCATAGGCGACAGACGTTTTTCCGGTGCGGAGACATACGTTCTTGGTCAGAGCATGGACGAAGCCAATCTGCAGGTTGCCATGAAGGAGAACTCAGTCATCACCCTGGAACAGGATTACAAGACAAAATATGAGGGTTATGATCCCAACTCCGTGGAATCATTCATCATCTTTTCGCTGATGCAGAATACCTACCTGAAACAGAGTACTGAGTTTGCCACCCAGATCCAGGATCAGTTCAGGGAGAGAGTGGGCAGGAAAGACCGCGGTGTGCGACAGGCAGGATTCGTTGTTTTATGGCGAACCACCATGCCGTCGGTACTTGTGGAGCTCGGGTTCATCTCCAATCCCGAGGAGGAGAAGTTCCTCATGTCAGAACAGGGGCAGGATTACCTTGCGTCAGCCATCTTCAGGGCCTTCAGGGATTACAAGCAGTCGATCGACAGCCGGTCGGGTATCAGGATAGACAACTCCGCGCGCACCGTGGCAGTGCCGGAAGCCGTCAGTGGCAGCGTCAGCGCAGGAGTTACCGGGGTGACAGCCGGCGACATAAAGAGCGATGCACCGGACTCATCTGGAGGCAAAGCCAGGGATGAGACATTGGTGTCAATGGAACCTTCAGAAGTTGAAGGAGAGAAGCCGGCCGGGAGTTCAACCGGCACGACAGGCACCTCAGCTGCCTCTCCCGCTGATGACATATTCTTTATGGTTCAGATAGCCGCCATGCCCGGCCACAGGGAGCTGAGCAAAGATCTCCTCAGGAACATCGACACTGTAACCAGGATAAAGGAAGGAGAGCTGACAAAATACGCTGCGGGCAGATTCCCCGTTTATAATGATGCCCTGCAGTACCGGCGGATTCTTACGCTAAGGTTCCCCGACGCGTTTGTCATTGCTGTCAGGAACGGCAGGATAATGCCTCTCAGGGAGGCCATACAGGCAAAAAAAACAGATTAACGGAATGAAGATATCACACGAGGTTAAAGTAGGGGCCGTAGCGCTTGTCACCATTATTGCATTCATACTTCTTTTCAGTTTCCTCAAGGGTACTGCCCTCTTTACAAGCACTGACACCTATCATGTAGTATACGGCAACATTGCCGGACTGACCGAGTCGAATCCGGTTGAGATAAACGGTTACCAGGCAGGTGTTGTGCAGGATATCAGGCTCATAAACGACGGTTCCGGGAGGATACTGGTCTCTCTCTCCGTTGACAAACACTTCAATGTACCCGCGGACACCAGGGCTGAGATCACCACAGCCACCCTTATCGCCGGCATGAAGGTGATACTGCGCATGGGTCAGAGCAGCGAGATGTGTCACAATCACGATACCCTTGAGGGTTATGTGGCCACCCCGATCACAGAAAGGCTCAGTGACGCCCTGGCTCCTGTTGAGGATAACCTCGCGGAAATGATCCTCAAGCTTGATTCAGTGATCTCATCGGTCAATGCAATATTCACTCCCGAGTTTGCTGCCGGCATCAGGTCGACGGTTTCCAATGTTAACGGCATTACCTCCGGCCTTGAGGAGATCACGGACAGCAAGAAGGATGCCCTGATGGCGTCGATAGAAGATCTCAGGGTCTTTACGGCAATGATGTCAGCGAACAGTTCCTCACTTGATTCGACGATGAAGAACCTGGAATTGATCTCAGAGGCTTTTGCATCGGCAGACCTGGAATCAACCCTCACCTCGCTGAAGTCGTCACTTGTCAGCCTTGATGAGCTGGCAAAAGGAATAAGCAAGGGAGAGGGTTCAGCAGGAAAGCTGATGAAAGACGACTCTCTTTACACGAATCTCAATAACACACTCAGCAGTCTCGATCTTTTGCTCCAGGATATGAGGAACAATCCCGCCAAATATGTTCACTTCTCCCTTTTTGGCAAAAAGAGCGAATGAAATGTCCGAAAAGTGTTAAACATTATTGAATCATCCCGTTACAGGAATATTTCCGGGAAATGGTCCCCGGACAAAGATAAAGACAGAAATATCCTCTTCTTTTAAGTCGTTGGGAGACATACCCTTCCCCGTAAAATACTGATTAACAGTATATTAATTTTTTTGAATTTTCTTTTCGGGTATAAGGACCTGAGGTTCATTACCATAAAGAATAAATGGAAAAGTCAAGAGAAAAAAAATTTTTTTTTACCTTTTTTTTTTACAAATATTGTCACGGGTTTCGTCACCTGAAAACGGATAAGATTTTTTTTAATTTCAATCTTAATGAACAAGTCACACCATGAGGTTTGGAACAATTGTCTGGAAATTATTCGTGACATAATTCCTTCGGCCAGTTTCAAGACATGGTTTGAGCCTATCGTTCCTCTGAGGCTCGAAAAGAACATACTGACAATACAGGTGCCCAGTCCGTTTTTCTATGAATATCTTGAAGAGCAATACATTGATATCCTCCGCAAGACTCTCAGGCGGGAGATAGGCAATGATGCCAAGCTTGAGTACAACATCATTATGGAGAACGCAGGGTATGCCAACGGCAAGCCCTATACAGTACGGTATCCTTCAAGGAACAAGAGTGATCTGCACAACAAGCCCATGCAGGTACCTTTTGAGGCTGCGCAGCCTGCCATACGCAATCCCTTTATCATACCGGGCATCAAGAAGCTTCATTTTGACCCCAGGCTCAATCCCGACTACTCATTTGCAAATTTCATTGAAGGTGAATGCAACCGTCTTGCACGGTCGGCAGGAATAGCTGTCGGGAACAATCCGGGCGGCACAGCTTTCAATCCGCTGATGATCTACGGTGACTCCGGGCTTGGAAAGACGCACCTTGTGCAGGCCATAGGCATCCTGGTGAAGGAGAAGTTCCCGGACAAAACGGTTCTTTATGTGAACGCCAACAAATTTCAGACACAGTTTGTTGAATCGATCAGGAACAACAACAAGAATGATTTTCTCCATTTCTACCAGATGATTGACGTTCTGATCATTGACGACGTTCATGAGTTTGCCGGCAAGGAGAAGACACAGGATACATTCTTTCACATCTTCAACCATCTGCATCAGTCGGGCAAGCAGCTCATTCTCACCTGTGACAAGCCTCCTGTAGAGTTGCAGGGAATGGAGCAGCGCCTGCTGTCGCGTTTCAAGTGGGGACTGCTTGCTGACCTGCAGAAGCCCGACTACGAGACCAGGCTGGCCATACTCCGCAAGAAGGCATACAATGACGGTATCGAGCTGCCCGATGAGATCTTCGAGTTCCTCGCCGAGAACATATCATCGAACATCAGGGAGCTTGAGTCAGGCCTTATATCGCTCTATGCGCAGTCGACACTCAACCGCAAGGAGGTGACGCTGGAGCTGGCGCGCCAGATGGTTGACAGGCTCGTCAACACCCAGCGAAGGGAGATAACAATTGATTACATACAGAAGGTTGTCTGCGAGTATTACAAGATTCCCGTTGACCTGATGCAGGGCAAGACCCGCAAGAGGGAGATTGTTCAGGCCAGGCAGGTCTCAATGTATTTCTCCAAGAGTCTCACCAAGGCGTCACTGGCCAGCATAGGCTCCTCCATCGGTGGAAAGGATCACGCAACCGTGTTGCATGCCTGCAAGACAGTCAACAACCTCATAGACACTGACCGTCATTTCAGGAACCAGATACTGGAAATAGAAAAAAAGCTGAAGGTATGAAAGCAGACCTGGACCTCCTTCGGGAGGAGTTCTTTAAAACATACGGGGACAGGGCAGCAGACCCTGTCTTTTTTTATTCACCGGGACGTGTCAACCTGATCGGGGAGCACACCGACTACAACGGGGGATATGTCTTTCCCTGTGCTCTGGATTTCGGTACCGTAATGGCGTTACGCCTGACCGGCGGAACGAAGATCAGGCTCAACAGCCTCAACTTTCCCGGTGAGGTAGTGGTGCCAATCTCTTCCGGCTACACGCCCATTCCGGGAAGCTGGACCAACTACCCCGTCGGTGTCATCAACGAGTTTGCCCTCAAGGGTATTGCCGCTCCCGGGCTGGAGCTTCTCTTTTACGGTGACATTCCCAACGGTGCCGGTCTCTCGTCGTCGGCATCCATTGAGATGGTCACGGCTGTGGCGATGAACGAGGTCACCGGGGCAGGTCTTGAAATGATGGAGCTGGTGAAAATGTCGCAGAAGGCGGAGAACGTCTTTGCGGGAATGAACTGCGGCATCATGGATCAGTTTGCCGCAGGTTTCGGAAAAAAAGATCATGCCATCAGTCTCGATTGTGACACCCTAGAGTACAGATATGCACCGCTGATTTTGGGCAACCGCAGGCTGATCGTCACAAACACAAACAAGCGCAGGGGTCTCACCGACTCAAAATACAATGAGCGTCGTTCGGAGTGCGAGAGGGCTGTGGAGCTGATATCCCTGCACCATCCTGTCAGGAACCTCAGCCAGCTCACCGTTGCTGACCTGTGGATGACAGAGAGGTACATCGACGACCCGGTAGTACGTAAAAGGGCCAGGCATGTCATTACGGAGAACGGCAGGACCCTGGAAGCAATCACTGCGCTGGAGAAGAATGATATTGAGACCTTCGGCCGGCTGATGAACGAATCGCACGACTCTCTCTGTACCGATTATGAGGTGACGGGCATCGAGCTTGACACACTGGTATATGAAGGCCGCAAGCTTCCCGGGGTCATCGGCACCAGGATGACCGGTGCCGGGTTCGGGGGTTGCACCGTCTCGATAGTGGAAGACCTTCACGCAGATGAGTTTGTACAAAGGTTAGGTGAGATTTACACTGCAAAGACAGGCCTGAAGGCTGATTTCTACATGCCCGGCATTGGTGACGGAGCCAGAAGGATAGTCTGACAGTCGGCAGTTGGCAGTCGGCAGTCGGCCACCTTCGCTAAAGCTTCGGCGGCTAAAAGCAGTCGGCAGTCGGCAGTCGGCAGTTGGCAGTCGGCAGTTGGCAGTCGGCAGTTGGCAGTCGGCAGTCGGCAGTCGGCAGTCGGCAGTCATTAATTAATTGACTGACTGTAAAATGTAGGCTGAAGACTGTAGACTGTAGACTGAAGACTGAAGACTGACCTACCGGTCCATCACGCACCGGAATCCCACCGTGGCGCTGCGGTCATAGCCGGGTGAGACGAGAAGCTGCATCTGGGTCTTTGTCAGCGGCTGGGGGCCGCCCTGTATGTACCACCAGCTTGATTCCGGCTTGAAGTAGCTGCCTCCCCTGATGATATTGAAGTAATAAGCCCCGTTGCAGTAGACATCGCCGGTCATCTGCCATACATTGCCAACAAGGTCTGCAACACCGTAAGGACTCTCCCCTTTCGGGAAGGCATCCACGGGGGTGGGCCTGCCAAATCCGTTATTGCATTTTGTAGCATGAAATTCGTCGCCCCATGGCCATTTCCGGCCATCGGTACCCTGTGCCGCCAGCTGCCACTCCTCCTCCGTTGGCAGTCTCTTGCCAGCCCAGCGGGCATAGGCCCTGGCATCCTCCAGGCTCACCCATACTACCGGGTAGCGCTCCTGGCCGCCGGCAGGCAGTCCACCCTCCCAGTGTCTGAGATAGTTGGTTGTATCATCAGGGATATATCTTGTCTCTCTGATGAAACGGAGGAACTGCTCATTGGTGACCGGGTATCTGTCGATGAGAAAGCTGTCAATATCAGCCGTAACCACCTTGCCTGCCCGGGGGTAGGCCACGAATTCATCATTGGCATCAAGGCTGTAGCTCACAGTTGCGGCAGGGACAGTGATCATATCTTCCGGCATCTCCGCCGGCGGCAGCGTCCGTTTTCTCTCCGAGACGAGCCACGGCATACCCGCTAGGGTGGTGATGACTCTTTCATCAAGCAGCAATCCCTCATCTGTCAGTTCGATGACGATCTTTTCCCCGGCTATCCCGAACAGTTTCTCTACGGGAATGAGGGAGTCGGCCGGCGACCGGAACTCCATCACGGGAGTATTGCCGTAGCCAGGTGACCCGCGGTAGAGTGAGATCAGGCCCCCGGCGTCAGAAGAGATATGCAGGCTGTTGCCCTCGATGCGGTTCCTGATCAGATTGGGCAGCAAGGCTATGCAATCAACGGAGCTCTCCTTCCTCGTGCCGTTGTGTGCACGGCTCCATCCCTCGGCCTTCACCGGCACCATAAGCTGACCGTTTATCAACGACGGCTGCAGTTCTTCATGTCTCCACAGGGAAACCAGGTGTCTTCCGGCAGTGTCACCCACGGAGAAGAGAGGTCCGTCGTACCCCAGGTTATCCATACTGAGGACTGTATAGATACTCTTCTCTCCTGCCCTCCAGCGGTTTACATAGAGCCTGTCGGCCATACTCTTCACCAGCGGGGTCCACTGCATATCGAGGAAGGCATCGCTGTTTCTTCTAAGGATGTAAGTTGTTGAGGCAAGATAGTTAAGGTCTGCCCTGTACTCTTCGTTGCGTCTTCCTGGTCTGAAGAGGTTCAGTTCGGTGCCGTAGCCGTTGAAGAATGCAACGGATATTTCCCTGTGGAGGATATCTTCCCCCACGTCTGCAACGCGAAAGATGGCGAAGTCAGGTCGCACCAGCTTGTTCAGGTTCAGTACGGGGCTCAGGAAGAGTGCATTGTGCACCCGGGCTGCAACGATGCCCGGCATATCTTTGATCACAGGCATACCTTCTGAATACATGATAACGCCCTGACGCACGGTGTCTGCCGCATACTGCAGTTCTGCCGAGGATCTTCCTTCAGTATCGAGCACCACGCCGTCAGCCTCCGCAGCCTCTATTATGGCAGTCATGCCCGAGAGGTGGTCTTCCTCCCTGGTGCTGCGGTCCCACGGGTTATAGGCGATAAAGAAACGGCAGTCATTCAGCCTTGCCTGCCGGCTGACAGCTCTCAGTCTCTCTGTTCCGCCGGGCAGGTCCCTGTAAAGGTCCCACTGGTTTCTCTCATCCAGTCCGAGCCGCGGCCATGTAGGCCAGATGCCGTAGACATCGACATTACCGAATAGGCTGTTGTATTCCGACAGGAGATTGCCGAAGCACTGTTCGCCGCTGAAGCGGTCATAGAATTCCCTGTCCCATGCCATCTGCAGTATCATCAGGTAGCTTTTCCGTATCCACTTCAGGTCATCGCGTCTGTAGAGGGTATCATCAAAGCTCATCAGGTCATAGAGCCAGCGTTCGGCAAGCATGAGCCGCAGTCCCTCCTGCCATGATCCCCTGTAGAGGTCAGCCCATATGTGGTAGGTCACCGTTGCTCCCGGTGGCAGGATTGTCTCATATCTCCTCCTGGTTCCGTTATCGGTGTGAATACGCCTGGCTATTGCGCTGACCGACACTCCCTCTCCGGCTTCAAAGGCTGCAAAGCCTGTCTCCCAGGCATTGTCGGGCAATATCACCCTGACGGGACTCTTTCCCGGCAGGAAGAGGTTTGCCCTTGCCAGGCCGGGAGGTCCGTAGCCGGTGATCCAGGCGCTGTTGCCATTTTCGCCGAAGGGAACCACATCACTTATGGTCAGGGTGTCATTCCAGTTGTTTCTCAGTTCCAGCTCGGCCAGAAAACCCGGGTGAGAGCCTCCCCTGGGAGTATATCCCGCCTCAATGCCTCCGGGAAATATCATTACAAAACGGTTGCCGGTCAGTCCTGCAGGCACATCGTCAGATTCAAAATAGACACCGTCAAGCCTGAAGCTGAAGAGAGGCCTGGGTCCAGCCACGGCTATACGGCTGCTGTCTTCAAGCACCAGCGACACCACACTTGCCCCGTTGTCCTTGACAATACCGAGGTTTTCAAGCCTCTGGCCTGAAAGCGGCAGCAGAATGAGTAAAAAAAGGGCGGAAAATCGAAACTTTAACCAGTACATTTGAGTATAACCTGAAAAAATAGCTCTCCGACTCAACGGAGGTGCAATTTAGGATATTGTATCTGAAAATAAAAGGGGAAGGTGCAGTCAATGAGCTATTTTAGGTGAAGAATTTAAGTTTTTCTGGATATTAAGGGTTTTATTATTACTTTTAGACGCCGATCCGGACTAAACCGATGAAAAGAGTTAAGTACAAAGGCATATCGTTGATTATCCTGTTTCTTGCGGCCATTCTGCTTTTGCCGGGATGTGCTTCGACCAAAAAGAATACTTACCGGGATGCAAGAAAGAACTCATACATCGATACTTCTCAGCTTGGCCGCAACAAGTATTTCTTCTCAAAAAAATACCAGAAAAAACTGTATCGCTACAAAAAGCGGTGATTTAGTCTTCACAGATCACCTCCAGTCCATCCCATGCCAGTGTGACATTTACGGGCAGTTCCCTGTTCACCTCTTCATGCTTTCCCATCTGATGGCTGATGTGTGTTATGAAGGCTTTCTTCGGAGAAATTTCCCTTACAAAATCCACTGCCTCTCCCAGGCTGAAATGTGAGACATGTTTCTCTTTTCTGAGGGCATTGACAACCAGATACTTCACTCCTACCAGCCGCTCTTTTGTCTCCTCCGGAACGTAGTTAGTGTCAGTAATGTAGGCCATATTCCCAATCCTGAAGCCCAGTATTGGCAGCCGGTAGTGAAAGACCCGCAGGGGTATCACTTCAACGCCCCTGATCACGATGCTCTGGTCACTGATATTGTGCAGTTCCATCCTGGGCACACCCGGATAGCGGTTTTCCGAGAAGACATATGAGTACTCTTTTCTTACGGCGTTCTGCACCCTCTCCTCGGCATAGATATCTATTGCTGCCTGGCTCCTGTGGTTAAAGGCACGGAGGTCGTCCATCCCGGCTATATGGTCCTTATGCTCATGGGTAAGGAGTATGGCATCCAGCTTATTGACTCTTGCGGTGAGCATCTGCTGGCGGAAGTCAGGTCCTGCGTCAATGACGAAAGTATTCTCTTCGGTCTCCACGAGCAGCGAAGTCCTGAGTCTCTTGTCCCTGCTGTCAGTCGACACGCAGGTAGAGCATTCACAGGCGATTACCGGCACGCCCTGGGAAGTTCCCGTTCCAAGAAAAGTGATCTTCACTGTCTTTCGGATTGGATATGCAAACATAACCCGAAATTAAGAGAAGAACAATATCGGTTGTCACTTTGGCATCGGCAAGGGCTTTTGTATATCTTTACCTCCTCATAAGTCAGTACGGATGAGTGGAGTAATATACATGGTGCCGGTAACGCTGGGCAATCCTGACCATGCGCTGACGATACCCGCAGGCACGATGGAGATCGCTTTGTCGCTAAGGCTCTTTGCCGTTGAGGATATCAGGAGTGCACGACGGTTTCTGAGAAGCATTGACAGTAGTTTTCCGCTTGACGACACTCTCTTTTTTCCTGTCGGCAAGCACTCTGACCCAGCCCTGATCCGGGATCTCCTCGGGAGGGTGTCAGCGGGTGCTGACGCCGGGGTGATGAGTGAAGCCGGGATGCCCGGCCTGGCCGATCCTGGAAGCATTGTCGCTGCCGAGGCGCACCGCAGTAATATACGTGTCATACCTCTTGCCGGTCCCTCTTCGATCATGCTGGCACTGGTCGCTTCAGGCCTCAACGGGCAGAGGTTTGCCTTTCACGGCTATCTGCCGGTAGAGAGTACGGCGAGGCAGAAGGCACTGATGGATCTTGAGAGGAGATCTGCCGGAGGTGAGACGCAGATATTCATGGAGACCCCTTTCAGGAACGGAAAGATGCTTCATGATATACTGGCAGTTTGCAAACCTTCTACCCGGCTATGCATAGCAGCTGACATAACGCTCGACACCGAGTTTGTTAGGACCATGAGCATTGCTGCCTGGAGAGAGGCACTGCCCGCTTTTGACAGGCGGCCAGTGGTCTTTCTCATCCAGGCATGAAGCCATTTCTCATATTGTAAAACACATCTCAACCCCTGCTCCTTTAAGTTTTATTTGGTTAAATTGTCATCCCTAAATGATATTGCTATGTTCAGGAAAATAATCTTATCTGCCGTGATTGTCACTCTGACGCTTGCCCTCGAGGCTCAGAAGACAGACATGACCCTTTTCAGCGGCATCAAGCCCAGGAACATCGGTCCGGGAGGCATGAGCGGCAGGGTGACCGCCTTTGCCGTTGATCCCCGTAATGAGAATATCTTTTATGTCGGAACCGCCTCCGGCGGTCTCTGGAAGACAAACAATGCCGGCACCACCTTCACTCCCATCTTTGACAATGAGGCTGTGGCTTCGATTGGCGCCCTTGCCGTTGATCCTCTCAGGCCTGACATAGTCTGGGCGGGCACGGGTGAAGGCAACCCACGCAACAGCGTTACGGGAGGCTACGGTATTTACAAAAGCACCGACGGAGGTTTATCATGGAAGTGTATGGGTCTCGAGCTCACCCGTTACATACACCGTATACTCATCGACCCTGTCAATCCGGATGTCATATATGCAGGAGTCATAGGCAATCCATGGGCACCGCATACCGAGCGGGGCCTGTACCGGTCCACCGATGGCGGCAATACCTGGAAGCAGATCCTCTTTACCAACGAGACCTCCGGGGTAGCTGATATGGTCATGGATCCCTCCAATCCCGGGAAGATCTTCGTGGCCATGTGGGATCACCAGCGCTGGCCCTGGTTTTTCAGGTCATCATCGGAGGGGTCAGGGCTCTGGCTCACCCGTGACGGTGGTGACACCTTCACCGAGGTCACTGAAGGGCTTCCGGAGGTGAAGGGCCGCATGGGGATCGCGATAGCGGCATCGAATCCCTCATATGTCTACGCTTATGTCGAGTCAAATCCCTCTGGGATATACCGTTCAACTGACGGCGGCATCACATGGAAGAAGCGGGGTGAGCGTAACATTGGGAACAGGCCTTTCTATTATGCCGAGATATATGTTGACCCGCAGAATGAAAACAGGATCTACACTCTCTATTCGGGTGTCAACGTGAGTGAAGACGGTGCCCTCACCTTTGACAAACGCACTGCCGAGTCGGTCCATCTTGATCACCACGCATGGTACATCGATCCCGCCAATCCTGACCGTATGCTTGACGGCAATGACGGGGGAATGGGCATCACCTATGACAAGGGTGTCACATGGAGACATATTGAGAACCTGCCCGTGGGTCAGTTCTATCACATCAGTGTTGACAACGAACTGCCATACAGTATTTACGGGGGGCTGCAGGACAACGGTTCATGGCGGGGTCCGGCCTACTCCTGGCACCGTGGACCGCTGATCAATGAGATGTACGATTTTCTGATGGGCGGTGACGGATTTGACGCCCTGCCCGTCCCCGGCGACAGCCGCTACTGTTACGCACAGTCGCAGGGAGGATCACTGCAAAGGATAGATGTGACCACCGGGTGGAGCAAGAGCATAAGGCCGGTGGCCGAGGGTGATGAGAAACTTCGTTTTAACTGGAACTCGGCGCTGGCACAGGATCCCTTCAACGACAACGCCATATATTTCGGAAGCCAGTTCGTGCACAGGAGCATTGACAGGGGTGACACCTGGACCAGGATCTCACCTGACCTGACCACCAACGACCCCGAAAAGCAGAAGCAGGAGGAGAGCGGAGGCATCAGCCACGAGGCTACCGGTGCGGAGAACCACTGTACTGTCATAACCATCTCGCCGAGCCCCCTGAAGCGCGATATTATCTGGGCCGGCACGGATGACGGGATGATACAGGTCACCAGTGACGGCGGGACAACCTGGAAAAACACTTCCCAGAACATCAAGGGCATGCCCCGCAACGGATGGGTACCCCAGGTAACCGCCTCCCTGCATGATGCTGACGAGGCATTTGCGGTTGTAAATGACTATCGTCAGGGTGATAACGCAGCCTATCTCTACCGTACCAAAGACAGGGGAAAAAGCTGGAAAAGGATCATTGACGACACGGATGTGTGGGGGTATGTTCTCTGCTTCGTTCAGGATCCGGTTGAACCCGGGCTGATGTTCGCCGGGACGGAATATGGTCTCTATGTCTCCTTTGACGGCGGCGAGGAGTGGAACAGGTGGACCAGCGGTTACCCCACCGTCTCGACCTACGACATGGCCATACATCCGCGGGAGCATGACCTTGTCATCGCCACCTTCGGACGCGCTGTCTGGATTCTGGATGACATCCGGCCCCTGCGGGCCCTTGCCTCAGACGGCAGGAAGCTGCTGGAGAGCAGTATTGCAGCCTTCGAAGCACCTGAAGCATACATGGTGTCAACCCGCAATCTTCCCGGCTACTATTTTTACGGCGATGCCATGTACCGCGGAGAGAACCGGCAGCAGGGAGCAATGATCTCCTTTTACACACCGGAGCTCCCGGGCAAGGTGAAGGCAGAGATAAAGGATGAAACTGGCAGAACTGTCAAGTCGACGGAGGTAGAGGCAGTAAAAGGCTTCAACCGTTTCACCTGGCGCTTCGACCGTGATCCGCTGCCTGTTGCATCATATCCCTCCGCGCAGCAGCGTGAGGATCCGAGATCAAGGTGGTACAGAAACTTCGGCGGCATTGTCGTTCCGGGCACCTACACCGTGACACTGACAAGCGGAGAGAGCAGTGCCACCACCAGTGTAAAGGTCAACTCCGACCCGAGGAGGGAGGCTCCGGACAGTGAGGCTCTGAGGAAAAACTTTGAGAGGGCCGAGGCTTTCAGTCTGCGTGTTGCAGGCCTGAATGAAAAGCTCAAAAAGATCACCGCGATCAGGGAGAGTATTGCGAAGAGTGATAGCCTGATTGTAAATATACCCGACTTCGCAGCGGCGGTTTCTGATATTCATAATACTGTCAAAGAGGAGCTTGCACAGCTTGATGCGAGCTTCGGCCGCAGGGATGAGGGTCTCATCTCACGGATCAACGGTTACCGCTCGCTGCTGATGGCTTCGGGTCTCCCCTCACAGCAGGAGGAGAAGAGCATGACTGATGCCGAGGCTGCTCTTGCGGAGGCCGGAAAGCTGATAGACGGATTCCTTGAGGGACCGTGGAAGGAGTATGCCGATGCCCTGAAAAAGGTCACCGTCACGGGTGATGCTGTGGTTATAGGAAGATAAAAGCGCAATCAATTACGGGGCTGCCTCATTTCGACAGAAGAGGCAGCCTCTCTTTTTTCCCCGGTGAGTCCGGGGACATTCCCTGTAACAGTGCTAATGTTATTTCCTGGCCCTGACGAGTTCAACCACCTCCATCTGGTAAAGGAGAGGGGTATAGCCGGGAATGACGGAGTAGTAATTACCGTAGTAATCATAGTATCCAAAGCCCATTGAGCCGTAGGCGAGGCTGGAAGGGAGAAGTATCCGGGCTTTCGTGCCCAGTTTCATATGCCTGAGTCCTATTGACCATCCTTCAATGACCTCATATGATCCGACCCTTAACCTGTAAGGGGTCTCTGCCTCCACATTACTCTGGACCTGTTCTCCGCTAAGGAAGAAGAGGGTATAATATACCCCTACGGAATCTCCCGTCTTAATAAGTTCGCCGGTGCCGGCTTCCTGTTCGATATAATAAAGACCATCCGGATCAGGGGCAACATTGATATTCTTTTCAGAAATATAGGAGGCTATCAGGCTCTTCTCCTCCTCCTCGTAAGCTTTGGCCGGGTTGCATGATGTGATCAAAGCTGCCAGAAGAATGGCCGGGGTTGCATATAATAATCTTTTCATCCTGTTTTTCAATATTTCCCCTCTTTGCAGCAAAAACTGTTCCAAACTAATTTATCTCCCTGACCCGTATCCTGTAGAGCAGTATTGCCCGTCCGGGTATCATATCACCGTCGCCGGTATGGCCGTAAGCGAGGTAAGGGGGTATAATGAACAGGTAGTCGCTTCCCTTTGTCATCATCTGGAGTCCTTCAGTCACTCCGCTCCCGGCGTCCGCATAGCCCACCCGTATGGTCTGTGACCCGCTGTAGCATGGCACTCCGTTGATAAGTGTGCATTCAAAGTCAAAGGTGACATTGTCGCCTGTGGCGACTTTTTTTCCGCTACCCTCGGTGATAACATTGTACCAGAGGCCGGTTCCCGTCTCTGTGAAGGGGATGTCGCTTTTGCTGATGAATTCCGTGATCTCTCCCCGGTCGCGTGTTATCAGTGACCTGTTCATCTCTATCAGGTCAGCCTCCGACGGGGCTTTGGAGCTGCTGTTGCTGTCAGGCTTGTTCTGGCAGCTTGCAGCGAGTAAAAGTATTGCTATTGTGAAGACCGTTCTCATTGTCTTATTTCATCGGCCGCAGCCTCGAGATCTTCCCTGTATGAGGGGAGTGTATTTTCAAAATGGCGTACCACATCTTCAATGGATCCTTTCATCTCACCGCCTGCTGCATTGCGGTGTCCCCCGCCGTTAAAGCACTGCCGTGAGAGCTGGTTCGCATTGAAGCTGCCCTTGGAACGGAGTGACATCTTTACAAAACCGCTGCGTTCCACGAAGAGCACTGAAAGTACTATTCCCTGGATTGTAAGAAGCACGTTGGCGAATCCCTCGGTGTCGCCCTTGGCATGGAAGAAGCTTTCAAGGTCCTCCTTTGTAAGCCAGATATAGGCTGTATGCAGTTCCTGGTTGACCACCATACGGTTATGGAGTGCAAAACCCTTGAGGCGGATCCTGTTTTCAGAGAAGTTACTGAATATATGGTTATAGACCCTCTCCTTATCCACGCCCATATCGAGCAGATGGCCCACGGTGCGCATCGTATCTCCGGTATAGTATCCGTGCTCAAAGTTGCCGGTGTCAGTGATAATGCCCACATAAACAGCTGTA
>JAVEXM010000013.1:0-38160 GCA_034004025.1 Bacteroidales bacterium
GATGGTAAGCAGTGCAATGATCATTATCACCCCTGCCATCCTTATGTTCAGAACAATTGCCAGCCCTGTTAGACCCACCGAGATATACTTGAAGAGATCAACATGATTTGTGAAGGTACGTGCATAGTTCTCATCAAAGGATATGTAAAGCAGGGTCCTGTAGTAGAGCGCCGTATAGATTATCAGCACCAGTGATATGATTCCCAGTGCGATGAGATCCCCGTATGTTACGGTCAGTATGCTGCCAAAAAGGTAACTCATAAGATTAGGAGCATACCCTGGTGTCAGATAGATGAATATTATACCTACCGCCATCCCCAGCGCCCAGAGTATCCCTATGGCGCTGTCCTCCCTCATCCTGCCCCTGGCCGACATATACTCCATGCCGAGAGCTGCTCCGAGGCCAAAGACTGCTGCGCCAAGCACGGGACTGATGCCCAGGAAGTAGCCCATGCCTATACCCCCGAAGGAGGCATGGGTGATGCCGCCGCTGAGGAAGACCAGCCTCTTTGAGACTATGTATGTTCCGGCAATGCCTGCGGTGATGCTGGCGAAAATGGCACCCAGAAGTGATCTGACGACAAACGAGTATTCAAACAGGTTCTCCATCATTCATGCTTATGGAGTACTATGTGGGGCACATCACCGTGGGTGACAAGCTGAATGGGACAGCCGTACAGCCTGAGATCCTCTTCTGTGATCTTGCTGTGGGGATGGTAGAAGAGAGACCCGTTGACGCAGGCAAACGACTTGACCCAGGAGGATATCATGCCCACATCATGGGACACCATCATAATTGTCATGCGCTCATTGATCAGCCTCAGCCTGTCATAAAAATCGGCCTCGAAAGAGGTGTCAACATACGTGGCGGGTTCGTCGAGCAGGAGCAGTCGCGGTGACCCTGAGACTGCCCTGGCCAGGTAGACGCGCTGCAGTTGTCCGCCCGACAGCTCATTGAGGGGCTGGCGCGACAGG
Source organism: Bacteroidales bacterium (assembly GCA_034004025.1). Classification (GTDB taxonomy): domain Bacteria; phylum Bacteroidota; class Bacteroidia; order Bacteroidales; family VadinHA17; genus SR-FBR-E99. The sequence continues at coordinate 976 of JAVEXM010000013.1, forward strand.
GCTGTGAGCCCGAGCTGCTCCATGATCTCCGCAGCATGCTTCTTTTCGCTGCGCCCCATGCTGCCTTTGGCTCCCTTGCCGTGCATCATCCCGGAGAGAACCACATCCTCCACCGTCACCGGAAAGAGGGTGTCGCCCTGGGCTACCTGCGGCATATAGCCGATCTGATTATGCCTCAGATTGCCGGGAGAAAAGTCGACCCTTCCTGAAAAGGGCTTAAGCAATCCCAGTATCACCTTCAGCAGGGTTGTCTTGCCACCGCCGTTGGGACCGATGATGCCGATGAAGTCGTTCTCCTCCACCGACATGGTTATGTCGCGCAAAACGACTTTATCCTCGTAGCCGGCTGTCAGGGATTCTATGTTGAAAAGTATACTCATATCAGTCTACAGTCCTCAGTCTCCAGTCTCCTACTGACAAAAAAGCTGCCGACTGCCTGTCGACTGGTTTTGACTGCCGACTGTGGACTGTCGACTGGTTTTGACTGCCGACTGTGGACTGTCGACTGGTTTTGACTGCCGACTGCCGACTGTGGACTGCCGACTGGTTTTGACTGTCGACTGCCGACTGCCGACTGTGGACTGGATAACGCCTGGACTACCTCCATAACAGCCTCCGGCCAGTTTCTGTTCATAGGGTTGATGACAATAAGTTCAGCGCCGGTCTCCCGTGAGAGCGACTCCGCATTGCGCAGATCATACTCCGCCTGTATGAAGATACTCTTTATTTTCTTCTCGCGGGCGATGTCGATAAGCTCTTTCATGCGGGCCGGTGACGGACTCTTACCCTCATCCTCGAACGAGAGCTGTTCAAAACCGTAATCGCGGGCCATGTAGGCGAGGGCAGGATGATAGATCATGACAGTGCCGGTGTTCATGGTCCCGACAGCATTCCTTACAATCTCCTCAATAACGGCTATGCTATCAGCCAGGAGGCTGTGATTTCGTTCGTATTTGGCGGCTGAGGCGGGATTAAGCCCGGTGAGGAAATCCCTGATATCCGCAGCCATCACAGCGGCTGCCGCGGGAGACATCCAGAAGTGAGGATCGGCGCCGGTATGACCGTGACCTTCGTGATCAGTACCGGTCCCGTCTGAATGGTGGCCTTCGTTGTCAGCCCTGGTCCCGTCTGCATGATGACCTTCGTGATCATCACCCTCCTCGCCCTCATGGTGCCCTTCCGTTCGTATTAGATCAATGCTGCGGGAGAGATCGAGTATCTGCATCTCACTGTTGACCTGCCGGAAACGGTCCATCCATGCACGCTCGAACTCAAGCTGACCGTTCATAACAAATGCTTCAGAGCCCGAGAGGGAATTGATCTGAGCAGGCAGCGGTTCCCATATGTGGTGGTCAGCACCGGGGGGAAGCATTACATTGATTGTAAAATCATCTCCTGCAATGGCTTCGACGAACCAGGCGAGCGGCGGAATGGTTACAGTGATGGTTTTCTCATCACCGGCCCGGCCTGCCCGGCTGCCGCACGAGGCGACTGCCATCGCCAGGGAAATAATAATCAACAGGGGTACCTTCTTCATGACCGTTAGTTTTCGTAGTGCAAAATTAACAATATGGTAATTCGGGACAAAGAAGAGCCTGATAATATGCTGCCCCCTGATCGGAAGCGGGGGGAATCGCGCTTTAAGGAATCTGATCTGAGGCCTTCTGCCTCCTCCGGTGCACAATATGAAGAGGCGTCGTATGGAATGCCTCCACGGGTGGTCACAGCTGTAGCCACGCACAAAATGAAGAGGCGTCGCAAGCAACGCCTCCCCTGATGATCACAGTTGACCTGTAACCCTGAAGCAGAACCGGCATAAAGCCGGAAACCGAAAATCAGTCAGAGTTCATTGATATGCGCAGGTTGCCCGTCGCGTTTCTGGCTTTTATTTTGAAAACCCATTTGCCGTTCTTCCAGCCGTTACCGTCGCCTTTCTCAAAGTTCTTTCTCCAGTTGAGACTGCCGTTGGCATCAATAATAACCTCGGAAAGCTGCTTGCCGTCTGGCATGATGATGGCCACTGTCATTGACCCTTCAGCACAGTCGCCTGACACGGAGAGGTTGACGTTGGTCTCCTCGCCCGCACTCATGGTAAACTCATTCGTGAAGGTTGCCTCTATCACCTGGCGGGAGTAATTCCATGATGATCCGGGCTTGCCAACCTGACCTTTTGAGCCGTAGATGTAAATGCTTCCCTTTTCGGGTGCCAGATATTCAAACACCCTCTCCTCAGGCATGACTCCTATCCTATACTTCCTCGACAACTCATCCCTTGTCCTCATCTGATCCTCAAAGTCCCTTGCTATCCTTTCAAAGTCCCTCTCCCTGTCGGCTGCTGCGGCCTCTATCTCTGCAATCTTCTCCTGCATCTCCTCCTCGGTGATAAGTCTCTTCTTTAACTCAATCTCCACCTGCTTTTTCTTTTGGTCCGCTTCCTTCTGCTCCTTTTCCTGGATCGCCTTTAGCTTTTCCTCGCTCTGCTTCTGTTTCTCTTCCGCTGCCTTTGAGGGAGGAGTCTCCTGTGCCGATGCCACATTCATTGATAGTATCATGGCCAGGATACTGACCGTAAATAAATAAACTGTTCTTTTCATGACTGCCTGTTTGAATTGTTTCATGCTGTAAAATTAAGCCACAGATTCCTGTCATCAGGTTAACAGAAGGTTAATGACCGGTTAATCCTCTTGTGAGAACCGTGTCAATCATTAATTTTGAAGCAAAGAAGGGAAATGAAACGCCATCTGCTACTTGCAGTTTCTCTTGCAGCCCTGATCCTCTTCCTTGCGGTGCAGCTCTATATGATACGAAGTATCTGGCAGCAGAAGGAGGAGATACTTCTCATGCGCTACAGGGACCTGTCTCGCGAGGGCCTTACAGTGCTACTGTCCAAAAAGAAGAGTAACGGTTTTGAGAAGGCCATGGAGGTGGCCGACAAGCTGGCAGGCTATCTTGTCACTGAAGAGCTGGGCAAGCTCTCCGATGCTTCCGACACTGTGGCTCTGAGCAGGATGGCTCTTAAGGAAACCACAACTGTTCTCTATAAGAATGAGATGCTCACCGGATTCCTCACCTCCTATATTGATAATGCAGGTTTCGACAAGGATTTCAAAAGCATCATTGCCATAAGCAAGTTTGAGATTTTTACGCCGGACGGCACGCTGCCGATTGTGGATACAGTCTATTCTGCTCCGCCAAAAAATCTTCTTTTCATCAATACCTTCAGAGAAGAGCATAATCACTTTCTGATTGAATATCATTACCTGATTGATCTGACTCACAAAAACGGGTTGGTCTTCAGGGAGGCGCTGCTCTCGTTTGTACTTATCATTGCCAGCACCCTGATAGTGTTCCTTGTCTTCTGGCTGACCTGGCGCAACCTGATGGAGGAGAGGCGTCTTTCAGGACTCAAGAGTGATTTCATAAACAACATGACCCACGAACTCAAGACACCGCTGTCGACCATCACCGTGGCAGGCAAGACACTGAAAAAGGAACAAATTCTTGCCGACCCCGAGAAAGTGCTGGAGACAGCCGATATGATCGGCAAACAGAGCGTTCATCTTAACCAGATGATTAATACCATCCTTGAGGTAAGCCTTCTTGAGCGAACCGAGTTTCATCTCGACCGGCACCCTCATGCAGCAGACGAGCTGATTCATGAAATAGTCTCATCATTCCTTACCTCCTGTGACTGGTGTGCTGTGATTGAAGAGGATTACAAAACCAACGGGGCTGTGATTCATGCCGACACCGTGCATTTCACCACCATGATCAGCAACCTGCTCTCCAATGCCGTCAAATACTGCGACGGGGATCCGGTGATAAAGGTTATGACAACCGTTGAATGCGGAAATCTTGAGATAACCATTTCAGACAACGGCATCGGAATCTCACGTGAGCATCTTGACCATATCTTTGAGAAATTCTACAGGGTGTCGCACGGTAATATCCACAAGACCAAGGGTCTGGGGCTGGGTCTTTATTATGTCAGGAGAATCGCCGTGGCTCACGGTGGCGATGTCTCTGCCAGCAGCAAGCCGGGCCGGGGAACCACCTTCAAAATCAAACTGCCTCTAAAAACAAACGAATGAAAATACTGCTTGCCGAAGACGACATCGATTTTGGGAACATCCTTTCACAGTATGTCACCCTGAGCGGGTATGAAGTGACGCTCGCACGCAACGGACGGGAGGCATGGGATCTGTTCCATGAGTCGCGACCCGACATCTGCATCCTCGATGTCATGATGCCGGAGATGGACGGCTTCACCCTGGCCGAGAAACTCCGTGCCGAGGAACCCGGCATACCCTTCATCTTCCTTACTGCCAAGAGCCTCAGGGAAGATATGGTCAGGGGACTGAAGCTTGGTGCCGACGATTACATCACCAAGCCCTTTGACCCCGAGATGCTGGTACTGCGCATCAACAACATTCTCCGCAGGGTCTATTCAGTGGCCGAGGATGAGTACACGATCTCCGGGACCACCTTAAAATACAACTCTCTTGAGCTGTTAACCCCCGCCGGCAAAGAGAAGCTGACACTGAGGGAAGCACAGCTGCTGAGACACCTGATGATGAACAGGAACAAATCACTGACCCGTGAGCAGATACTGACCGAGATATGGGGTCATGACGACTATTTCCTGGGGCGCAGCATGGATGTCTTTATCAGCCGCCTGCGAAAGTACCTCGCCGCCGACCATGGCATAGCACTCCGAACCCTGAGAGGGATGGGGTTTGTACTGGAGGAGGTGAACTAATCAGTTGTCTCAGCCTCGCGGATAAGGAATTCCGTCAGGTTGACGTCATGGCTGAGTTTAAGCTTTGTCCTGAGCCGGTAACGGCCTATCTCTACAGCCCGCGTTGAGATATTCGAGAGATTGGCTATCTCCTTTGTTGTAAAGTTCATCCTCAGATATGAACATAGCCTGAGGTCATTGGGAGTGAGCGAATGATACTTCTTCTTCATCTTACTGAAGAATCCTTCCTGTGAAAACTTCAGGTTCTTCATCACATTCTGCCACTCTTCGGTCTGGGTATCAAGACCGTGATCAATGATCTGCTCCATCTCCCTCACAAAACGCACCGGAAACTTTGATGAAGACTCCTTTACAGACTCCAGCTTATCACGCAATTCCCTCAAAGTGTCTGTTTTTCTGATCAGGTAACGCATTGTCAGCATCAGTTCATAGCTCTTGTAGTCGAGCTCGCTCTCGAGTCTGTTTTTTCCCACCTCATATTCAATCATGCGACGGTGTCTCTCAAGAGTCATCCTGAATACCCTGATCACAACCGCAATTAGCCCGGCGACGGTAAGAACATACAATACCCATGCCCATCCGGTAAGCAGGAATGGTCTTCGGATGACAAAACGAGCTTCCGCAAGGTCGTTGCCTCCTGTCTCCCTGACCTGCAGATGATACTCACCATGCCGCAGGTTGAGAATAGAGAAATTGTCTGCCACAGTCCGGTTCCACCCGTCACCCAGCTCCGTTATCCTGTAGAGGTACTCACGCCCTTCGCGGTCAAAGCCGGAAGGATTGGCTATGTGCACTGTGAGATTGTTTTCCCTGCTTGAGACGGAAAGATTCTCCGTCGGTCCCGGAAAGAGTGTCGTGCTTCTTTTGCCCCCGCTAAAGATAAGCCGACTGAAAACAAGATCAGACCCGGGTCCCGCATCACTGAGTCTCCCGATATCGTAAATACTGAACGCCTGCCTGGTTGGAATGAGAAGCCTGGCAGAGTCAAGAGATATGATCTGCTGTTCCCGCCAGGGAAGGTCGGCATACTCATGAACGAACTCCAGCACCTTTTCTGCCTGAAGGTCACGGGAGACATTGAAGAGGGCAATCCTGTTGTCAAGCACAAACCAGTAGCTGTTTCCGCTGTAACCTATTATCTGCGTTGCGCCTACAAAATCGCCGAGACCCTGCTCGAGGGATATGACAGGGAAAAAGTCCCTCTTCTCATAATCAAAGGCAAAAATATGATCAGATGCCATGAAGACAACCTGGTTATTCAGGCTTGACATGGACAGAATTTTTGAGCTGTCTGCCAGCACACTGAAGTATAGTGAGCTGACGATAGAGTCTGCCTCCTCATTGAGCTCCAGACGGTAGATCCCCTTCTGCGGATGAACTGCCCAGATGTAGCCAAGATAATCAATCTCAAGGAACCTGGTTGGTTCCAGATAGCCTTCAATCCTGTTCCGGTAAACCCAATTTCCTGTCTCATCCCTGGCGAAGGAGACGATACCTGTGTAGGTGCCCTCAAGCAGAAGGTCGCCGTAAGGCTTGAATGACCACCCTCCGGTCACGTCAGAAATTTTTTCCGCCCTGCCGCCATCAATAACAAAGGTTCCGTCATTATGGCCGCACAGGATCTGGCCGTCATACTGGACCAGCTTCCAGACCTGGCCCTGGGTATTGGGTATAATCCGAAGGTCCGAGAAACGGTAGTTGCCGTCTACAGGCGAGATATTTGCAGCAAACAAACCGTGGTTGGTCCCAAGATAAAGATGGTCCTGATCCCTTATTGCAGTGTAAATGGTTCCGAGGGCACCGCTGGTATTTGCATAGTAAGTCACGTGAGAAGAGGTCCTGATATAATTTGCCCCGTCATCAAGACCTGCCCAGATACCGTCTGCATCATCAAGGTAAAGTGAGAGTACGGTGTTGTTATTAAGGCCGTTGGAATGATCATAGGTATCCAGTATCCTGCCTGACCTGTCACAGATGGCAACGCCCTTCAGAATTGTCCCGAATACTATCATGTTATCATTTGCAGCCAGGCCGGCGTTGCAGGTAGCCTCCTTCAGATAAAGTGATATTTCCGTATTAAGAGGGGAGAAATTAATTCCGTCATATGCAAAGATCCCGTCGTTGGCAGTGCATATCCACTGATCGTCCGGGCCAAAATCAATCAGGGCATGAACCTTCAGTGATCCAAACGGTTCACTACCCTCAATGAAGGTGAAACCGGAGCCGTCAAACCAGTAAAGTCCTTCCCCGAGGGCCTGTGCCATAAACCTCTCTCCCACCCTGAAAAAAAAGAGCATGAAGGAAGGTGTCTCAACCTTGCGGATAACATTGTAGTCATAGATATAGACGGCTGTGAACGATTGAAAGTAAATGCTATGACCAAGCTCATAAATATTCCATATCTCATCATTTTTTGATATGGCTGTTCCCTCCGCCAGGGATGCATAGGAGAGCCTGCCCGAATTATCTCTGCTCCAGATCCCAAAGTCCTCGAATGAACCGGTAAAGATCATCCCGTCATTGTCGACATACACCGACCGTACCCCCTGCCTGCTGGGGACAGTATATGTTCTGACCGTGATGCCGTTGTACTCTATCAGTCCTGCAGAGTTGGCAAAATATATATACTCGCTTAACGGATCACGGCATATTTCCCAGTTCTGACTTAAAACGGGAATAACTCCTGAAATGAACTTATGGATCTCATTCTGACTTCCTCCTCGTTGTCCGGAGGCCAGAGATGAAAAGGATATTATGCAAATCAAAAAGAACAGCGATCTGGTGTTACCCCATCCTGCGTTTTCTGACATAAGGTCCGGTTGTTAAATCACTTCCTGTTACCAGAGGTAAATATACAAAAAAGAGAATTCTTTTTACAGGGATGTGTAACGAAACCGTTGAGCCGCTACAACCAGACTTCAATCCTGTTCTCTCCCTTTTCGGGCATCGCAAGGAAAACTGACTTATCCAGCACTGCTCCGCCCCGGCGATACGGATTTTCCTCCTCACCAGCCGTGGTCTCCATGCCGTTGATCACAATTCGTTTCGGACCGTAATTACCTTCCCGGACATTGTATACCAGGGTAACGTTCCTGCTCAATACTTCGATTCCTGCGCTGAATCCGTCAAGTGAATATGGCATTACCGGATCAATTATCACATTCCCCCATTCAATTCTCAGTCCGAGTAGACGGGTCACGATGATTCCGATGTATATTCCAGGCCCGCTTGAATAAACCCTCCACCCCCCCCTGAGGGTTACAGCGCCGGTCTTAATTTCAGAGTAGAGCCTGTCAGCCTCATAACGGTTCCTGAAGATAACATCCGAGCTGCTGTAATAGGTATTTGATTGGCGCACATCACCGCAGGGCACTGCCTCCCTGTAGCCTGCAGGAACTGCCCTGCGCAGGGCTTTGAGGAACGCCTCAGCCTTTCCTGTGCGGGCAAGGGCCTCTGCATAACGGATATGCTCATGCACATACATGAGTCCGATCTCGCGTCCGAAAAATGTACTGCTCTCTGCTCTCCGGAAAAGAGTCTGAATGCCACCGTTATACTTGAGCGGACGGTCCATCAGGCGGGCACCGTCAGGACCGGTGAGGTGATCTTCAATGAGTGCCTGATGCCTGCGTGCCTGCCCTGCAGTGAAAATCCCGCTTATTATGCCCCTGTTCATGGGCAGGATGCTGTACTTAATACCCGTTTTCTCATCAGCCGGGTGAAGCAGAAGGCCATAACTCCCGCCATCCTCCGCAATGCCATATCCCGCAACCACTCCGTCCTTAACCAGGTGAGCATTGAAATCAGCTTTTATTCGCTCACAAAGGAGATTTAACTCCCTTGCTTTTGCGGCCTCACCCATCATCTGACACACTTCTGCGTAATCCCTGAAGGCCTGGTAATTCATCTCCACCGTCCAGCTTGATATCATCTTCCTGGCAAGGTGCAGATTGACCGGTTGCAGGGAATCATTCCAGTCACCTCCGCCATATTGCACCAGGGAGGTACCCGGGGAAAATGATTTAATCACTTTTTTAACCAATCGGTCAATATGCTCTCCAAGTGATTTTTTAAGGGTATGTGATGCTCTATCTGTATCGTAAAATGGAAGTGCCTCATCAAGAAAGTCAAAATCACCCGTCACCCTTATGTAGTAGCACAGGGCAATAAGGCACCAGTACATTATGTCACCGTGAGCACTGTCCGCCCTTATCTCCCGGTAGCTGTCGAACATCCACCACTGAGGCCACCCCCCGTCAGGATTCTGGTTTGAGAAGATGATACGCAGTACCTGCTTCACCTCATCATACTTCTGCATTGCCAGGAGGAGTTCAACAGGGCCCTGAGCCACATCACGCGTTCCCCATGCCGCGCCGCTGAACTGCTCCAGACCGTAGGGTGTGAGATAATGGATAAGGGCATTCATGCCGTACCATGGCAGGATCTCCCTGATGGCTGCAATGTCTGAATGCTCTCCCTGCAGTGCCAGCCCGTGACTGAGATCAATCCACCGCGCCCGGGCATCATGGGAGTCAGCCTCCCACCGGGTTTCCGGGTTTTCAAAGTCAGCTCTATCCTCTTCACCGCAAACATCTCCGGTTATGCTGATCCGAAAGTATGCCGTCTTCGTTACATCGAGTATAAAAAGTTTGCCTCCCTGGCTTTCATTAATGCTGCTGAGTATCTCATCACCGCAAACCTTGTATCCGGTCCCTGTTGTCAGGATCGTTACCACGAAGCGGGCTCGCGGAAACCTCTTTGCTATCATGCTTTCCGGATCAGGAACGGCAATATGGCCACCTTTCGCTCCTCCCGGAACCACCCTCCAGCCGTTGAGGTCATCAAAATCATGAGTGACCAGCAGCCTTATCCCTTCACCGCTTAGTACACTGAAGTCCATGTTCACCCGGGGTGATCTCACGGAAGTCCAGGTTCTGACCTGGAAGCACTTGTCGCCATACCTGTAAATCCACCGGCAGCTGTTGAGCCCAGTCTCAAAGGCTGAAGGAACGCCAAGAAGCCTGAATTTGCCGTCGATTTCAATGAATATCCTCTGTCCGGTCTCAGGTGACAAATTAAACTGGCTGTTGCATACAGAGAGAAGCGTATTGAAGTTGGTGTTGCCCTGGGTGAGATGCGAGTTGAATACTCCAAATGCGAATGCAGTTGTTGACATAATCCTCTCATCAGGAGTAAAACCTGCTGCAGCCTGCATGATGTGGCCGTGTGGCCGGTCAACCAGGATCTCCTTTTCACGCAGCATGATGTGATTGCAATCACTACTGAAAAATGAGATCAGTTTCCCCCCGTATATTTCACTGTGGCGTCTCTCACTGCCGAATAATCTCTCAAGCTCTGCCTCATTCAGCTCATCGGCCTGCAGGAATTCAGGATTACTGAACAGGCTGACTGCCGGTTTCATCCAGTCTCCTTTACCATAAATCACATGCTGACGGGCAAACTCACGTATAAGCCCGGGAATCCTGTCAAGGTCGGCCCGGGATGTGGCTGAGCGATGGTTGTGCATAAACTTTGCCACAAAGGCACTCCTGTGCCTCGCTCCGGCAGGAAGGTCAAACGCCGCCTCACGGAGGGCCACAACAGAAGATTCCCCCGCATATTCCCCACCCAGGCTGTCTGATACAACTCCTTCCGGAACGCCTTCCAGGCGGTATGTCCGGCCGTAAAACTGCATTCCGTCAGTGCTTGCGGCGACAGCGCCGTTAATACTTGCGATCATAAGCCATGGGTGGCCACCGGCCTCCTTCATGTTCTGACGACAGCAGACGACTGAACCGTACAGAGGGTCTTCAAGTATCCTCCGCTCCAGGTACTGGCTCACATAATATTCATTTACAGGCCCGGACCCGGCCACTTTGAGGCCAACGTCCTGGACATATATCAGGTCAAGCTTCTGGCCTTCCCCTGAGTTATTAAGGATATCCACACTCCACTTCCAGCTCAGGCTTGTTTCAGACAGTTGAAGGAGACATTCATATTCCAGTCCGTCCCAGCTGCCGATGACTCCAAAATAGTTTTTCCCGGCACGAAACCTGGCGTCACTACCCTGACCCATCATGGGCCGGTACTCAATCCGCTCACCCCTTTTTCTCAGCCATATATTTGCGGAGGCTCCTGAATGAATCGAAGTTGTCCGGAGGCTTATCCTTACAGGATCAGCATCTATTGAATTTACCAGACCGTTTTTCAGCAAGTCTGCTGACAGCCCGACGGAGTTACTTATTTTCATCACTGAACCTGATTTTAAGATTCATCTCCTTCTTATGCTCATGACTGTATGTCAGCGTAGTACGATCCCCAATACGAGTAACTTCGACACCTCTGCCCCCAATATCAGCTGACTTGATATTAATTGCACTCTGACCCTCGAATATCGTTTCACCCTGCAGGTCGCGATCACCGCAGAGAGTGAGGTGCAATTCGCCATCCTTCATCTCGAGGCTGAGTATGTCCGAGGTGGAGTGCAGGATTTGCAGTCCTTTGGAAATTTCCAGGCATACGGGGGTCAACACGCTGTACAAGGCGGGCCAGGTGACTGCTTTGCCGGACAGGGGCAGATGTACAGCTTCTCCGGACTTCGGGTGAGTATAGGTGATGCTCCCGCTTCGCTCCTCATTATAATAATTTGCCACAAAAAGCAGTGCCCTGTCGTTGCCGGCAAAGCGTTCCCTGACTGTCAGATAATCGTTGTCTGACGATGCCTGTCTCAGTTTTGCCCCGGATCTTTTCAGGATAGCCTCATATACCGGCTTGTGCCCCTCTGTATCAAACCCGAGCCAGGTGCCGATGTATGTCACGGTTCCTTTACCCACATTCCCGGTGAATCCGCATGGGGTGCCGTTAATGGTCCGTGCAATTATTTCAGCACCGGTCAATGACTCCTCTGTAAATGTCATGATCGGATTGCTGCATTTAATGTCCCGGAAACCGAGGATATCCATAAGCGGTGAATCAATGATCTCGTAGCCTGACGGTGACAGGTTCAGCGCATCGCGCAGTACCGTGCACTTTTTTTGAGACAGTTCACGGTCAGGCATATACGGGTAGATGACGGCATCTCCGCCACGGGTGATGTAATCGGCTACTGTCTGCTGCGCCGGGGCATCCATCTCATCGGTTACGAAGGCCCATACCTGCTTGTAGCGGCTTAGTGATTCTGCCGTAGCCCTGTTCAGGTCAGCCATGTCATAGTCAATGTTCAGAACCTGCAATACCCTGAGCAATCCGTCAAAGTAAGCCGGTCTGCGTATGGCAGATGGAACGAACCTGAGGCCGCTGTCGCCGGAAGGCCGCTCAAGCTCGGTGGCATAGGCAGGCGGGTAAAAGAGGACGCATACCTCTGCCCTTCGCTGAGCTGTAACTATTATCTCTTCTGACACTTTCAGTATCCGGCTCATTCTTTCTACAGAAGCGAATGCGCCTGTACGCTCGCCTTCTGCCGTCAGGGGTGTGAACCAGTAGAATGTTTTTCCTGAATACCCTTTCCTCTCTGCATTGCGTCCCTGTGAGAACATATAATAGTTCCATCCCGTCAGGCCGTTGGCAATGCTTGCTTTATAGAACAACTCCATCTCGCGTGGGTTTGTCACCACGTGATATTCACGTGATCCGCTCTGGAATTCGGCAGCAAAAAGCGGCCCTGTACCCTGCATCGCGGCTGTAACGTCATTTACAATCCGGTCGTCATGCATGTTGCGGTATGACACGAATTCGGGAATATGATCTATTCCAAAGATGATTTCACTCTTCTCATTGTAGAGATCCTCATACATGGTGTTATTGACCGGGAACTCATAGCCGCTCCCGTAGATCCATCCGGGAAGATTGTGGTGGAGCGGAACGGTAACGCCTCTCTCCCTTACCATTACGGTCAGTTTTCTCAGGTAGTCGCCGTAGTATCTTCTCCAGAAGAGGTGCCATTCATTGTCTCGTCCCCTGTCTCCGGCTGAGGTGTACGGTGTCTGACCGTCAGGGGGGAGCTCAAGACGGTCAAAGCCGGCGTAGTCTGTCCCCCAGAGTTTATTCAGCTCACTGATGCTTCCGAACCTCTCCTTCAGCCACGAGATGAACCTTTCTCTCACGGCATTACCATAATCAGCCTGATGTGCAAGCCATGAGAATACACCTATCTCATTGCATATCTGCATCATTATTACGGATCCGCCGGAGGAGGCCTCATTCCGCCGTATCAGAGGCATTATCCTGTCATACCACAACCCCACCTTCTCAATATACTTTTCATTGAAGAGGCTCACCCCGTCACTCATGACCCTGCTGCCACTGCGAGTCCTCATCCGGACCTCCTCTCCGTACTTCTCAATTAACCAGTCAGGCAGACCGGCTCCCCTGAATTCGGCAAGGATAAATGGACCCGGTTTTAAAATGCATGTCAGTCCATGTTCATGGCAACTTCGGAGCCATCCTTCCAGGTCTTTCTCAGGGCACGTTGAGCCGTCAAAGTCGAACAGTCCCTCCTCTTCCTCATGCCATGCCCAGGGGACGTATGTGCTAACTGAGGTGAGGCCGGCCTTCACGGCCTCATCAAGGTGCCTGTCCCACAGTCCGCGCCTGATCCTGAAATAATGTATCTCTCCTGAATTGAGAAATACCTTCTTATCATTCTGAATGAAATTACGTCCCTCAATACCAAGTACCATATTCGTCAACTTAATTTTGTATTACCTGCTGGTCTCCCGGCTGCCCGGCGCCGCTATTATTTCCCCTGTTTCTCTGACTGAGCAGCTCTTTAATCTCAAATGTCCTCTTTTCTGTCAGCGTATAGCGCACAGCGAAGAAGAGGGCCAGGAGACTTAAGAGCAGTGGCAGCCCTATCTCTACAACCCTCATCATCAGCAGGGTATAGGGCGACTGCTTTTTCAGGGGCTCGATGTCCTTTTCAATTGCAGCCAGCTCACTGTAAAGCATATCCGGCGCCGAACCGGGGTTCAGGGCATTGACCCTGTCATTGATCATCGATATATTCTGAGTCAGCCTGGCCGTGTGCTCTCTACTTTTCTCATGCTGTTTTGTCCTGGCCTGAAGGTGTGCCAGCAAATCGAATGAATAGATCCTAGCCTTCAGCAGTTTCGACTGCATTATGAGAGGAATTGCCGCGCTGATGAGTGAATCAGTATGTGCCGGTGATGCCTGGGCCAGGGCTGCATTCATTGACTCCAGTTCACTGATCAGCGACTTCGAGGCAGAGGAAGCGTTCATAAATACATTCCTTCTGCGGGCGTCATTCTCAGCGTACCCGGTTCTTTTCTTCTCCGGCTTTTTTGCCACCTCATTTTCAAGGTAAAGCAGATAGTCTCTGGACTCCTTCAACGCCTCTGATGTCTGCGTCCTGGCATTCCTGGACCAATCGCCACCTAGATCCTCACCATCATACGCTCTCCAGTACTGTATCTTGCTCTGCATCTCACGCACGCTTCCCTGAAGGCTGTCAACCTTTGTTACCTGTGTCTGATCGAAAAGGGTCAGTGTTATCAGGATTCCTGCCACAAAACTTGCAAAGGCAGTACCCAACTTGATGAACCACCAGTAGATGGAATAATAGCTCCCCTCCGACCTGTGCCCGGTCTTCAGTTCGTCCTCATCACAAATATCTCCTACCATCGATGACCCGAGTGTAAAGAAGAAAAGCATTCCTGCAGACAGCATTATTGTCGGGATAATGACCAGGTACGGATATTCAGGATTATAACAGACGATCTTTGAAAGCTGTGCAACGCACATCAAAACCATGGCAACTATGAGTGTATTCCGTTTCCCCAGTTTCGGGCTTATCCAGTTCAACGGAAAGACGGCCAGCACGCCGGTGATTGCCCAGATTGTCCCGTTAATGCCCAGCAGCCTGGCGCCTGCAATCTTATCACCACCGAAAACATAAAAGATAGGTATGTAAGATCCGAGCAGGTTAACAAAGTTAAAGCCCATAGCCAGTGTAAAAATGGTCATCACCAGGTAGATGAAGTTCTTGTTGGTGCCCACTATCTTCATGTCATTCCAGAAATGTGTCTTCTCCTGCTTTGCGACTTTCACAAACCCTGGCTCCCGCAGTTTGGCGGTCCACCAGAAGGATAGGGGAATAATAACGGCCGCTATGAGAAGGGATACATATCTCATTCCGTCAGCCTCATTTCCTCCGGTCCCCCTGAAGGCCTCGGTATTGGCAAGGGCAAAGAGCCAGGGTGTGCTCATTGCAAAGAGGTTGCCTATGAAACTTTTGCCGCTGAAAAGACGGGTCCGTTCGTGAGGATCGGTTGTCATCTCCATGCCCAGGGCACCGTGAGGAATCTCGAAGACGGTGGTGGCAGTGAAGAACAGGAGCAGGCCAAACAGTATATAAATAAGCTGGAACCTCTGAAAACCGGCATCACTGGGGAACCAGGCATGCACCGCCACTCCCTTGGGGATCCACCACATGACAACAAAGAAAACTGCTACAGCTATGCCGCCGATGAGGAGATATGGCCTCCTGCGGCCCAGCCGGCTCCGTGTGTTGTCAGAGAGATGACCTACAATAGGATCGGAGAAAGCATCCCATAGCCTGGGTATTATCATGATGAGCCCCAGCCAGAAGGCACTCAGTCCCAGGCTTATATTGCCCATCAGCCCAACCAGCTGACCGGCAATGTTAAAGAGGGCGATGGGTATAATGCCTCCCGCGGAATAGGCAGCAAGCTGACCAAACGATATATGATCGTTGCGCCTGGCAGTCTTCATTGTGCTCTTGTCTCTCCCTTTCATGAAAGTATCTGTTTTTCAGCCGTTAATAATATATCACAATTTTAGCCGGCACCTCCCTTACTGCTATCTCCCCTTCATTGAAATCCGTTAACTCCTTACCGTTGACTGTGATTGCCGACGGCATTTTACCCCCGTTTAAATTTCTTATTCTGATACCCCCTTCCGGCAGATCGAGATCGCCGGTAATGGAAAAACGGTAACTGTTGTCCTCCTTCTGAATCGAGTAGGATATCTCACCATAATATGTTGGCAGGTTCTCAACCGACATCCCCCCGGGAGCATCAATCCAGTCCTGGTACAGGGCAGAGGCAAGAACAAGTGTATGATCATATTCGTTTTCGTATACAAACATAGACCGGACGGCATTGATAAAGTCACTTCCGCACCATGTATGGGGCATGTCTCCTATAAATCCGGGATGACGGTACTCTTTCCACACCACCTCGGCCCAGTGATTCCATCCGCCAGATGGAGGACGCTGATCATCAAGGAAGTACTCAATCAGCTCATGTGCCCTTTCAGGCTGGTCAAGCATAATGAATGATCCTATCAGGCGGTTTTCATAAGGAGTGTAATTGACCCACTCTTTTCTGCCATCCCTCCTGTCCAGAAAAAAGTCATAATATTTCTCAAAGGTGTTGTAAACCTGAGGTACAGGAAGGTTATGCAGCTCATTGCACGGGGTGAGTGCAATGGTGGTTGACGTCGCATCGAAGTCACCAAGCTCCACGCAACCGGGGATATAGTCTATCTTCCTGACCTTCATGGCCAGATCGAGGGAGTTGTACAGATTTGCACGAAACGTATCCCTGATGCCGGCTATCCTCCTGTAATTCTCACTCTCGCCCAGGATCCCCTGTATTTCAGCTGCATCCTTCAGGCCTTTCATTGTAAAGAAGTTATCCCAGTATGAGTGCATCGGTTTTGCCGAATAGCCTTCATGACTGATCGACTCGGGCACCAGACCGTAATATGCACTGACACTGTCATTACCGGTCCGGAAGTGATCCGTTGATCGTTCCGCAACAAGAGACTCAATATAGTCAACTGCTCTCAGCACGTTCTCGTTTTTTGATCTCAGAAAGGCGGTGTCGCCGGTGAAATTGAAATATTCACGGATCAGATAGATCAGTTCACCGTGACTGTCGTGCTCAGGCACCGGGTCAGGACCCCGTGAATCAACCACACACGGCACCTTGCCGTTCTCAAACTGGTGCGACGCATACCAGTCTGTAAAATCCCTGACCTCCTCAACAATACCCGATTTGAGCAGTGCCGATGATGTCAGTGCCCCGTCACGTATCCAGCTACGTTCATATGAACGTGACCCGGGCTGGATACCAACCTTGTCCCTGTTGATAAGGATGTAGACAAGATTTGATCTCCAGGTATCTATGATCCTGTCAGCTGAATGGGGCAGATTAAACCGTATGTGATCTGTCTTCGTCCTCCAGAAACCGGCCGCACTGTTGAAGGCATCGGGAATATCTTTTACATCCATACTCCCATCAATCGACTCACTGTCATGATACGGGACTGCTGCAAAGAACTCCTCCCCTTCACCGGGCTCCAGGCGCATTGAATATTTCATCACACCGTTTGCCATCCCCGCCCTGTCTGTTGCAGTTTTGAAGGGAGGCATTCTTCCGGCACGCAGCATGTCTGCGAGATTGCCCTCATCAAACACGGCAGCACCGAAAGAATCGTATGCCCTGGTCAAAAGGATGACCCTGTCATCGACTGCGATCCGGCCCCCGGCATCTTCACTAATGGTATTGATTCTCCCGCTTCCACCTATCGTGTTGAGGAACTGGTAATACGGATTAACCTGGAACGGGCGCACCAGCAGGTAAAACTCAAAATCAACAGGCCGGTCCGAGAGATTTTCAAATGAGTAACCGATGTAGAGCATGGAATTTACATTGGCAGTGCCACCTGATGAGACTCCCGTAACAAACTTCAGCCCTCCGTGCTGCCATGTCACCGATGGGACAAACTCCACGTCCCCGGTAATCCCTGCAAAAACCATTGACTGAACGGGGTCTGTATTGCTCCAGTTTACCAGCGAATCGCCTACTCTCAGCATCGGCTCAATGGAAAAGAGCGATTTGTCAACCTCAACCATCCCTGATTCGTTGATCAGAGCCTCCTTTGTGTCATTATTGACACCCGTTACAGTCCAGTATGATGCACGTTCCGAGAAGTATTCGGGATAGTTACCCGGTGGTGAATTCTTTGCACAGTATAGCAGGAAATCATTGGGCGTTTTGGTGCTGCCCACATCCGGAAATTCGATTTCTGTAATGCTGAATGTGCCGTCAGCTGAGGGCTCTGTCATTTCCAGCCTGAGATACCTCGCCTCTGCTTCGGGAAGTCTCACGAAGCTCACCTCTCCCCTGTTGGAAGAAACAGAGTATGCCTTTTCCCAACTCCTGCCGTCATCTGACAGGTATGTCTCAAAGCTCCCGGCCTGATGACCTTCCATCCACCTGATCTGAACACCTCCAAATTCCCTTTTCGCAATGAAGTCAACGGTTATGTCCGCTCTCTCTGTTCTGCGACTTTGCCAGAATGTTTTACCGGAGCTGTCACCCATAAGATCAGGTGAATGCCTCCTGGCTGATGATGATGCTGACAATGACGGCGCCGGCCATGAATGCCTTTCAGGTGCGAGGGGCTCAAACTTGAGGTCATCTATCCATAGTGTGCCTCTGCCCCCGACAAATGATGCGACCGTGAACTCTATCCGGTCAAAGCGTTCAGGTTCCCGGCCTTCCACAGGTCCCCAGGCAAACTCAATATGACTTTTTTTTATGCGAATCTTTTTCCACTCTCCGGGAAATGAATAGTTGCGGTTATTGACCCACCACACATTATTCCCGGTGCTGTCGATGAACTTAATCTCAAAGTTGTTTGAAGGCGACTCTGCCTTCAGCCAGAAGGTAAACTCATAGTTATCAGGGAGCTCCAGTGGAAAAAGCTTCTGAATCCCTCCGTAACCGGACCCTTTTGTGAATTCATAATCGATTCGGATGGCATTGCCGGTGACTCCCTTTTCAGTGGAGTGGTTCATTGCAACCCCGTCAGAGATATTGTAAGACCAGCCGTTGACAGTGTCAAAATCATCCAGGATCGTTACCTGGGCGTTGCCGCCGGCAACTGCAAGAACCAGCAACAGGAAGATGACTGGTATTCTGATGAGGTGGGACTCCATCGTGGCAACGGGTATGTAGTATTTTGTCGTGGCTTTTAAAAAATTTACAGCTATGAGAATCCCAGCCTGTTGAGGCCTTCCCGGATAACCGGATCCCTCATCACGTAATCCCAAACCAGCCCTGTCCTGAAATTCTCTATCATGATAAGCATCGGACCCTGGTCAATGCCTATGTAATCATCATTGTACCACTTGACGGTAGGGTTAAAGGAGTCGTAATATCCATATTTGCCCCACAGCCGGTCGCCATATTTTTCATTTATTGATTTTATGGCAGGCAGAACGATCTCCGGGGCAAAGGGCAATGATGAAAGTGGCCCGTAAGGAGCGATGGTTCCGTCATCAAAATAGTTGTAGTCAGGGCCGCTGGTGCCTCTTCCGGCGTAGCCAAAGAACTCCCTGCCGTCAAAATTGTAAATGTCCGTCGGCCCGTCACTGGCCGTTATACCCCAGCAGAGCGAATCATACCCGACCCATCCGTGAGGGTTATCAATGGCATATTGTCGCTGAACGTATGTTGCTCGGCGTGAATTTTCAAAGTAGTCAATCCCCTTCTCCTTCATGTAGGTGTCAGCTATGCCTCGGAAGTCAATGAATGCCTGTGAAAACTGATGGCCGAACAGCGGCGGAAATGCCACATGAGAAAGGCCATCGTAAGGCGTCTGCCATTTATAGGAGCTTAACCATGAGTCATAACTCTCTTCAGCGTTCTCCATCCCGCTTCCTGCGGCCAGTATATAGAGAAAGAGTGCCTCATTATACCCGCTCCAGCCCATATGGTGAAGCCCCTGCTCAGGATGCCAGCCCATGGAGATCTGACTGGCATACCTGCCGGTATCTGGCATCATCATGAAATCCCACTCCACGCGGTTCAGGATGATAGCAGCCTGTGAGCGGATGCGGCGTTCAACATCATTGTCAAGGTTGTAATAGTTACGGGCAAAGATTATTCCCATCAGAAGCAGGCCCGTATCTACCGAAGAGAGCTCGCACCTCCACTCCCTGGTTCCGGTGCTCATTCGCAGGAAGTGGTAGTAAAAGCCCTTGTAGCCGGTCACGGCAGTATCGGCACTCTGCACTGAGTTGACGAAAAAGTCGAGGGTGTTCAGTGTTATCCGGGCCGCATCGTCACGGGTTATCCAGTTCCTCTCCACGCCAACGGCAAATGATGGCAGGGCGAATCCGGTAGACGCGATGCTGGCCGGTGCCCACGTCGCAGCGCGGTCCTTGACTATTCCCCATTCAGGATGATGTTCATGCAGAAAGAACTGAAAGGTCTTCTGCTGGATCGAGTCAAGCATTGCCTCTTCGCCGTCTGTCAGGATATAATTGACCCGGCCCTTTGATGTGTAACCAGTCTGCGCCTGCTGACTGCAAGAGGTCATCACAAAGGCCGTCAGGAGGATAAGGTATATCGTTCTCATCTATTCTCAGTATGTAAATCCAAGTTTATCAAGACCTGCCCTCACCTCCGGGGCGGACATGAAGAGATCCCATAAAAGTCCGGTGCGGTAATTCTCAATCATGATTATGATCGGTCCCTGGTCTATGGCTATATATGAATTCGCAAACCATCCGGAAGTCAGGTTAAAGGCATCATAAAAACCATACTGACCCCATATTTTATCACCAATAGTGTAATAGAAGAATTTCAGTGCCTTCATGCTTTCGACAGGAGTATAGGGGAATGATGAGAGCGCTGCTGTCGGGGCAATTACCCCCAGATCATTTGTCGGAGAGCTTGCTCTGTATCCATTTTGTATGTCGCTGGCTGTCAGTCCCCAGCAATTATCTGCATATCCTGAATATCCCTTTGGATTGGCTTTGCAGTATGCGTGATTAATCCTTGAATGGGCCACGTTCTGGGTCCAGTAGGAAGCATACTGATCTTCCAGGTTCCTCGGATCAAGGCCAAGGAATGAGTAATGGGCAAAGAAAAGCGGTCCCCCATAGTCCGGCCCCAGGGGAAGCTGTATGTCATAAAAGGTTTTATTGTTAACCATTGGGTAAGCCCCATCGCGTGCCCACCCGCTGGTATAGGCTGCGGCTGGAATTGAGCTGGACGGGGACGAAGCTGCAAACACATAGGTGATAAGGGCTTCATTCCAGCCGGATATCCCCATGTTCATTATCCACTCCTTATCAGGTGACCAGTGCCAGTATAGTATATTCTGATCCTGCCTCCTGTACCAGTTCCAGTCAACTGCCTCCCATAATGAGGTAATGGAATCGCACATCTCCTTCTCCGCCATGGTGCCGTCCTTAAAATATTCCCTGACAGTGATGAGTCCCTGCATCAGATAGGCTGTTTCGACAAGGTCGCCCCCGTTGTCATTGGAGCTGAAGGGAATCACCCTGCCTGTCGTACCGCTGAACCAGTGGGGAAAAGCGCCATAAAATCTGTCAGTCTCAGGACGGATGAGAAAATTGACAATCTTGTTCAGACGCTCAAATCCCTCAGCCCTGGTAATAAAGCCTCTCTCTATTCCGACAATGACAGCCATAAGTCCGAAGCCGCTGCCTCCTGAAGTAACTATCTCACCCGAGCTGTAACGCTCACGTGACAGGCCGGAAACCGGATGTGCATGATCCCAGAAGTAACCGAAGGTCTTTTTCTGAACCAGTGTGAGAAGGGAGTCATCCGATATTTCCGGAAATTTGGGAGCTATATCAAGCCTGGTCCGAAAGGTAAAAGTATAATTACTGTATATGAACCCACCCAGGTTGCTTCCCTGGTCGAACAGAAACCTGTACAGTGAAAAAGGGGCAACAGTTGCATCGGGAATGACAGTCAGACGCTGTGATTTGCTGTCAAATCTGTAGGTGTATGAGGGTCCTGTTCCTCCGCTGATAGTAAGCTTTTCCCTGTTAAAGAGAAGTGTATCGACCGTCTCGCTGAATTTAAGGTCAATAACAATGTCATCATAATCCACATCCCTTATGGTGGAGCTATTGGCCACATATTCCCGGTTGACAAACACGGAGTCAACCATGATCTCATGTAATGGATCAACCTTTTCTTTTTTGCAGGATGCCAGGGTACAGACAACGGCAAACAGGAAAATGAGATGTTTCATTCTCTGAAAAATAAGAAAAAAACGGGAGGATGAGTGTAACCTTATCCTCCCGTGAAAAATTCAAATGTGTTAATCAATCTGTGTTACTTCAGCATCAAAAAGTGCTTTCACTTCAGCTGCTGTCAGCGCTTTATCATAAACGCGCAGTTCGTCAAGGTTACCAAGGAACCAGCCCATCCATGCATCCTCGGCAGTGCCTTCAGTCTTTGGACGCCATGCGCCGATGTTGATTTTGTCTGCATTGACAAAAGCCAGAGGACCGAGAGGCGGCCGCGGAACGACATCATCACCGGCTGCCCATCTGTTCTCAACTCCGTCATTGGTTTCAATTTTAACACCGTCTTTGTAGATCATGAATTTGGATGTAGTCTGATCGTACTGGAAGACAAGATGCATCCAGATGTTGATAGGGAACAGCGGGTCA
Organism: Bacteroidales bacterium; assembly: GCA_034004025.1. Taxonomy (GTDB): domain Bacteria; phylum Bacteroidota; class Bacteroidia; order Bacteroidales; family VadinHA17; genus SR-FBR-E99. Next base: position 23,223 of record JAVEXM010000013.1, read on the forward strand.
GAATAATTGATGTGCTGACCTGACCAAACAGCTCCGTCTTTGAGGAAGAATGCCTTAAAATTCAAGGAATCAGCTGTAGCATCCAGTCTGAGTAATCCAAGTTTTAAATTGCCCCAGAAAAGATCATCTGACTTTCCTATTTCAAAGATTGTAACTTCAGGGTCACCTGTTACAAGCGGAGATTTAAGCCACATAGCAACTGAAAAGGATGTCAGGGATTTCATCTTACTGGTTGCAGGCAGTGTGTATAACAGGTGTGCCATATTTGCACCCTGGTAAGCCTGACCGCGACGGCCGGTAACATATGTCACATTGGGCTGCATGGTCGGGGTAAGGTTGGCAATTGATTCGGTAGCATTCCCTTCGAAAGGAAAATATGCCACCAGATTGGTAGTAGCAATCGTGCTCGGGTCAATTTTCCCGTCATCGGGATCATCTTCCTTATTGCAGGATGTAAGCATCGAACTCATCATGATCATCATTCCGATCAGCAAAGCTCCGGTAATTTTAAATTTGTTTTTCATAATTAACTGAGTTTGGTTTTACATTAAAAAACTTTATTAGTTATACCCACTGTTCTGAGTGAGGTTTGGATTTAGCTGCATCTGTGCCGAGGGGATAGGATAAACTTCATGTCTGCCTGTAACAAATCCTTTGGATGCAAGGGCCGAAGCCGCCTGTCCTGTCCGGACCAGGTCAGGAAATCTGTCTTCTTCCATGGCGAGCTCAGCCCGGCGTTCATCCCAGATCTGCTGAAGAGTGATCCCCGATAGCGGAAGCAGGCCGGCACGTTCCCTTACCAGGTTCACAGCACCGTCAGCAGTCAATCCGCTGGCAGTGATTACGGTGGCACCGTTTACTTTCGCTTCGGCGTACATGAGAAGTACATCAGCATATCGGATTATCCTTACGTTGTGGTCAAACCCGTACCCGTTGTAATTCCAGTTATTATAAATTGAGGGGGTATATACCTTGCCATTATAAACGGGATTCGAACATATTGTCTTAATGCTGTCTCCCTCCGGTGTTTTGGTCCCCCTGTAAAGAAGAGTTGCAGCCGGACGGATAACCTCACCTCTTGATGTATAGAAGTCTATCAGGTTCTGGCTTGGCGTGCAGAAACCCCATCCCTGCATGTTGCCCGGGCTGTTTCCTCTCGGGCCCTGAACGTAGGCATACTCAAGGAAGGTCTGGTCGCCTGTGCTCTTGCCAAGTGTTGAGCTTTGCACCTCGAAGAGTGATTCCCTGCTGTTTTCTCCGTCAACACTGAACACTTCGCGAAAATCAGTAAGCAGACCAAACCGGCCTGATGCAATGATCCGGTCCGTGAGAGAGGCTACAGAGTCCCACTCTGCCTGATACATGTGTACTTTTGCCTTAATCGCCATGGCAGTGAACTTGTTTATCCTGCCATCCCAGTCTTTTGTATAGCCCTCCGGGAGAACATCTATAGCCTCTATCAGATCTTTCTCAATAAATGAATATAACTGTTCCGTTGAGGACTGTGAGACCGAAGCCAGCTGCTCTGCAGTCAGCACCGTATCAACAATCGGGACCCTTCCAAAGAGACGGGTAAGGTTGAAATAGGCATATGCCCTTATTGTCTTAACCTCACCCTGGCACTGAAGGGCATATAACTTATCAGAACTGTTAATCAGCGCCTGCTCAAAAAGCGGCATCTGATGAATTGAATAATTGGCCCCGCTGACAATGTCAAAATAGGAGGTCCAGAGATCATTAATCAACCCGTTGTCCGACTGGTAGACAAGGTTGTCAATCTCGAGCATGGTAGGATTATCTTCCGGGCTGCTCCCTTTGTCTGCATTGTCTGATGCTATCTCAAAAGCGCCTATATACGGAAACACATGAGCACCATAGTTCCTGAGTTTGGCATAAGACGCGCTGACCGAAAGAAAAACATTTTCTGTTTTCGAATAGTCAATTCCTGTGGTAGGTAAAGTACCCTCCGGCCGTATCTCGAGAAAATCCTCACAACTGACAAATGCCAGGATCAGGATCATTATGAAAAATTTATATAATCTTTTCATCGCTAAACCATATATCATTAAAAGTTCGCTTTCAATCCCAACGTATATACTGCCTGTAGCGGATACACTGAATTATCTATCCCGGTACTGATGGGAGTGCCTCCGATTTCAGTGGTAAACCCTTTATAGGTAAAAAAGGTATAGGGTCTCTGGGCTGAAGCATATATCCTCAACCCGGGGATGAACCTGACCTTGTCGGTTGTATATCCTACAGTTATATTCTGTATCCTGCCGAATGAACCGTCTTCGACAAAAAAGTCATTTGCCTGCTGAGTATATGAAAAGCTGTAGGCAAATGCCGAGGGGTACTTTTCCGAAGGATTATCTTCCGTCCAGCGGTTGTAATAGAAATCCTGGTCATAATTGCCATCTGAGAAGACATCCCTGTTCATTCTTTTGGCATTGAGAATTTTGTTCCCAATCTGGCCCAGGAGCGATATATTAAGGTCAAAGGCCTTGTAGCTGAATCCGAAATCAAGCCCTGTTATAAGCCATGGAATCGCGCTTCCCAGATAGACTTTATCCTCATCGTTAATAATCTTGTCACCGTTCTGATCCTTGTACTTAAAGAAACCGGCACCTTTAATTGCCTGGGACACTTCATCCCTCAATGCATCACCTTCGCTCTCATATACGCCGTCGATCTCATAACCGAAAAATGACCCTATTGGATGACCGATTGCAGTGCGTGTAGTGTAATTACCCCTGACATACCCGCTTGGTATGTACTCACGGCCTTCAAGCTTGGTCACCCTGTTAATTATGGTTGTCGCATTGAAGCCTACCGCCACTTTCAAGCCGTTGTCAAACTGCTGAGTACGGTTAAGACTGAGTTCCACCCCTGCATTTACCACACTTCCGTTATTGCCGAGCAACTCAGCAACTCCCCCTCCGGTGGCAATTGGGGCGAAAAATACAACATTGTCTGTTGTGCGGTAATATAAGTCCAGATCCCCCGAGAGCTTGTTGCCAGCGGCGGTGAAATCAACTCCAAGGTCAAACTCATTGACAACCTCCCATCGCAGGTAATTCTGTACTACCGTCTGTGCTCCCATTCCGTCAACCAGTTCATCACCGAAAATGCCTGAAGCACCTGCGCCGGACTGACCAAGTATTACTGTCGAGTTAGCGGGCACATTGTCATTGCCCAGAAGACCCCAGCTTGCCCTTAGCTTGAGATAGCTGAACAGGTTCTGATTATCCATAAAATCTTCCTGGGTAAGATTCCATCCAAATCCTACGGAAGGAAAATAGCCCCATTTTTTCTGATACTTGGAACTGGCATCTGCCCTGAAGGTAACAGTGCCAAGATATTTATCGTTGATGTTGAAGGTACCCCGGGTAAAGAACGATAACCCGTTATATCTTCCCGCTCCGTCATATGCATTGCGGTCCCTGAAGGAGCCAAGCACCAGGTATTTCGATTGCTCGTCGAGCCCCGGAACATCAATCGCTGATCCTGACAACGTCTCCCACCTTTCAACACGGGTGGACTGACCTACCATTATTGTATAACTTAAGCCGTCCGACTGATCTCTAAAGGTCAGCAGGTTATCTATGATCTGCTTGGAAGAGTTGCCAAAGGTCTTTGACAGGCTCGATTGTCTGACACCCTGTGACCCGCCTACGTTAAACGCGGGAGTATATCCCCTGCTGGTCCAGTTACTTAAATCCTGGTTGTATGAGATTTTGTATGTGAGCTTGTTCTTTATTGGATAAAACTCAGCATACCCGTTAAAAACCAGCTTATTGCCTTTTTCATAATTGTCAGAATAATACGCCGCTGCAACCGGATTACCATATTGGTTGCCAAATCCGTAAGTCTGCGGCGACCCGAAACGCACAGGATAAGCTGATATGTTTTCCGGATCATAAACCGGGTAGACCGGAGGATTGACATATGCTCCGAAGAACGCTCCCTCATTGGGATTGAACTTATCGTGCCGTGAAATAATAGTGTTCAGTCCAACCTTCATGAACTGATTTACATTCTGCTCAAGCCTTCCCCTGATATTGAATCTTTCAAAATTGTTTTTCGTATCCATTATTCCTTCCTGGAAAAGATAGCTTCCGCCAATCGAATAGGATGTCTTTTCTGACATCCCTGAGATGTCAACGCTGTGGCCTGTCATCGGTGCTGTCCTGACAAGCTCCTGGTACCAGTCTGTCGATGCAGGATATGCAGAAGGATCTTTGGGTATATATCCTGTTGTCCCGGAGTAGGCTTCATTTAACAGCTCCACATACTGGTCCCTGGTTGACATCTTCATTATATTAACCGGCATCTGCATCCCGAAATACCCGTCGTAACTTATTGTGGGTTTGCCTGTGGTGCCTCTTTTTGTGGTTATAAGAATTACCCCGTTTGCTGCTCTCACACCATAGATAGCTGAGGCCGAGGCATCCTTGAGCACTGTCAGATCTTCTATATCACCGGCCCCGAGAAAGTCAATATTATCCACGAAAACACCATCCACAACGTAAAGCGGCCGTGCATAATCGCCTATCGACCCCACTCCTCTGATCTTCACCGAGGGGCCGCTTCCCGGAACCCCGCTGCTGATGATCTGAACGCCCGCCACTTTACCCTGCATGGCCTGCATTGCATTGGAGGTCACCTGTCTTGAAAGGTCTTCACCCTTTACAGTGATTATAGGCGCAGTCAGATCCTTGGCACGCTGGGTCCCATACCCTATGATCACAATCTCATCCATAAGCGTGGTTTCAGTCGTGAGGAGAACATCGATCACTGTCCTGTTGCCGACGACGATTTCCTGGGAAACCATCCCAACCATCGAAAAAACAATGGTATCCGTTGGCAACGCACTCAGTGTATAAGTGCCGTCTGTGTCGGTCATGGTGCCCCTGAATGTGTTCTTTACAAGGACTGACACTCCCGGGAGGGGCAGGTTCTGTTCATCAACTATTGTCCCTTTCAGGTTAACCTGCGCCAAAAGAGGGTCAAGCCAGATAAGGAACAACAAGAGAAAAGTGAGAATTTCTTTCATGTTGGGCAGATATTTCATCCAAGTTATGAATTATCCACTGGTTAATGCATATTCACAGTTGATGTTTAAATTTCTCAAGGGCAAAACAATGAACAATCAACACCTATATATTACTACAACAACTAAGTATATGTATTTGTTTATTAATTACTTGAGATTAACTAAATGCGACGGAACAAGAAACGCTGCTGGCAACCTCTCCTGTCCGGTATGACAAAGGTTGTCAATCAGCGGGTTATATGGATTACAAAATTTAAAGTATAATTTACATAATTCCCACATAGATAAAGGCACGGACGGACAACCCGCCCATCTGTGCCTATCTATCCGACTGCGCAATTCAGTGTACCAGCGCAGGATCAAAAGAATCCGTTTTAGTACCCCAGCGTAAACTCCTTCTCTGTGGCGGGTACACCCTCCTTCATCCACACCGGCATGGGCTCTCCCTTGAGGTAATGTTGGAAGAACTGCGCCATGCGCTTCTGGAAATCGATCCTGTTAGGCAGCTTCTGCGCCCAGTGAGGCTCACCGTTGTAGTTGAGCAGCCAGGCCGGTTTGCCGAGACGCCTCATGGCGATGAAGAACTCAATCCCCTGGTACCAGGGAACAGCGCCATCCTGATCGTTGGCCATGATGAGTATCGGAGTCTCAATCTTGTCGACGGAGAAGAGAGGCGAGTTCTCCCAGTAGAGATGGGGTGCCTCCCATATGGTAGCCCCTATTCGGCTCTGCTGGTGCTCATACTGCATTGACCTGTTGGCTCCGGACTCCCACCGTATGCCGCCGTAGGCACTGTACATGTTGACAACCGGTGCACCGGATTCAATGGCAGCGAAGAGAGTGGTTCGTGTGGCAAGGTAAGCTACCTGGTATCCGCCCCAGCTGTGTCCCTGGGCACCGATGCGCCTCTCATCCACAAAGCCCTTCTCTATCAGCGACATGATACCCGGCATCACGCAGTTGTACGCGCTCTGGCCGGGATAACCGTCGATATAATGGACATCAGGATTGAAAATCAGGTAGCCGTGGCTGGTATAGTAATGGTAGTCGATGGTGGACCTGCCCGGCTCAGGGTTCCTGTGCCTGAACAGCTCCGACGAACTCTTCTCGTAAAAGTTGACGATCATCGGGTACTTTTTGGCAGGGTCAAAGTCCTCGGGTTTGTAGAGCATCCCCTCCAGCTCCAGCCCGTCGAGAGAAGTCCACTTCACCAGCTCCGCCGTTCCCCATCTGAAATCCTTCTGCTGAGGGTTGGCATCGGTAAGCCTCTTCTCAGACCTGAATGAGAGGTCTGACAGCAGGTAATCGGGGAAGAGGCCAAAGTTCTCCTTTGTATAGATCAGCACGTCGCTCTTCTTTGCCTTGATGGGTGTGCCGTAGCTGTAATCGCCGCCGGTCAGCCTGACAGGAAGAGCCTTCTTCTTCATGTCAAGTGAATAGAAACCCTGACTCCTGGTCACCTCGTTAATCCCCTGAAGGTATTGCTTCTCCCTGGAATCAATAAACTGTTTCTCAGGGTCGAAATTAAGCAGCCTGTATCTTACCCTTTCGCTGCGTCCGTTACCGGTAACGTTCACCGGGGCGCGTATGGCCGCGGGGTCAAGCGACCAGATGTCATACCTGTCTGACACAAGGAAAGCCTCGTCATCCTTCAGCCAGCCTGACGGAGGGTATGATCCCGGAAGATCGGGCACATCATGGAGCTCATCCCATAGCGGCAGTGTTCCGGGATCCGTCAGCCGGTTCTCTCTGCCGGCAGCCACATCGTAGGAATACCATGAGCTGTCTGCCTCATGATACCAGTAGAGGTATTTTCCTGCCGGCGAGAAACGGGCCCTGGCCCTGAGAGCCTGCTTGATCATCTGAGCCTCACCGGTGGTAACATCTACAATCCACATGTCATTCTTCGCACGTCCCTCCCACATCGACTCAAGGTCATAAGGCAGCGAGGAGAAGGCAGCAACCTTCTCTGCATCACCCTTGTCGGCCAGCTGCAGGTCAGGCCTCTCTTCAGTGGCCAGCTGCACCGCCTTCTTCAGGTCGGCATGATAAACCGCCATATAGGATTTTTTCATCTCCCTTGACTTCCTGATAACCTGCGCAGTGTGCAGTGTGCCTTCCTCCCAGTGCCATACATCCACGTTCGCACGTTCCTCGTCAAGCACGGTCGTGTCCTTAAGCTTATACTCCGGCGAGGTGCCAAAATAGAGCCTCGGCGTTGTCTCTCCGAAGATCAGCCTGGCATTCTCATTGATGATCCATCCTTCAGGCAGGCCATCTGTGCCCTTCGCGGCAGCCACCGAGGCAAGTCCGCTGCCATCCCAGTAACAGAGTGAGTATGTGTTGCCAGCCTTGTCTTTCTCGTCGAACGAGAGTATGAAGGCAGCCCTCTTTCCCTCCTTGTCAATGGCCAGTTGTTTGTATTTCGCCTTGCCAGAGTATATTACAGTGCTCTCACCCTTTTTCAGGTCGACGATCACCACCCCCGGCTCCAGACCGTTATCATCTCCCGTGGTGGTATAGATCAGCTTCTCCGACTCCTCAGCAAACATAAAGTCCGTAACAAATCTTACCGAGTCCGTTTTACCGCTGTCAAGGTTACGGTAGTAAAGGGTATAGCCGTTATCGGCGGACTCGCTTTTGGGCTTCTTGCCGTTCTCCCCGGCTTTTTCCCTGCCGGCCTCCTTGCCGCCCTCCACGCCAGGCTCAATGCCGGCTTCCATTTTGGGGATTTCCTTTCCTGCTTCCTTCCCAACACCCTGATTCTTCTCGCTGCCATTCCCGGCACTGTCCTTCGGGGCTGCGGATTTTGACTTCAGGGGCTCGGTCTGCCACGCTATCCATCCGGCCCACTTTGCAGGGACCTTGTACAATTTCAGCCTCCCGATAGTATCCGTCTGCCCGCTGCTTACATTATAGATCCCCAGCTTGTCAAGCGGCATATCATCCTTTTTGGTCTTCTTGAGCTTCAGAGCCCTGACCTCTTCATAGGGAGGTTTGATTGTAAAAAAGAGATGCCTTGAGTCTGCCGAGATCTTCACCAGGGTGGCACAGTTGAAGGTGCCCATCAGCTTGGCATCGCCACCGTAAAGAGCAACAACAGGGTCACCCTGTGCAGGTTCGGTTTTGAATGCTGTCAGCGATCCGTCATCTGATATTACCCTCTCGGTGATACGGTTCCACTGTACAAGATCATCTATCGTCAGAGGCCTCTTCTCCTGCGCAACTGCATGAAGAGCAAAGCCCACCAGAATGGATATCAAAAAGATTCTTTTCATTGTCCGGTTATGTTTGTGTTAACCTGGTAAATGTAATATTTTATAGTAATCTAAAAGATGTTCTTCAGCCTCCATCAGCGTTAAACCGGAATAAGATTGTCGGAGAATTTTGTTTATTTTGATCCATAAATCATAGTCGATGAAACGAAGCCCGTTTAAAACGCCGCATATGCCAGATTTCTCTGCCCGGCCTCAACTGATGATGTCCGGGAGGATCAGCAAAGACACAAGGAGCGGAGGCATTACTGTGTTGTCACGGATCCTTGCAGTGACATTGCTTGCGGCAGTTTCCATCGGCTCGGCAGCACAGGGAACAGTCGTCACCGGAGTTATCAGAGATACCCGCGATGTTCCCATAGTGGGCGCCACAGCATGCCAGGTCAATACTTCAAACTGCACCGCTGCCGACTTGAACGGCATCTTTCACCTTCTTCTGGAGCCGGGCAGGGATATGAGCCTGAAGATCGAATGCCTGGGATTCAATCCCGTGGAGGTTGCCATTGATGAGTCAACGGTCTATCCTCTGAAGATCAACCTTACCCCTATATACATTCCGGATGAGCTGTTCCTCGATGACAGGTACAGCGACCTCAAGAACAAAGTCATCATGCGGTCATCACTGACCATGGATGCCTTTTTTTTCGATTTTGAAGAGTTCACCCCGGCCCTGGGAGCACATAACACTGACCTGATGAAATACTTTGCCGTGATAGGACCGGAACTGGGGGCATCGTTTTCCGGTGTCTATTTCGGCCTCGGGATAGGTATGGGCTACAGCTACCAGAATGACCTCGATACCATCTCCGTTGACCTTAACAACACAATGTACAGGCTCAGCATAGGCTATGACCTTGTCAGCTCCCGCAGGATAAGGATCACCCCCCTCCTCTCGGCACGGTGGCTGAGATACAGGCTGCTCAACTACCCGGGCGACAGGAAGATATCCCTTACCCGCTATCTTGATGAGAGGGATCTTGACCTTCGGTTCAATCAGACCATAGCGGTGGCAGGACTGAATCTGGAGTATCTGATGTATTCAGGCATGCAGGGACAGGGCGACTACTGGTCGTTCGGAATTGCGGGAGGATACGCAGTAAAGCTGAACCAAACCCCGTGGATTTACTCAAAGGGCAACAGGGTGATGACAGATCATAGCATGGGACTGAATCCGCTGACATTCAGCCTGACTGTTTCCTGGTACAACATCGCACGATAATATATACATTAACTCACAATCTAAAGTACAAAGAGATATGAATTACAGGAAACTTGGAAAGAGCGGACTTGAGGTATCGGAGATCTCGCTGGGCACCTGGCAGGTGGGAGGAAAATGGGGATCAAAATTTGACCCGGAACTTGCTGACTCCATCATCCGCGAGGCTATAGACAATGGCGTCAACTTCATCGACACGGCAGACGTCTATTCCGACGGTGAGAGCGAAAAGGCTGTCGGGAAGGCAGTGCGGGCATCGGGCAGAGAAGTGCGGATAGCCACCAAGTGCGGGCGACAGATCAACCCGCATGTAAATAAGGGATATACCCCTGCCGCGCTGCGGGCATATGTTGAGGACTCACTCAAAAGGATCGGCACAGAGTGCATCGATCTGATCCAGCTCCACTGCCCGCCCACTGAGGTCTATTACCGGCCTGAAATATTTGGCGAGTTTGAAAAACTGAAGCAGGAGGGCAAGATCCGCAACCTGGGTGTCAGCGTGGAGAAGGTGGAGGAGGCCATCAAAGCTATTGAATTTGAAAATGTCACAACAGTACAGATAATCTATAACATCTTCCGCCAGCGGCCCCATGAGAGGTTCTTCTCCATGGCCCGCGAAAAGGAGGTGGGTCTGATCATCAGGGTTCCCCTTGCCAGCGGACTGCTGACGGGCAAATTCACCACGGAGAGCAGGTTCGCTCCCGGTGACCACCGTTTTTTCAACCGTAACGGCATGATGTTCGACAAGGGTGAGACCTTTGCCGGAGTGCCCTATGACAGGGGACTGCAGGCTGTGGCGCGGCTGAAGGAGCTCTTCCCGGATGAGCTGCCCCTGGCACAGGTGGCCCTGCGGTGGATACTCATGCGCGATGAGGTTGGCTGTATCATCCCTGGAGCTTCATCACCGGCGCAGATAAGTTCGAATATCGAAGCTGCCGCCCTTCCCCCTCTGACCGGTGAACAGCTCTCATCCATCAGGCAGATCTACGAAGAAGATATTATGCCGCTGGTGCATCACCTCTGGTAACCAGTCAGCAGTCAACACTCTTCAGTCCTCAGTCTCAGTTTTCAGTCCCGACTGCCGACTGTGAACTGCTGACTGCCGACTGATTTTCCGCCATTCACCTGTTTAATTCCGCCATTGACCAGCTTTGCTCTCTTTGAAAGGGTGTATTTACAATATATTTGCCTTTCAGTTGCCGGTTACGGCAAAGATAATGGGGTTTTAAACAGTTAATCACTTATAATTCATTATGGCTGATCAGAGATCCGCACTTATTATCGGTGCCGGAATCGGGGGAATTGCCACGTCGGTTTTCCTGGCACAGAAAGGTTACAGGGTGGATGTGTACGAGAAGAACATATCTGCCGGCGGACGGTGCGGAAATATTGTCCGCGACGGACACCGCTTTGACGTCGGAGCCACCATGATGCTCATGCCGGAAGTATACAGGGAGGTCTTCAGTGCGATGGGACTCGACCTGGAGAGGGAGTTGCCCGTCAGACCACTGGACGACATCTACAACCTGCAGTTTGATGACGGCACAGGCCTCTCCTTCACTACCGACGCGAAACGGATGGAAGAACAGCTCGAGAAGGTCGAGCCCGGAAGCTATGCCAGGGCCGCGAAATATGTTAAAACAGGGTTCGGACTATACAAGGCAGCCTTCGACAGGCTACTCGGAAGGAATTTTACTGGCTTTTTTGAGTTCTTCAACCTCAGCAATGCGCTTCTGCTGATCAGGCTGAAGACCTATATCAATCACTACCGGTATACCTCCCGCTTCTTCCGCTCGGAGCACCTGAGGATGGCATTTACCTTTCAGAATATATATGTGGGACAGAGTCCCTTCAGTGCCCCTGCCCTCTTTTCCATGATACCTGCTGCCGAGCTCAGTGAGGGATCAATGTTCCCTGCCGGCGGGATGAATGCAGTGGCAGAAAAGCTGATGGCAAAGGCTGTTGAGCATGGAGTATCGTTTCACTTTGCCAGGCCGGTCACCCGCATACTGGTGGAAAAAGAACGGGCCACCGGCGTTCTATTCAGCGACGGGAGTCAAGCAAAGGCCGATATCATTGTGGCAAATGCCGACCTGCCATACGTATACCGCGAGCTGCTGACCCGGAAAAGAAAATCGCGGCGCATTGACCGTATGAAATATTCCTGCTCGGCACTCGTTCTGCACTGGGCACTCGACAAACAGTATCCGCAGCTCGGGCACCATACCACCTTCCTGGCTGACAGTTTCAGGGAGGGACTTGACAGGATCTTCAGGGACAAATCAATGGGTGATGACCCCTGCTTCTATATCCATGCTCCTGTACGCAGCGACCCCTCGGCTGCCCCCGAAGGGTGTGACACACTGTCGGTGGCAGTGGGTGTGGGACATCTTGACCCCGGTCGTCCTCAGGACTGGAACCTGATAACTGAAAAGGCACGCAGTGCCGTCTTCAGGAAACTGAAGACAATCGGCATCGGGGACATTGAAGACCATATCAAGTTTGAGATAGCAGCCACTCCCGCAACCTGGGAAGAGGCACTCAATATAACCAGGGGATCCGTCTTCGGCAGCCTCGGACACAACATCCTGCAGATGGGATGGTTCAGGCCCCACAACCGGGACAGCCGCTACAAAAACCTCTATTTTACGGGTGGAAGCACACATCCGGGAAACGGGATACCAATGGTGCTGCTTTCGGCAAAGCTTGTGTCGGAGAGAATAGTTAACGAACAGAAAAAACGGTCTGGCAGGGAATGATGAATTACAGGGAACAGTTTACGGGTATTTTTGAGTCAATCGACTTTGAGAAGATCATTGACCATCCGAATATACTTATTGCCGCCAACTTCTGGGATAATGAGCGCTACTGTGCCGCACGCACCTGCTACAGGTTCATGCGTGCACTCGATGACCTCATCGATGACCATAAGGCGGCCAACAATGGTATCGCAGAGTGTGACAGAGAGTTATTCACCGGCAGGGTGAACGAGTGGATGGGGTTGCTGCGGTCAGGGGTGGAATCTCCCTTCTTCTGCAATGACCTGAAGGATACAGTTAACCGGTTCAGGATACCTCTTTGGGCACTTGAGGATTTCGCAGGCTCCATGCTCTATGATGTCACCCACGACGGTTTTGCCACTCTTGACGACTTCATGCAATACTCCGTGGGTGCCTCCGTAGCCCCTGCATCGGTATTTGTACACCTGGCAGGATTGCAGGAGAGGGATGGCAGCTATTACGACCCTCCGTTTGATGTCCGCCTCGCGGCTGAGCCTTGCGCCATCTTCAGTTACCTCGTACATATTATGCGCGACTTCAGAAAGGACCAGCTCAATAATCTCAGCTACTTTGCCGATGACATAATGGCCAGGCACGGCCTCACCCGGAAGAACATGCTGGAGATGGCACAGGGTGCCCCGCTGACAGAGGGATTCAGGGCCATGATGAGGGAATACCGGGAGATTGCCGACAGCTACCGTCTTAAAACACTCACTGTAATGGAGGAGGTCTGCCCGCAGATGGGACCGCGCTACAGGCTGAGCCTTGTTATCATCTTTGATCTTTATATGATGGTCTTCGAACGCATTGACCCGGACCACGGCACCTTCACCGCCGCAGAACTCAACCCGACGCCGGCGGAGACAAGGGAACGGGTGAGGGGGGTCATCTTAAGGCAGTCCACAGTCTTCAGTCACCAGTCGACAGTCGGCAGTCGGCAGTCGGCAGGCAATAGTGGGGAATTCGCCGGAGGCGATATAGTATTGTAGATTACCCCCCGGATTGCAGCACGGAAAACATTTATTATTTTGCAGGGCAAAACAGTGCCGGTGTTCAGGAAGATCCCGCATACATACGTAATAGTATTCAGCATAGTCGCCCTCTGCGCAGTGCTGACATGGGTGGTGCCCGGAGGAACCTTCGAGAGGGAGACGGTCAGCGTCAACGGCATAGACCGCAGCGTGGTGATACCGGGTTCGTTCCACTACACCGACAAGAACCCGCAGACATGGCAGCTCTTCTCAGCTCTCTTCGACGGTTTCGTCGATAAGGCCGACATAATCGTATTTATACTCATCATCGGCGGGGCCTTCTGGATCATGAACGAGAGCAAGGCAATCGACGTTGCGATAGGGTCGGTGCTGCGCTTCACCGGCAGGATGGGCAAACGGGGAGTGATAAAAAAGATAGGTGTCGATAACCTGATCTTCCTGCTCATCATGGCCATGTTCAGCCTCTTCGGCGCCGTCTTCGGCATGAGCGAGGAGACCATCGCCTTTACCGTTATCTTCGTGCCGCTGGCTGTCTCCATGGGCTATGACTCAATTGTGGGCGTCTCACTCTGCTTCGTAGCAGCCGCCCTAGGTTTCGCCGGGGCCTTTCTCAATCCGTTTACTATAGGCATAGCACAGGGACTCTCAGACCTGCCACTCTTTTCAGGACTGGAATACAGACTGATAATGTGGTTGGTCATCAGTGCGGTGGGATTTGCATATATCATTCGCTATGCCCGCAGGATCAAAAAAGACCCCAACCGCTCTCCGGTAAGGGAAGATGACGACTACTGGCGCAAGCTGCACTCAGAAACTCAGGTGAAGATTGATTATCATACCCCGGTATCGGCATGGGTGATCTGGATAATACTCACTGGAGTCATGGTTATCTTCTCGGTTGCCCATCCTATGACCGGCCTCTCGTTCGGCGAAGGAGTGTTCAATCTCCCCGCAATACCTCTCCTGACCGGACTCTTTGCCGTGACAGGCTGGCTCACCCTCAGGAAGTCAGTCCACTTCTTTGTGATTGACCTGCTCATGTTCACAATACTCTACCTCATCACCGGAGTGATGGGCTACGGATGGTACATCATGGAGATCGCCACCCTCTTCTTCGCAATGGGACTGGCAACAGGCATAGCCATGAGCTATGACGCCAACAGGATAACTAAACTCTTTCTTGACGGGGTAAAGGACATTCAGTCGGCGGCATTGATAGTGGGACTCGCGGGCGGCATAGTCATCATCCTGCAAAACGGCAACATCATTGACACTCTCCTTTATAAGGTATCAGAGTCGATCTCGGGAACGGGAAAGATGGCATCGGTGAGCATGATGTACCTGGTACAGAACCTGATCAACCTGGTCATGCCTTCGGGTTCGGCCAAGGCAGCACTGACAATGCCCATGATGTCACAGTTCTCCGACCTGATCGGTATCTCCCGGCAGGCGACGGTGGTGGCCTTCCAGCTGGGCGACGGTTTCACCAATATGATCACTCCCACTTCGGGCGTCCTGCTTGGTGTGCTGAGCGTGGCACGCATACCCTATGAAAAGTGGTTCAAATGGGTACTGCCATTCATTGTGCTGCTGCTGGTACTGGGTTTTCTCCTGCTCAT
>JAVEXM010000115.1:0-7958 GCA_034004025.1 Bacteroidales bacterium
GGTTATGACGACAGCAGCTGGCGGGCTGTAGACCTGCCCCATGACTGGAGCATCGAGGGTGAATTCAGCGAGTCACACCCTGCCTCGCCGGGAGGAGGAGCACTGCCCGGAGGCATAGGCTGGTACCGCAAAACCTTTACCGTGGATCCCGAAAAAGATGACAGGATTATCTGCATCGAGTTTGACGGCGTCTACCGTAACAGCGAGGTGTGGATCAACGGCAACTTCCTGGGCAAGAGACCGTACGGCTACAGTTCCTTCAGATATGAGCTCACCCCCTTCCTTCACTATGGCGAGGAGGAGAACATCCTGGCAGTGAAGGTCGACAACTCACAGCAGCCCAACTCAAGATGGTATTCAGGCTCCGGCATCTACCGCAACGTGTGGCTTGTCACCACTGAGAAGATAGCTGTTGATCATTGGGGAACATACGTCACTACACCGGAGGTTAGCACTGAGTCGGCAATGCTGAGGGTGATCACAGAGGTGAAGAACTCAACCGGTGCTCCGGCTGAGGTAATTCTCAGGACAACGGTGCGCGATGACGCCGGCAGGCGTGTAGCATCTGCAGCCACCGACCCGGTGGTGATCAACGGCAGCATCACTGCGGTGACCCAGGAGATGAGTGTCAGCAATCCACGCCTCTGGTCGGTGGAGAATCCTGTGCTTTACAGTGTAGTGACCGAGGTATTGAACGGAGGCAAGGTGACTGACAGGTACGAGACAGTAACAGGAATACGCTCTTTTGATTTTGACAGTGAGCAAGGCTTTATCCTCAACGGCAAGCCAATGAAGATACTGGGGGTCTGCAACCATCATGACCTGGGATGCCTGGGGGCGGCAGTGAATACCCGGGCCATTGAGAGACAGCTTGAGATACTCAAGGCAATGGGTTGCAACGGCATACGTACCTCACACAACCCTCCGGCGCCGGAGCTTCTCGATCTGTGTGACCGTATGGGCTTCATCGTGATGGATGAGGCCTTTGACGTGTGGAAGGTGAGAAAAACGGAATATGA
Organism: Bacteroidales bacterium; assembly: GCA_034004025.1. GTDB lineage: Bacteria > Bacteroidota > Bacteroidia > Bacteroidales > VadinHA17 > SR-FBR-E99. Next base: position 1,020 of record JAVEXM010000115.1, read on the forward strand.
CTATCATCTCGACTTTGACGAGTGGTATAGAAGGGATCTGGAGGATATGGTGCTGCGTGACCGCAATCACCCTTCGGTCTTCATCTGGAGCATAGGCAACGAGGTTATGGAACAGTGGGAGAGAGACGGCAGCGGTGAGGTCCTCAGCACGGAGATGGCCGCCATCGTCAGGGCCCTCGATGACACCAGGCCGGTGACGGCAGCATGCAATGACCCCGCACCCCATAATCCTGTCATTGCCTCCGGAGCCCTCGACCTTGTGGGGTTCAACTACCGCGACACCCTCTGGGGCCGATTTCCTGAGGCCTTTCCGGGTGGCAGGTTCATAGGTACGGAGACCACCTCGGCACTGGCAACCAGGGGCAGCTACGACATGCCGTCCGATATCATCCGCCGCTGGCCGGTGCGGTGGGATCAGCCCTTCATGGACGGCAACGCCGATCTTACATGCTCAGCCTATGACAACTGCTCGGCACCGTGGGGCACAACGCACCGCGACAGCTGGAAGCTTATTCGCGATAACGACTTTCTCTCGGGCATGTACATCTGGACGGGCTTCGACTACCTTGGTGAGCCAACGCCATACTGGTGGCCGGCACGGAGCTCATACTTCGGTATCATAGACCTTGCCGGATTCCCGAAAGATGCCTACTACATGTATCAGAGCGAATGGACCGACAAAGCGGTGCTGCATCTTTTTCCGCACTGGAACTGGAATCCGGGGCAGACAGTGGATGTTTGGGCTTACACCAACTGTGATGAGGTGGAGCTTTTCCTGAATGGCATCTCACAGGGCAGGAAGACCAGGAGTGATGAGGAGCTGAACATGGTGTGGAGACTGCCGTTTGAGGAAGGGACACTGCTGGCTGTCGGTTACCAGGGTGGCAGTGAGGTGATGCGACAGGAGGTGAAGACCGCCCGTGAGCCTGCTGCCATAGTGCTCACACCTGACAGGAGAGAGATTATAGCCGACGGATCAGACCTCTCGTTCATTACCGTGACAGTGGTAGACAGTGAGAATGTGCCCGTACCCCATGCCGATGACCTGATAACATTCACTGTTGAGGGAGCAGCCACCATTGCGGGGGTCGACAACGGATGCCAGACCAGCATGGAGCCCTTCATAGCGGACTACCGCAGGGCCTACAACGGCAAGTGCCTGCTGGTGGTGAAGGCAGGGAAAGAGGAAGGCAGTGTCAGGGTCACTGCTGTTGCGGAAGGAATGACACCTGCCGTGACGGAGCTGACTGTCAGATGAAGACCCTGGTGCCCTCGGAATAGCTCTCCCGGAGCTCACGCGGGGTGCACCCCTTCTTCTTGCGGAAAATGCGGTTGAAGTTCGAGATGTTGTTGAAGCCGCATGAGTAAGCGATCTCGGCTATCGTCTTGGTGGTGGAGATGAGCATCCGGGAGGCATGACCCAGACGCACCTCCGTCAGACAGTCGATGAAGGTCATGCCTGTCCTGAGCTTGAAGAAACGGCTGAAGGCCGACTCCGTCATGTTTGCCAGCCTGGCAGCTTCGCCAAGGGATATCTGCTTGTCGAAGGAGCTGTGAATGAAGGCCATCACCTTCTCAATGCGCCTGCTGTTGTAGGAGAAGAGCTCGCTGCCGTGAAACCCCGAATCAGAGAGCACCCTGTATTCCCTGGAGATGGAGAGGTCATGGAGGATACTCATCAGCTCGAGAACGGAGTCAAAGCCCTGCTTTTTGCCAAGCTCAATGATGCGGGGCTCGAGACGTCTGGTGGTCTCGGGCGAGAATAGGATGCCCCGCAATGACCTGCGGAGCATGCTGCGGATGAAGTTCAGCTGGTTCTTCTGGAGAAATTTCTCATCAAAGAAGTCCTTGTGAAACTGAACGGTAATCTCCTCAACCTGGTTCTTTGCAAAGCCTGAACCAAACCATCCGTGCGGCAGTCCCGGCCCCACCAGCGCCAGCTCAAGATCTCCTATCTCCTCCACGCTGTCGCCGACAATGCGTTTTGCCCCCCTGGCGTTCCTGATGAAGTTGAGCTCTATCTCATCATGGTAGTGAAGGGGAAAGTCAAAGTCCGACTTCGCACGGTAGAAATAGGTAAAACAGTCAGAGTGGGTCAGGGGTGTTATCTCCTTCAGGATAGCGTCATGCATGGTTACGGTCTGAATAGATGATTACGCCAAATATACTGAATCTATGTAAAAATAATACAATAGAACAGTCATTCTCTGTATGTAGTAATTAATTGATAACATGAAGTATAGATTGGCAGAGGTCTTAACGTGTCCGCTATCAGCCGCTTCTTCAGACAAGAAAATACATGAGAGCGGCCGTATTAATCTCATTCGGCCGCACATCATGGTATTAAAGTATCATGATTTACAAGAATGGTATCATAACACTGCAGTGCTGATTCCCTAATTTTGATAGGAAACAGATAGAACAGCATGATGAACAGAGTAATAGCCGGGTTGTTTGCATTGATTGCCCTCGCGGGGTGTAAAAGCACGCCGCAAAGTGATTTTATAACAGTTTCCGACGGCATCTTCATGAAGGGAGGGGAGCCTGTATACTTTATCGGTGCCAATTACTGGTACGGGGCCATTCTGGGCAGCAAGGGTGATTATGGCGACAGGGAGAGGCTCATCAGGGAGCTTGACCATATGAAGAGCATCGGAATAGATAACCTGCGTGTGATGGTGGGTGCCGAAGGTCCTGACAATGAGCCTTACCGGGTGACACCTGCACTTCTGATCGCACCGGGAGAATACAATGATGATCTGCTTGACGGCCTTGACTTCTTGCTGGCAGAGATGGAGAAGCGCGACCAGCATGCCATCCTCTTCCTTAACAATGCCTGGGACTGGAGCGGCGGCTTTTCCCAGTACCTCAACTGGAACGGGTACGGGCCGATACCAAATCCCAACGTGCCGCCCAACACCTGGCCGCAGTTCATGAGCTTCTCGGGACAGTTCAACAGTTGCGAGCCGTGTCTGGAAATGTTCGGGGAACATATAAGGTTTATCGTCGGACGCACTAACCGCTATACTGGCACCAGATACACAGATGACCCCGTGATCATGACCTGGGAGATAGCCAACGAGCCCAGGGCCTTTTCAGATGAAAATATTCCTGCTTTTGAGTCGATGATAGGGCGCATGGCAGCTCTGCTGCAGGAGCTCGACAAAAATCATCTTGTCACCACCGGCACCGAGGGACGGCATGGCTGTGAACAGTCGATGGAGCTCTTTGAACGTATTCATGCCGACCCCAACATAGATTATCTCACCATGCATATCTGGCCAAAGAACTGGGGATGGCTTGATATCACCGATATCGCCGGCACCATTGATTCTGCCATTGTCAAAACAAACCTCTACATGAATGACCACTTAGAGGTGGCAGAGCGGCTGGGGAAGCCTATCGTGCTGGAGGAGTTCGGACTGCCCCGTGATCATCACGGTTTCTCTCCCGATGAGACGACGAAATACCGCGACCGGTACTACAACAATGCCTTCGTGCAGGTGGCGGACCATGCCGCTGTGCGCGGACGACTGGCAGGGTGCAACATCTGGGCATACTCCGGGGAGGGCAGAGCCGCTGAAGGCCGGATCTTCTGGCAGCCGGGCGATGATTACCTGGGTGACCCGCCCCAGGAGGAGCAGGGACTGAATTCGGTGTTTGACACCGATTCAACCATCGACCTCATCTCCGGGTACAACCGGAGCATTGACAACCTAATGAACAAATAGAACCGTCATGAGAAATATTATTGTTATCGGCCTTGCCCTCCTTCTGATGACTGCATGCAACAGCGGGCAGCAAGAGAGAGGTGCCGCCGCTGATCCGGAGGCTACCGCTGAGACCGTGAAGATGCTGGCAGGACTGAAGGCCGCCGCGGAAAAGGGCATTATGTTCGGCCACCAGGATGACCTCTCATATGGCATCGGTTGGGTCTACCCCGAAGGGGAGTCGGACGTGAAGAGGGTCGCCGGCGACTATCCCGCCGTTTACGGCATGGACCTGGGGAAGATAGAGCATCGAGCAGCTGTGAACCTGGATTCTGTGCCGTTTGAACATATGAGAATCTTCGTCCGTGAGATATGGGCACGCGGAGGTGTGACGACCTTCAGCTGGCACCTCGATAACCCGCTCACCGGCGGCAGCACCTGGGACATTTCGTCCGACAGGGTTGTGGCATCGGTGCTTCCTGGTGGTGAGAGTCATGATAAATACAGGAAGTGGCTTGATAACCTTGCCGGCTTCCTGACCTCTCTCATAGACGATGACGGCACCGCCATTCCCGTCATCTTCCGGCCCTACCATGAGCATACCGGCAGCTGGTTCTGGTGGGGAGAGAAACTCTGTACGGCTGAGGAGTTCGTTGCACTGTGGAGGTTTACCTTCGACTACCTCTGCAAGGATAAGGGAGTGCACAACCTGCTCTTCGCATACTCAAGCTCCGGAGACATCGCCGACAGGGATTACTATCTTGAACGTTACCCGGGAGATGGCTATGTTGACCTGATGGGGTTCGACTACTACCAGATGGCCGGAGCGGCAGAGGGCAGCTTCACTGAAGCGGTCGACAGGGTGCTGGGAATTGTTACGGAGATCGCTGCAGAACGGGGTAAGCTTGCAGCACTGACGGAGGCAGGGTATGAGGGTATCCCCGACCCGGAATGGTGGGCGGAAACTCTCTGGCCGGCGGTGAAGGACCATAAGATCTCATATCTGCTGGTATGGCGCAACGCCCACAACAGGCCGGGACACTTCTATGCTCCCCATCCGGGCCATGTCAGCGCAGATGACTTCATTGAGTTCCATGACCTTCCGGAGACTCTGTTTCAGGCTGACGTTACGGCGCTGGGTGTATACAGGTGAAACTGTTACGAACAGGGCTCAAGCAGGTATCGGTTTACTCAGTTTAATGCCAGCTCCGTTCAACCAATAAGAAAGAAATGATTTGACGGATTAATTTAATTACTGCACAGCATAAGATGGATAACTTCACTCAACGTCTCGCCGGACTCAGGGAGGAACATGAAGCCCTGATCACCCGCAGAAACAAAAAGATAGAGCCGGGGAACGGTATCTTTTACCGCTTTGAATACCCGGTGCTCACCGGTGCCCATGCGCCGCTGGAGTGGCGCTATGACTTCAATCCTGCTACCAACCCGTACCTGATGGAGCGGTTCGGTATCAATGCCGCATTCAATGCCGGCGCCATGAAGCACGACGGCAAGTATCTTCTTGCCGTACGTGTTGAAGGCTATGACCGCAAGTCGTTCTTCGCCATTGCCGAGAGTCCCAACGGCATCGACAACTTCCGGTTCCGCGACTATCCTGTCATCATGCCCGAGACCTCCGATCCTGACATCAATGTCTATGACATGAGGCTGACAAGGCATGAGGACGGATGGATTTACGGGGTGTTCTGCACTGAGAGGAAGGATCCGCGGGCGCAGCCTGGCGATCTCTCCTCGGCGGTGGCCGCTGCTGGCATAGCGCGCACGCGCGACCTGGAGACCTGGGAGCGGCTGCCTGACCTCGTCTCGGCCAGCCAGCAGCGTAATGTGGTACTGCACCCCGAGTTCGTAGACGGTAAGTATGCGCTCTACACACGCCCGCAGGACGGCTTCATCGATGCCGGCAGCGGGGGAGGTATAGGATGGGCCCTGGTAGAGGACATTACGCAAGCGAAGATAAAACCGGGAGAGGAGAGGATCATCAACCTCCGCCACTACCATACCATCAAGGAGATGAAGAACGGTGAAGGGCCGCACCCCATTAAGACACCCGCGGGATGGCTTCACCTGGCACACGGGGTTAGAGGGTGCGCGGCAGGGTTGCGCTATGTTCTCTATCTGTATATGACTGATCTCGAGGATCCTGCACGACTCATCGCCGAGCCGGCAGGTTACTTCATGGCTCCCGTGGATGAAGAACGCATTGGCGACGTCTCCAACGTGCTCTTTTCCAACGGCTGGATAGCCGATGACGATGGTACCGTTTACATCTACTATGCATCATCAGATACCAGGATGCATGTTGCGGTATCTACCGTTGGGAAGCTTACCGATTACTGCCTCAATACCGCTCCTGACGGACTGCGTTCTGCCGATTCGGTAATGAGGCTGAACCGGCTCATAACCCGCAACAGAGAATATCAGAGAGGGAGATGAAGAGGACAATCCGAAGAAGGGAATTCAAGGGAGAAATGGAGAGGGCAACCCGCAACAGGGAATATCAAGGAGGCAAATTGAGAAGATAGCCCACAACAAAAAATATCAGGCATGGAGATAAGCACTAAGGCTGACAGGCAGCTGATGAAGATGAGAGCGGAAGCATTGGAGGAGCTGACCCGTTATATCCTGCCCTATTGGGTCAACAGGATGCCCGATATGAGTCTGGGGGGCTTTTACGGCAGGATCGACGGCAGGGACCGGGTGATTGCCGATGCGCCAAAGGGGGCGATACTTAACGCACGTATCCTTTGGAGCTTCTCGGCGGCATACATCACTCTCCCTGATCCGGCATACCTGGCAGTGGCCACACGGGCCCGCAATTACATCTTCGGCCACTTCTTTGACGATAGGTATGGCGGCACATACTGGTGCCTGGATAGCAACGGCGAGCCGCTGGAGACAAAAAAACAGATCTACTCCCTCGCCTTCTTCATCTATGCCCTGAGCTGGTATCACATGGCCACTGGCGACCGGGAATCGCTGGACAGGGCTGTTGAGCTATATGAATTGATAGAGAAGCACAGTTATGACAGTGTGCACGGCGGGTACTTTGAGGCCTTCACCAGGGAGTGGGGAGAGATCGCTGATCTGCGCCTGAGCGAGAAGGATGAGAACGAGAAGAAGACGATGAACACCCACCTTCACCTTCTTGAGGCATACACCAGCCTGTACCGTATCTGGCCTGATGAGGGGCTGAAGAGACAGCTCGGCA
>JAVEXM010000116.1:0-7931 GCA_034004025.1 Bacteroidales bacterium
CGATCTCCAGCAGGGAGTTGTCAGCGATGAACTCATCGAACACATCAGTGCTGAGCACCACGGTGCGGGGTATGGAGATGACGGTATCTTCAAAATTTTCAAAGCTGCCGTTCTGCTTTACGAGATAATCGAGGAATGCCAGTCCCCGCGCCTTGCCTCCCATTGATCCCTCACCGATACGGGTGAAGGTGAGGTACTCATCAAAATGTTCCCGGTAGAAATCGGCGATCACACCGCGACCCTTGCTGAGGCGGAAGTTTGCAATGGTATCGAAGATAAAGCGGCGGGCCTGGTCAAGGCTTGTGAAATCGTCGAGGCTTATCTCCTTCAGGAACTCCGCCAGCGAGAAGAGAGCCCGGGCGGTGAGCCATTTTGAAAGATGGTTTCGCGACAGGTGGTAGCGAAGCGACTCATCGGGTATCTCAAACAGCTTGCGCTGGAAGCTCTGAAGATCGGAGATCCTCGCTATCTCTGCGCCTGTTTCTGGGTCGGTAAAGATGAAATCGCCGAAGGAGAAATGTATTTTGAGAAGAGCCTCCAGATCCGCCGGCAGGGTGGGTGAGTTATGGTTCAGGAATGCTTTTCCGTATTCACCTGCCACCTTTTCATTTTCAGGGTCGGACGAGTGGATGATAATGGGAATGTTGGCATCAAAATCCTTTATCTGCCTGAAGAAATCGTGCAAGGTGCCGCTCTTCCTGTTCTCGTTGCGGTAGAGCTCTGCATCACTGACGACGCCCAGCAGCTCTGTTTTGTGTTTTTCAAATAGTTCACGTGCCTGGTCGTAGCCGGTGGCAAGCAGGATCCTGGGCCTGCCGCGCATCTGCATCATCTTCTGATGCTCGTTGAGGCCCTCGCTCATGTAACTGCGCGACTGTTCCAGTATAATACCGTATAGATGGCGCAGATAGACGGTGGCCATCCTTATGGAGCTTTCGACGAGCAGTACCGACTGGACACCCTCATGGCGGGCATCTTCATCGACATTCAGCTTGTCTTCTATCAGGCTGATTATGGGAAGCAGGATATTGGTGCTTCCCAGCCAGTTAAAGACATAGTCGATACACTTCAGCTCTTCGCTGTCGAGCCTGATGGCTATCTCCCTGGAGACGGGAGCCAGGATGACTATAGGCTTTTCAGGGTATAGGGATTTGATCTTCAGAGACAGATCGAACGGATCCATATCGCTGATGCTCAGCATATTTATGATCAGATCGATCTGTCTTGTGGCCAGTGTCTCCAGTGCCTCTTCAGCAGATGTGACATGCACGAACCGGGGAGGATAGCGAAGATTGAATGAGACGTAATCATTGAAAACCTTCTCATCAATTTTCCCGTCCTCCTCCATAATGAAGGCGTCGTACCTGCTGCAGATCAGGAGAACATACTGAACTCTCTTCTGCATGAGGAGTTCAAAGGAGGTCTCTCTGAAGATCTTTTTCACGGTCTACACCACTCCCTGGGCCAGCATGGCCTCGGCAACCTTTACAAATCCGCCTATATTGGCTCCGTCGACGTAGTTGATAAAGCCGTCTTTCTGTGTTCCGTACTTGACGCAGGTAGCATGTATGTCTTTCATTATGCGGTGCAGGCGGGTGTCAACCTCCTCCCTTGACCATGAGAGGCGCATTGAGTTCTGGGTCATCTCCAGTCCTGATGTAGCCACTCCGCCGGCGTTTGCTGCCTTACCCGGGCCGTAGAGGATCTTATGGTGCAGGAAGACATTCACCGCATCCGGTGTGGATGGCATATTGGCGCCCTCGGAGACCACGAAACAACCGTTTTTGACCAGCATCTCGGCGTCAGCGCCGCTTATCTCATTCTGGGTGGCGGCGGGCAGGGCTACCTGGCATGGCACATCCCACGGTCCCGGTTTGCCATCGACGTATGTACATCCGTACTTATCTGCATACTCCTTGATGCGGCCTCTCTTCACGTTCTTCAGGTTCTTCACGAAGGCAAGTTTCTCCTCGTTGATGCCTTCCGGGTCATAGATATAACCGTTGGAGTCGGATAGGGTGACCACTTTGGCACCCATCTGGAGGGCTTTTTCAGTGGCAAACTGCGCCACGTTTCCTGAACCTGATACAGCGCAGACCTTACCCTTGAGTGAGTCACCCCTGGTGTTAAGCATCTCCTCGGCAAAATATACCTGGCCGTAGCCTGTTGCCTCAAGTCTTATGAGGCTGCCGCCCCAGTCGAGACCCTTGCCGGTAAGCACGCCGGTGAACTCGTTGCGCAGCCTCTTGTACTGGCCGAAGAGGAATCCTATCTCCCTGCCGCCTACCCCGATATCGCCTGCCGGGACGTCGGTGTCAGCGCCGATATGCCTTTGAAGTTCGCTCATGAACGACTGGCAGAAGCGCATCACCTCATTGTCGCTCTTCTCCTTGGGGTCAAAGTCTGATCCTCCCTTGCCGCCGCCCATGGGCAGCGTGGTGAGACTGTTTTTCAGTACCTGCTCGAATGCCAGGAACTTAAGGATACCCAGGTTAACGGTAGGGTGGAAACGCAGACCACCTTTATACGGTCCGATGGCGCTGTTCATCTCGATACGGTAGCCCTTGTTTATCTGGATCTCCCCCTTGTCATCTGTCCACGGGACCCTGAAGAGGATCACCCTTTCGGGTTCAGCCATTCTTTCAAGGATCTTTGCAGACCTGTACTTGGGGTTCTCCATGATAAAAGGCATAAGAGATTCGGCAACCTCTTTGACGGCCTGATGAAATTCAACTTCGCCGGGGTTTTTTGCGATGATCTTCGCCATGAATTCTTCAACGGGGTTTGACATTGCTGTAGGGTTTTAAGGGTTAATGATTGCTGTTTAAAAAATTTATGTAATTAAATCTCCAAATTTTTCAGTCATGCAATAAAATATGATCTATTTTTTTAACTTACATAACCAATTTTTAATTTGAGGGCATCGTCATAACCTTAACCGACTCTTATGAAGACGGAGGATATATCGAAATTGCAGAAGGAGATGCAGAAGCTGCTGGCGGAGAAGATCCAGAGCCAGAAGGGGTTATCGATTATCTATACGATCAATAAGATCATCAGCCGGAAAAACAGTATTGATAAAACCCTCAACGAGATAATAGGTGAGATCCCAAAGGCGTGGCAGTTCTCAGAGTACTGTCATGCCCGCATCAAATATGACGGACAGGAGTACCGGCCTCCCGGGTTCAGGGAGACACGGTGGATTCAGAAGCAGATATTTGAAACATACGACAAGAAATGGGGTGCCATTGACGTCTTTTATACGAAGCAGTTTCCCAGGGCCGATGAGGGTCCTTTTCTGCATGAAGAGAGGCAGTTGCTTGAGAACATCGCAACGATAGTATCAAATTATCTTAATTCGCAGCAGGGAGCGGGGCAGAAGGATGAGAGCGACCAGGATGCAACCCTGAAGCTGGAACGGTCGAGACGGCTTAGCGAGGAGAAGAATATCGAGGATGCCCTCTCGCAGATCAGCAAGAATATGCCGAAGTCATGGAAGTATCCGGAACATGCCGTTGGCCGGATCCTGTATGACGGTAAGGAGTACCTGAGCTCCGACAAGGACTTCACGAACAGCGAGTTGAGTCTTAAGGAGGAGTTCACCACCATAGACCTCAAGTCGGGTACGATCGAGTTTTATTATCTGAAAGGCTTTCCCGCCACTTTCGAGGAGTCGTACCTCAAGTCGGAGGAGGAGCTGCTGGGTAACATGGCAAACCTTATTACCGGGTTCATAAACATCATCAAGGGTAACGAGATCAGGCAGCCTGCCGACAGGGATGATGAGCAGGGTGGTGAGAAGAGGACAGACAACAGGATCTTTGCAAGCATAAATGAGATTTCGAAGAGGCTCAGGAGCGGGATGTTCATTGAGACCACCCTCAATGAGATACTGGAGGTCATCCCCCGTGCCTTCAGGTTTCCTGATGAGGTAAGATGCAGGATCATCTATGAAGACCTGGAGTTCTCATCCCCCGGTCTTGCCGAAACCTCTTTCTCCGTTACTGCATCTTTCAAGACCATCACCGGAAAGAGCGGCTCTGTGCAGGTTTTCTATACCGGGGAGGGGCTGCCCGAAGGAGAGGAGCCTTTCCTTGAGGAGGAAAGGCAGTATGTTGAGACCCTGGCACTGCTGATATCGGGATTTATCAATCTCATCTGCGGACTCGACTCAGTGCTTGCCACCGAGGAGGGCATGAAGGAGATACTCTATGAGAAGACCGAGAGGATCAAGGAGCTGGCCTGCATAAACCAAACCACATCGATACTCCAGTCAGAGAAGTCGGTTGAAAAGGCCCTGAAGCAGATAGTATATATCCTGCCTGATGCGTGGCAGTATCCCGAGCATACCGTTGCCCGCATCAGCTTCGACAACAAGGAGTACATGTCGCCCAACTTCACGGTCACCAAGTGGCGTCAGCGGCAGCCCTTCCTCACCATTGATGACAAGTTCGGAGAGGTGGAGATATATTATACAAAAGAGTTCCCGGATCTTGACGAGGGCCCGTTCATGAAGGAGGAGAGGGACCTGATAAACAACATCTCAACCCTGATATGCAATTATCTGAACAGCGTCCAGGGGGAGGTTGCCATAAAGAAATACCGGTCTGACGAGGAGCTGAAGGAGAAATACCAGGCCGCCAGGGACTATCTCCTGAACAAGAGAAAGCTGCTTCAGAATTTTTTGGAGAAGAACAACTATGACCGGGACATCTTCCATGACCTGATGAAGTTCAAGGTCAAGGAGATACTGATAATCTCAAATCTTTATGATGCCTACAGCCTCGAGCGGGAGGGCAAGTTCTCGGATTACATCCTGGGGGTTTACTATCAGCTTAACCTGACTTCAATACCCCGCATAACAGGCGTCTCATCGTTTGAGGAGGCCTTTGAGAAGCTCTATTCCAAGCACTATGATCTTATTATCATTATGGTGGGGGTCGACAGGAAGGCACCGCTGGAGATTGCATCAAAGCTGAAGGCGCTTTACCAGTACATACCCATTTACCTGCTGCTGAACAACAATCAGTATGTCGGATTTTTCCAGGAGGAGCAGAAGAAGACCAGCCTTATAGACAACGTGTTTGTCTGGAACGGCGATTCCAGGATATTCTTTGCAATGGTCAAGCAGCTTGAGGATTTTGTCAACGTGGATAATGACACCAGGGTGGGTTACAGCCGCATCATTCTACTGGTCGAAGACTCCGCCAAGTACTATTCGCGTTACATACCTCTGCTCTATCACTGTGTTATGGAACAGACCAGGCGCATCATTGAGGATGTAAGCACCATGGATGAACTTTACAAGGTGCTTCGCCTGAGGGTGCGTCCGAAGATACTCATGGCCTCCAATTACGAGGAGGCGATACAGATCTTCAGCAAATACAAGGATTTCTTCCTGTGCCTCATTACGGACGTGAAGTTTGACAAGAATTCAAAGTTCGATGAGAATGCGGGATTTGAGCTTGTCAGTTATGTGAAGTCGGAGATCCCTGACCTGCCGACAATCATCCAGTCGTCCGACAGGAGCAATGAGAAGATGGCCAAGGAGCTCAACTGCGTCTTCATTCACAAAAATTCAGATACTCTTGCCCAGGACATAAGAAACTTCATCAGCTACAACCTGGGGTTCGGGGATTTCATATACCAGGATGAGACGGGGCGTACCATAGGGACAGCCAGGAACATGAATGAGTTTGAGGAGCAGCTGCAGTATATTCCTACGGAGACCCTTCTGTACCATGCACGCAGAAATCACTTTTCCCTGTGGCTCACCGCCCGCGGGGAGATACAGCTGGCCAGGGAGATAGCCCCCAAGAAGACCAGTGATTTCAAAGACCCGGAGTCGTTGAGGGACTACCTGGTAAAGATTGTCAAGCAGCTCAAGTACGAAAAGAACAAGGGCAAGATCGTCGAGTTCGATGAGACTTTGATACTTGAGGAGAGCAATATCATCCAGCTCTCTCCGGGTGCGCTGGGTGGCAAGGGTCGGGGGCTGGCCTTTATTCATACGCTGATATACAACTTTGACATAGCCAATTATGTGCCGGGCATAAATATCAAGGCACCGAGGACATTCATTATCGGCACGAACGAGTTTGAGGATTTTCTCGACAACAACAAACTGCGGAACAAGATCTATTCCGAGACCAATTACGAAACCATCAAAAAGCTGTTCGTTGAGGGGAAGCTGTCGCAGCAGCTGGTAAAAAAGCTGCAGGTAATTTTGGAGAAGATAACCAAGCCACTGGCTGTCAGGTCCTCGGGGCTTTTTGAGGACTCCCTCATGCAGCCTTTTGCCGGCATCTTTGAGACCTACCTGCTGCCCAACAGCAATGCCGATGTCAAAGTCAGGCTGAAGCAGCTGACTGACGCCATCAAACTTGTCTATGCCTCCATCTATTCGGAGACTGCCAGGGGTTATATCAGCGCCATCAACTATAAGATCGAGGAGGAGAAGATGGCGGTGATAATACAGGAGGTGGTGGGAGAGCAGTATGAAAACGTCTATTATCCGCATATCAGCGGCGTCAGTCAGTCGTACAACTATTATCCCTACGGGTACATGCAGCCTGAAGACGGTTTTGCGGTCATAGCTATAGGGCTGGGCACCTATGTGGTGGAGGGGGAGAAGGCGTTCCGGTTCTCACCTAAATACCCGAATCTGGAGAACAACACCCCGAAGGATCAGTATCTCAATTCGCAGGTTGAATTTTTTGCCATTGATCTTGACAAGAAGCAGTTCAACCTGCTTGAAGGAGATACTGTAGGGCTGGCGCGGTTGAGCATTGAGGATGCCGAGCGGCACGGGGCCATAAAGCACTGTGCATCGGTCTATTCAGCCGAAGCGAAGACAATTTATCCCGGCATAGATAAGGCCGGTCCCAGGGTTATCAATTTTGCCGACATCCTGAAGTATGATTACATACCCCTGGCCAAGTCACTGGTGGAGATCCTTGATATCGTCAAGGAGGCACTGGGGACCCCGGTTGAGATTGAGTTTGCCGTTGACCTGACCAGGGACAGTGACTACAAGGCCTCGTTCTACCTGCTTCAGATCAAGCCCATCATAGGTGCAGCGATCGACTATGAGGTAAACATGGACGAGATTGACAAAACCCATATTCTCCTTTACACCGAGAAGAGCATGGGCAACGGTATGATCAGCAACATCCGGGATGTGATCTATGTTGACAAGGATACCTTTGACAAGTCGAAAACATTGGAGATCGCCGCAGAGATAGACGCCTTCAATGCTGAGATGATAAAAGCCGACAGGCAGTACGTACTACTCGGGCCGGGCAGATGGGGTTCGCGTGACAGGTGGATAGGCATACCTGTAACCTGGCCGCAGATATGCAATGCAAAGGTTATCATTGAAACCAGTCTTGAGGACTTCCCGCTGGATGCCTCATCGGGCTCTCACTTCTTCCACAATGTGACCTCGATGAATGTCGGGTATTTCTCCGTTCAGCACAACCAGAAGAACTCCGTGCTTAACTGGGATGAACTTGGCAGGCAGAAGCCAGTAAAGCAGAGGAAATATGTGAGGCATGTACAGTTCATAAACGCTCTTACCGTGAAGATGGACGGCAAGAAGAGGATCTCCGTCATCACATGGGACTAAAGGTCTGAAGTCTGAAGGTCAAATGTCTTAAGATTTTGTCGGAGATCCCAGCAGAATTGTAGCTATAGTCAAGCCGTTTAATGATCTAAGCAGCTAATTTCCAACTCTTAATTCTTAATTCTTAATTCTTCACTACTGCCTATTGCCTCTTGCCTCACATGACCGAAGGCCACGTGGCTACAGTTCCTTCTGATATATCCGGAACTTCTTGACCACTTTGCAGCCGATGCGCTCGTATTCGCCTCTCATTTTGACGTTATCCTCGAGGACCAGGTGGCTGTCGAGGGTCTCCATTCTGCTGTTA
>JAVEXM010000117.1:0-7764 GCA_034004025.1 Bacteroidales bacterium
GTCAGCAGATATCCGACAGCAAGACGCTGATGAAATCCTTCAGGGCCGGCGCTGATGCTGCTTTGGAGGTGACCAACAAGTACGGAGACATTCACGTTACACATTCACTCAACGACTCAATTACCGTCAGGGCTGAGGTGACCGCCTCCTCCAACACCGGGGAGAAGCTCGACGCCATGATGTCGGATGTGGAGATCAACCTCACGCTGGCCGGTGAAACAGTCAGGGCAGAGACATCCTTTACCAAAGGCATAACTCCTCTGTTTGAAAGCCTGAAGGGGCTCACCAAAAACCTGATTAACTTTGACAGCAGGCTGAAGATAGATTACTTCATCGAGTGTCCTCCCCATACCGAGCTACGGCTGACAAACAGTTACGGAGACGTATATATTGGTGATGAGACCCCGGAGTTGACACTTAAACTCTCAAACGGCAACCTCGATGCGGCAGCGGTGGAAAAGGCAAAGCTGCTGGAGCTCACCTTCTGCAAGGCAAACGTGAGGAGCATCGAAGAGGGGAAAATAACCCTCTCCTTCAGTGAACTGAGGTCAAGGGAGATGGGCAATATCAAGCTGGCTGCAGTATCATCCAAGGCATGGATCGACCGGTGCGGTCATCTAGATCTGGACTCAAAGCGTGACGATCTGAATATAGGTGCTGCTGAGGTGCTGACCGGCACCAGCCATTTCAGCGACATCATAGCCGAAGTGGTCACAGGTGAGATCAATATGTCCGTCAAGTACGGCAACCTCTCCTTTGAAAGGATAACCCCGGAGTTTACGCTCATCGATCTCCGGACATCCTATGCCGACACAGACATTGCACTGGGTACCGGATTGTCCTATGATCTTGAGATAAGGCATACAAATGCCTTCGTCTCACTGCCCGGATTCGAGCCGCAGCCGGAAAGGACGGAGATCAGCGCTGATGAGA
This sequence comes from Bacteroidales bacterium, assembly GCA_034004025.1. GTDB lineage: Bacteria > Bacteroidota > Bacteroidia > Bacteroidales > VadinHA17 > SR-FBR-E99. Next base: position 934 of record JAVEXM010000117.1, read on the forward strand.
AGATCTTCATGACCACAGCTTCCGTTGGTGCTGATCCGGGCCGTGCCAGGATTAAAATAGATGCCACCAGGGGAGAGATACGGATTATTCAGAAATAATTTTTTCAGAATACGTGCAACCCCTTCGGAAGTTTGTTGTCTTTTAATGGGAAGAACCGAAAAAAGAAATGTAATGAGAACATTAGTAATCATCTGGACAGTATTGTTAGCTGCATTAACATCATGCACTGCACTTTTTGACTGTATTGAAGGCAACGGAGATCTGAAGAGCGAAGAGAGGTCTGCAGCTTCATTCACTTCTATAGCCAATACCACCTCCTTTCACGTCATTTACGTAAAGGGCGGGGAACATAGCATCAGGGTGGAAGCCGAGAGCAACCTCCTTCCGTACATTGAGACAGATATCAGCGGAGGGGCCCTGGAGATCAGGACTGTACGAGGCACTAACTGTCTCAGATACAGTGTCCAGCCTGTCATAACCGTCACTGCTCCCCGGATCAGTGAACTGGTCAATGCCGGATCTGGTGACATGGTCGCCGGTCCTCTTGAAGGTGAAGAGGTGAAACTGATTGCCAGCGGCTCGGGTGACATCACTGCCGGTGAGATATCAGGAGTTGATGTCTCTGTTATCGTCTCGGGGTCGGGCAATATAGCGACAGAAGAAATTGTTGCTGCTTCAATCAAAGCGACTATGTCAGGCTCCGGTGATCTTTCCGTCAGCGGTGAGGCGTCAAACGCCAGGTATATTGTTTCCGGGTCAGGGCAGGTAGTCTCGGGCAACCTCGTTACCGAAGAGGCAATCGTGACCATCTCAGGGTCAGGGTCAGTCTACACCACCGTAAATGATAACCTCGATGCAATTATCAGTGGCAGCGGAAACATATATCTAACCGGAAATCCGCAGGTAAGCCTTACCCGCACAGGATCAGGGCGGATCATAAATTTATAGCCCTCAGCAGACCTTTCAGAGCAAAAAAAATGAAGGGATCCGGCAGTCCGGGTCCCTTCTTAAATCTCTTCACCTGAGCTATTGTCAGGTCAGGTCAATCTCATTGCCGTCGCGGTCGAAGAACTCATACTGCAGGAAGTGGTATGAGGGGAGCGGCTGTACCTTTATGCTTACGGCGTATTTCTTGTTTATCTTTCCTATCTCCGAGAAGAAACCCTCTCTCAGGTAGGCGGCAACGAACGGGTGGGTCCGCAACAGGAACTTGCGGGTCCTGACCTTCTCAATGATACTGGCCAGTGTACGTTCTATATCATCAGTAAGGAGGATTGGCGGTGCTATTCTTCCTTCACCCCTGCATACGGGGCACTTCTCATCGGTGCTGATGCTCATCTCGGGCCTGACCCGCTGCCGTGTTATCTGCATGAGCCCGAACTTGCTGAGTGGAAGTATATTGTGCTTAGCCCTGTCTTCGCTCATCAGCTCCTTCATTTTATCGAAGAGAGCCTGGCGGTTCTCGCCTGACTGCATGTCGATGAAGTCGACGACGATGATTCCCCCCATGTCCCTCAGCCGCAACTGTCTTGAGATCTCTCTTGCTGCCTCCAGGTTTACCGAGAGGGCATTAGACTCCTGGTCGGTACCTGATTTCGACCTGTTGCCGCTGTTGACGTCGATGACGTGCAGTGCTTCGGTGTGTTCTATGATAAGGTATGAACCTCCCCTGAAGGAGATGGTCCGGCCAAAGAGTCCCTTTATCTGCCTGCTGACACCAAAGTGGTCGAAGATCGGCAGTTTCTCCCTGTATAACCTTACTATCTTTTCCTTTTCGGGAGCTATCTCCCTGATATAGCTCCTTACTTCGCCGGCTATAACCTCATCATCAACGATGATGCTGTTGAAGTCGGTACTGAGAATATCCCTGAGGATGGTTGTTGTCCGGTTCATCTCGCCCACCAGCAGGCGGGGCGATTTGACATCTCGGCGCACGGCATAGAGAGCCGTCTCCCATCGGTTTTGTAGCTCCCTGAGCTCTGCATCGAGGGCAGCAACCTTCCTTCCCTCGGCCACGGTGCGTACAATGACGCCGTAGTTCTTGGGTTTGATGCTCTGAACGAGCATCTTGAGACGGTTGCGCTCATCGTTGTTTTCTATCTTGGATGAGACTGACACCTTGTCGCCGAAGGGCATGAGTACCAGGTTTCTTCCCGCGATGCTCACTTCCGATGCCAGCCTGGGACCCTTTGTTGAGATGGGTTCCTTGGTTATCTGAACTATAACTGTCTGACCTGCGGTCAGCACATCGGCAATCTTGCCGTCCTTATCAATGTCAGGCTCAGGCCTGAACTTTGATACGGGGGTTGATCTGATCTTCCCCTGCGTGGCCTGAGTATAATATTTATGAAGGGTTTTGAACTGTGCCCCCAGATCCAGATAGTGCAGAAATGCATCCTTTTCGAAACCTACATTTACAAACGCTGCATTCAGTCCAGGCATGATCTTCTTTACCTTTCCAAGGTAAATATCACCCACGGAGAACTGGACATTGCGCTTTTCCGTGTTTAACTCGACAAGCTGCTTTTCCTCAAGAAGTGCTATGGATATCTCAGAATCGCTGACGCTGACTATTAAATCCTTGCTCACATTCTGGAATTTGTTTGTTTGCAACAGCCTTTTTAATAGCAACTAACCTAAAAATCGGAGGATTTTTAGGTTAGGTCTCAAAAATACAGACTGTGCATTATATGCTATTTCTTCTTCTTATGCCTGTCTTTGCGCAAGCGCTTCTTGCGCTTGTGCGTCGCCATCTTATGCCTTTTTCTTTTTTTCCCGCTTGGCATAGTGTTATTTCTTAACGTGTGATTTTACTTTGTTTACAAAGGTTTTGGCAGGCTTGAATGCCGGGATATTGTGTGCAGGAATAATAATAGTGGTATTCTTCGAGATGTTCCTGGCCGTCTTCTTTGCACGTTTCTTTACGATAAAGCTGCCAAAGCCCCTGAGATACACATTATTGCCGGCAACCATGGAGTCTTTTACCGATTCCATAAAAGCTTCAACGGTCTTCTGTACGGTCACCTTCTCAATTCCGGTGTTCTTGGCAATTTCGTTAACAATGTCTGCTTTTGTCATTTTGCACGAATTTAAATTCAACAAATTATTTTGATGTTCTGTTTTTTTCAATGTGCAAATATAAAATATTATTTGTCAATTATTATTGATAAAGATTTTTTTCGCTCCGAAAATGCTGATTTTTTGACATCTATAAAATTATCTGCCCCGTGGAAGGTGATTCTTTACCTTCTCAGGTCTATGCAGGGAGGGCTCTTCGCACTGACGAAGCTCGCCCTCTGATTTTTTTTGTAACTTTACAATCTTCATCAAAGTAAAATATAATAAGAGGTATGTCATTCAATAAAGTAATACTTGTTGGCAACGTCGGGAAAGATCCCGAGATCAGGCGTTTTGAGAATAATACCAAGGCTTCGTTCTCCCTGGCCACCAGCGAGACCTATACTCCCAAGGGCGGCGACAGGGTGACACAGACCGAATGGCACAACATCGTTGCATGGAGGAGGCTTGCGGAACTGGCTGAAAACTATATCCGCAAAGGCACCCAGCTACTCATTGAGGGCAAGCTGCGCTACCGCTCCTATGACGATCGGGAGGGAATAAAGAGGTATGTCGTTGAAGTTGAGGCTGATGTGATCCAGCTCCTCGGCCGCAAGCCCGACAGCTCAAACCAGCAGTCGTCAGGCGGACAGAACAGCCAGAACGGCACCGGCGGTTACAATCAACCCTCCCAGTCCGGGGATGACGTCAGCGATGATCTCACAACCCGTGACCCTGCTGATGATCTTCCCTTTTAGCAAACCAAAACCCTGATTTTGGAGACACTATTGTCAGGATTTATCTGCGGTATCTTACCGCCATTGGCTTTCACCGGAAGCATCTTCACGCTGGTCCTCCAGTTCGTCCTTCTGATTCTGCTGATATTTGCCTCAGCCTTTGTATCAGGATCGGAGGTGGCCTATTTTTCGCTTACCCCGACTGACATTGAGGAGCTGGAGCACAGCAGGAGCAGGCGGGCAACGACAGCCATGAAGCTGCTCTCGAGGCCGGAGAAGCTGCTGAGCAGCATCCTGGTGACCAATAACATCATCAACATAGCATTGATAATTCTTGCCGCATTCATCAGCTCGCGGCTCTTTGACCTCAGCAATAACCCCATCCTCTCATTCATCATTGAGGTGGTGGTTATCACCTTCCTGCTGCTGCTCTTCTGTGAGGTTATGCCCAAGGTATATGCATCACGCCATCAGCTCAGGTTTGCACTCATCATGGCTCCCTCGTTGACAGTGGCATCACGCATAGTCAGTCCGCTGGCATCTGCCCTGTCATTCTCCTCTTTCTTTGTAAAAAAGAGATCGAGGCCCAGGGACAGCAGCATGGACATCAGCGATCTCTCCACAGCCCTGGAGCTCACCTCCTCGGAGATAAAGGATGACAGGGAGCTGCTGAAAGGGGTTGTAAGGTTTGGAAACATAAGCGTGAGCGCGGTGATGTGCCCTCGTATTGACGTTACCGCTCTCGACATAACCAGGGGTTTCTCCTTCGTTATGTCAGAGGTGATAGAGGCAGGCTTCTCACGGATACCAGTATATTCCGGGTCATTTGACAACGTCAAGGGAATCCTCTTTGTCAAGGATCTCCTCCCTCACCTGGGCAAGCCTGACACTTTCAGGTGGCAGACGCTGATAAGGCCTCCCTATATGATACCCGAGACGAAGAAGATCAGCGAATTGCTGAAGGAGTTCCAGGAGAAGAAGATACACATGGCCATTGTGGTTGATGAGTACGGCGGCACCAGCGGAATCGTGACCCTGGAGGATGTGCTTGAGGAGATAGTGGGAGACATCACTGACGAGACTGACGAGGAGATGCCTCTTTTCCGCGAGACGGGTGAAGGGAGATGGGTATTTGACGGGAAGATACTGCTCAACGACTTTTACAGGATCACCGGCGTGGATGACGGTCTTTTTGCCGACATCAGGGGTGACTCAGAGACTCTTGCCGGTCTTCTCCTTGAGTTGCTCAGGGAGATACCCCTGCATGGAAGGGTCATCACCTCCGAGGGCTTCAGGTTTACCATTGAGAAGGTGGAAAAGCGCAGGATAAGGGAGATAGGTGTTGAAAAAATCAGTGAAGAGTTATGAGACAGATCGCTGCGTCAATGATACTAATAGCCGTGCTGCTGGCGGGCTGCCGGCAGGCAACCGTTCCGCGTCCGGCAGGCTATTTCCGCATCGATCTGCCGGAGAAGAGTTACGTCAGGTTTGATTCTCCCTGCTCCTATTCCATTGAGTACCCTGCCTACGGCAAGGTCAACCCCAGGCCGGAAGCCGCCTCTGACACCTGCTGGATGGATATCGAGTTCCCCGGCTTCAGGGCCATGATTCACCTCTCCTACTTCGACCTCCAGGGTAACCTGGCAACCCTCACCGAGATGTCGCGCGAGCTGGCCTACAAGCACACCATCAGGGCTGATGCAATAGAAGAGAAGCTATGGTCAGATGACTCCTCACACGTATACGGAATGCTGTACGACCTTAAGGGCAACACTGCCTCTGCGGTGCAGTTCTTCGTCACTGACAGTTCGCGGCATTACCTGCGCGGGTCACTCTATTTCATGGCTCAGCCCAACGAGGATTCGCTCATGCCGGTAATCAGTTTCCTGAGAGAAGATATTATCCACCTTATTGAGACCCTGACCTGGAGGTAACCATGGGCTGCATCACCAAGCACTATCTTAACAGGGAGACCATGCTGGGTGTCTGGAAGATCGAGGAGGATCTGCCAGCCCTCCTTGAGATGGTGGAGATGGGTCCGGAGGACAAAAGAAGGTACGCCGCCTTTCGCAGCACCTCCAGAAAGATGGAGTTCCTCAGCGTCAGGGCCCTGCTGGCGGAGATGCTCGACAGGAACGCCAGGATAGTCTACAACAAGAACAACAAGCCCTTCATCAAGGACGGATCGCACTTCATAAGCATATCACACTCCAACAAACTGACAGCAATAATTCTCAGCACCAACGAAAAGGTAGGGATAGACCTGGAGTACATGAGGGTCAACATCAATGCCTTCGGCTCACGTTTTCTCAACAGGAGGGAGAAGATAACACGGCGCTGGGCAGACCGCACCTATCATCTCTATATCCACTGGTGCGCCAAGGAGACCATATACAAGATCTGTGACAAGGAGGGGATCAACATAGTCAATGACATTACCATTGAGCCCTTCAACGTGAAGGAGTCGGGTGAGATCAAAGGATATGTGAAGAATGAGCGGATCGACGATAATTTTACGCTCTACTATTCGAAATATGACAATTACACGATTGTCTGGACAAAGAAGAAGCATGAGATTTAGCATCCCCTGGGCGGAGAGAAAGGTTGTGGCGCAGCTGATTGACCCTGACAGGGCCGGGGAAGAGACGATCAAGGAAGCTGCAGGGCATGCTGGCGAAGCAGGCGTGGATCTGTTCCTGGCCGGCGGAAGCCTGACTGCTGTCAGCGTCAGCAGCGTGATCAGGCGACTGAAGGATTTTTCCGGCATACCTGTAATCCTCTTCCCGGGTGATCTGACGCAACTGACGGAAGAGGCAGACGCTGTTTTTCTCCTGTCGCTCATCAGCGGCCGCAACCCCGAGCTGCTTATCGGCAACCATGTCATTGCGGCCCCGCGGCTCAGGCATATGCGTGACAGGGTTATTCCCGTGGGGTACATGCTCGTCGATTGCGGCAGCAGGACCTCCGTTGAATACATGAGTCAGACCTCTCCCCTGCCGTACGACAAGCATGATATAGCCGTCGCCACCGCCCTGGC
>JAVEXM010000014.1:0-36783 GCA_034004025.1 Bacteroidales bacterium
GATATGATTACCATGCCTGTTATGGTCACCCAGTCAGCATTCTCTCCGGGAACGATCATCCAGCTCAGCATGGCTCCGAAGACAGGAAGGATGAACTTCCACAGGTTCAGTTCGCTGACCTTTACTCCCGGCCTCTTAAGCAGCACGTACCATTTGGAGAAGGTGAAGGCAGACATGAAAGAGAGCCAGGCAAGCACCAGCCAGTAGTGAAACGGAAAGTCAGGTTTCTCAGGCACAGCTTCAGTGAAGAATGAGGCCCCGAACATCAGCAATCCTCCCACCAGCAGGGAGAAGGAGCTAAGCACCACGGGATTCATGTTCTTGCCGTTCTTGGAAACAAGCACATTGCTTGTCGCTGTTGAGATGTTTGCAATGAAGATCATTATCACCCCAGCCATCTCACCCGGCAGGCCGAACTGAAACCCCTGCCTGCCCGCGCTCACAAGCACTATTCCCGCAAGTCCGAAGAAAATTGTTATCACCTTGGCGCGGTTAAACCGTTCTTCCCTGATCATCATCCGGGAAATTATGGCTGTCACAAAAGGCTGAGCTCCTACTATCACTGCTCCCAGGGCCCCGGGTACGCGGTCCATTCCCTTATAGAAGAGGGTATAGTTGATGAGCACCTGCAGCACGGTGACCCATATCGCCAGTCCTTTATTGTTGAGAATCATCCTGATATACTCCCGCGGCCTGAGGGTGAAGGGAAGAATCATCAGTCCCGCCAGCATGAAGCGTGTTCCTGCAAAGTGTATGGGTGTCGAATACTGCAGTCCGATCTTAATGAAAGGGTATGCCGTGGACCACATCAGGCAGGTGACAATGGCCCAGAAGATGGTGTTGTAGTGCTGGTCTTTCATTGGGTTCTCAGAGGTGAGCAAATATCGCGGTTTTTTTGTTTCGCTGATTGATTACATTTGTGTCAGAACAAAAAAAGTCGATGAAATCAGAAGATCTCCTTGCCCGGAGGCTCAGGGATCACGGAATACGAAGGGTGTTCGGCATTCCGGGAGGTCCATCGCTGCCTTATATGGATGCCTTCCGCAGGGAGGGTATAGATTTTATACTTACGTCACACGAGGCTTCAGCGGCGGTAATGGCTGATGTTACTGCCCGTCTTACAGGTGTCACCGGGGTCTGTCACGCTACCTTCGGCCCGGGGGCTGTCAACCTGGCATCAGGTGTAGGGGGAGCACTCCTGGACCGCTCGCCGGTGCTGGCTCTTACCTCAGAGGTTTCTGACGAATGGCTGGGGCGCACCACCCAGATGCATATCGACCAACAGGCATTGTTCCGTCCGCTGACCAAAGCCACTTACAGGCTCACTGCCGGCAATGCGGAGGAGGTCCTTTACCGGAGCCTGGAGATGACCAACGAGGAGTATCCCGGCCCGGTGCATATCGGTTTGCCCTCGGACCTGGCAGGAAAAGAGACCGGGCGGGCAGGGAGCAGACCCGGCAACTCTGAGAGAGGATTGACTTTTGGGCCGGAAACTACAGGTAACTTGCCGGAACAGACCGGCGAGCGGGTCAGGGTGCTGATTGCATCAGCGCGCAGACCGCTGATAGCCGTGGGACTCACCGCGGCGCGGGCCGGCATTGGAGAGGCCCTAATAAAGTACCTTGAGAAGCACAGCGTGCCGGTGGTGGTCACCCCTATGGCAAAGGGAGTGATCTCTTCAGGTCACCCCTCCTATGCGGGGGTGCTCTTCCATGCTCTCAGCCACCGGCTGAACCGGCTGGCGAATTCGGCTGACCTGGTTATAGGACTTGGCTATGACCCGGTAGAGTACAATTATGAGTCGTGGCTTCCGGATGTGCCGCTCGTGCACTTTGATATCCGGCCATCGGACCTGCGCATAAGAGGAGCCATAGAGAGCGCGTCAACGCCCGAAAGATGGTTTGAGGCCCTGGCCCCGCTGCAGAGTTCCCCGGAGATGATCCGGCTGGCAGCAGAGGTGAGGGGTGAAATACGGAATGTGATTTTCAGCAAGATTCCCGGATTTAACCCTGTGACTGCCCTTGCGGTTTTACAGGAAATGTTGCCATTCAACACCATTGTCACGGCCGATGTGGGATCACATCTGCATCTCCTGGGACAGATGTGGGAGGTGCCGCCGGGGGGGCGACTCCTCATGACCAACGGATGGTCATCCATGGGGTTTGGGTTGCCGGCAGCACTGGCAGCATCACTGGCAGAGCCTGAGCGTCCGGTGGTGTGCGTGACGGGAGACGGAGGAATGCTCATGCATGCGGGTGAGATGATGACTGCCCGCAGGCTGGGATTGAAAATAGTGGTGGTAGTTCTCTCCGACGGTGAGCTAAACCTCATAAAACTCAAGGAGGCGCGCAGGAATGTTCAGTCCCCGGCCATGCAGCTCTACAGTGATACTCTCTTTGGTTCGGGGAGGTTTCTGGGTGCTGATGTACTGCAGGTAACTGACACAGATCAGATGCGCAATGCCGTTGGAAGAGCCCTGCAGTCAGGAGGCAGCACAATCATTGAGGCCACTGTTGACTCCTCCGTGTACGGTGATCTGATCACGGTATCCTGACAACAGATAGCTGCGGGTATCCTTATTGCTGAAATCTCCGGGTATCCTGATTGTCGAAACCTCCGGGTATCCTGATTTTGAAATCTGCCGGTATCCTGAATGCTGTAACCTCCGGGTATCCTGATTGCTGAAACCTATTCTTCCTTGGCTTCTGAGGTTTTTTTGGCCTTTGTTGCAGGTTTGGCTGTCTTTGCCGCAGCAGGTTTCTTCTCCTGCTCCGTCTTCTTCGGTGTAGTTTTGGCAGCAGGTTTTGCGGCCGGTTTGGGCCTGGCCGTTTTGGTGGCTTTTTTGACGGGGGCTGTCTTGACCTCCTGTGTCTCCTCTGCTCTCTTTATCTCTTCTTTTGCGGGTGTCGGCAAAACAATCCCTTTTTTCTTTCTCTTGCGGAGTACGCCATGGGTGCCTCTTATTATTTTTCCTCTCCTGGATTTCTTATCACCTTTGCCCATAATATATTTAGTTTAATTGAAAGATCAGATATACAGAGACAACAAAAATAGTAAATTTTGCCTCTCTTAAAAGCATTTCTGTTAATAAATAAGAGGCTAAAGAGCGGGTTGCTTACCTCTCCTTTTTTTAAATTTGCTGACATGGGAACTAAAAAGCTCAGGATATACTCTCCGGAGGTCACGCCCCGGCTGGAGTATGCTGCTGAGATCATCTTCTCGACTATTCTCGGTATCGAATATGAGATAACGACAGACCGAAGGAGGATCGGAAGCAGTCCGGCCATTATCTACTCCGGGGAGAAGGTCGGGGATCAGTTTGTGATCAGGCCATCGGGACTGCTTTCTGAGGCGGTGGTCAGCGAGATAAGGCCCGAGGTCTCACTCTTTGGCGAGATGCCATACATATTTCCTGCTGATGACGGTACTTTGCCCTTCGATGTTTTCTCCGCTGTCTTTTACATGGTCACCAGGTATGAGGAGTATCTATCCTTCACGCCGGATGTCCACGGCAGGTTCCAGGGTGAGAGGTCACTGGCTTACCGGGGAGGCTTTCTGCAGGTGCCGATAGTGGAGATCTGGGCACGTTTCCTGGCGGATGAGCTGGTTAAGTTTTTCCCTGTCATAACCATCAGGCACAACGTGTTCCGGTCGTTGCTTACCGTTGATGTGGATCAGCCTTTTGCCTATCGCAGCCGCGGTTTCCTCCGCAGCATGGGGGGGCTGGTCAAGGGTCTTGCCGGGACAGGCGCGAAGGCGGCGGACAGGCTTCGGACAATGGCCGGTGCCATGCCTGATCCCTATGACAGTTTCGGGTATATCGAGCAGCAGGTGATGAAGCACGGCAGTGAGGCGCTCTTTTTCTTCCCCACGGGCGACCAGGGCGAATATGATCATAATCCTCCCTACCGTGATCATGACTACGGTGAGATAATAAGAAAATATGACACGATGTTCGGCAGCGGCATCCATCCTTCATACCGATCTGACGGCAGGCCCAAAATCCTGAAGATGGAGACGGAGCGCTACCGCCATATTGCGGGTCATCATCCGGAACATGCGCGACAGCACTGGCTTCTGCTCCGCATGCCGGATACATACCGGGCCTGGGAGAGTGCGGGGATAAAGTTCGATTATACAATGGGTTATGCTGACGAGCCTGGATTCAGGGCAGGTATGGCCCGCCCGTTTATCTTTTATGATCTGTCGCGGGAGAAGCGGACGGGGCTGACCGTGGTGCCTTTCCAGGTGATGGACGGAACCCTGAGACAGTATCGTCACCTCACACCCGAGGCGTCCCTGGCAGTCATAAGATCCCTGATCAGCGCTACCAGGCGGGTGGGCGGACTCTTCGTCTCGGTCTGGCATAACACCTCTCTCTCCGAATTGAACGGATGGGAGGGGTGGAGAATGGTGTTCGAAGAAACCCTGTCACTGCAGAAACCATGATCGCGTACCTCAGAAACGAAGAGATAGACCGCCGCAGATGGGATGACTCGCTGGCGGAGATGCCCGGACTGAAACCTTACCCGTGGTCGTGGTATCTCGATATCATGGCCCCCGGGTGGGAAGCCCTTGTGGATGACGACTACCTGTCGCTGTTTCCGCTTCCCTGCTCACGCAAGTACGGCTTCAGCTATATCGCCACACCGCTCTTTCTCCAGCAGCTGGGGCTGTTTACCGCTGACGGCGACAGCGCCAGGATAGCCGCGGAGTTTGTATCCTTCATGCCGGAGTTCTACAGGCTGATTGACCTCAACATCGGGCAGGAGGTCCTCCAGCCAGGCTTCACACTTGCACCCCGCGACAATTTCGAACTTAAGCTCGACAGGCCCTATGAGGAGATCTGGCTGAGCTATTCCACCGATTGCCGGAGGAACATCAACATTGCACACCGCTATCCGCAGGATATTGTGGATGATGTCAAGCCACAGGAGGTCATCTCCCTCTTCAGAAACAATATCGGAAAGAGGGCCGGCGTCATCCGGGAGGCCAGCTACAAACGTCTTCATGCGCTGATGGATCACTGTCTCGAGACGGGTAAAGGAAGGATACTGGGTGTCAGATCACCGAAGGGAAAGCTGCTGTGGGGCGTCTTCTGCATTTATTACCGCTCACGCATAACAATGCTCTTTACAGCAGGGAGCCGGAAGAGCCGTGAGCTCAGGACAGCCTATCATGTCATTGATAATATCATCAGAATGGATGCGGAGAGCGGCATGACCCTCGATTTTGCAGGGTCTTCCGTGCCCTCAATAGCCATCTTTATGAAGTCGTTCGGCGGAGCAAAAACAATATACTACCGACTCTACAGGAACACCCTCCCATGGCCCATGAGACTCTTCAAGTGATCAGAAAAGAAGTTCTATAACCTGGTCGTTGGTCTCGCTCTCGACGACCTTTCCGTTTTCGCACCTGAGAGTTCTGGCAGGGTATTTTTTCACCAGCGACAGCTTGTGTGTCGACATTATCACTGCCCTGCCGTTGTTGCTTATCTCCTTAAGCAGAATATGAATATCCTCTGATGTCTCAGGATCGAGATTGCCGGTCGGTTCATCGGCCAGTATTATCTCAGGGTCATTAAGCAGTGCACGTGCAATTACAACTCTCTGCTGCTCACCCCCGGAGAGCTGATGAGGCATCTTGAAGCCCTTGTTTTGCAGACCTACCTTTGCGAGCACCTCCCTGATGCGGTCTTCAGTGGCTGTCTTATTGCTCCAGCCTGTTGCCCGCAGCACGAACTCCAGGTTGTCGTGCACCGACCGGTCAGTGAGCAGCTGAAAGTCCTGGAAAACTATACCCAGCTTCCTCCTCAGGAGAGGTATCTCCCTCTTTTTAAGTTTCTTAAGATCGAAGCCCGCAACCCATCCCTCACCGTCAGTCAGGGGCAGCTGTGCATTGAGAGTGCGGATCAGGGATGTCTTTCCGCTACCCACCTTGCCAACCAGGTAGAGGAATTCCCCCCTGTCGGCCTTCAGGTTCACATCAGAGAGTACCAGGTGATCCTGCTGCATTATAGAGCAGCTCTTCAGTTCTATGATTGTGTCCAGCGGCGCAGTCTCTTCCATCCTGATTTCTTTTCGTGCAAATTAAAAAAGAATTAACAATCAGCCGCAGTGATGTTGATAAAATGAGTGTCAAAGAGATTTTTACCCTGTTTTATAGTTGTAATTTTACGGCTGGTAAAACTGTGCCGCAAACACAGCGTAAGATATTGTTTTATAATAGATTGTCTGCAGACTCCGGTTTGTGGCGCTGTTTTTGCTGCAAAAGGCTCATGAAAAGATAAAGTTATGAACAGGAAGATACTGGTGATCATGGTTGTTGCGCTTCTCACCGGCGGGCTTGCCGTCAGGGGGCAGTCGTCCTTCTCCGGTGAGGAGATGACCTCGCTGCTGAACAGCGCTTATGAGATGTACGGGAAGGCAAAGTATACCACGGCCATCGAACTGTTTGACAGGTGGCTTGCCACGGAGAAGAGCGGGAGTATCATTCAGAGGGCTGATGCTGAGTACTATGCGGCCATCTCCGCCATGCGTCTCATGGCGCCTGATGCCGAGTACAGGATGGAGCGCTTTATTGCGGGCAACAGTGAGAGTCCGATGCTCAACAGGGCCAGGTTCGAGTCCGGACTTTACTGTTATCAGAAGCGCAATTACAGTTGCGCCATCGACTGGTTTGAGCAGACCGACCGTCTGATGCTGGATGACAAGGAGCTGGCGGAGTATGTCTTCAAGCTCGGATATTCACATTACCGACGGGGTGATGAGAAGAGGGCACAGATGCTCTTTGAGGAGCTGATGGACGTGGATACCGATTACACTTCCCCGGCCATTTATTATCACTCGGCCATCGCATATGAGAACGGCTTCTACGAAACGGCTCTGGAGGGCTTTGAGAGGCTCAGGGGCGACGAGACCTTCGGCGGGGTGGTGCCCTTTTACATCGTTCAGATCTATTACATCAACGAAAATTACGACGGTATCCTGGAGACGGCACCCTCGCTCATCGATCAGGCCGGCAAGAAGAGGGAGACAGAACTCTACCGCTTCATCGGCGACGCCCACTTTCAGAAGGGTAATTACAGAGAGGCGATACCCTGGCTTGAGAAATTCATCAACGAGACGAGGCTCAGTGACAGGAACGATAAGTATGAGCTGGCCTACAGCTATTATCGTACCGATGAGATCGAAAAGGCCACCAGGCTGTTTAACCAGGTGGTGGGCAGCAGTGACATACTGACACAGAATGCCTATTATATGCTTGGCTCATGCTATCTGAAGAGCAACGACAAGAAGAAGGCGCAGATGGCCTTCTCGGCTGCATCAAAGATGAGTTATGACCCCGCGGTTCAGGAAGAGGCTCTCTTTAACTTTGCCAAGCTTGCCTACGAAAACTCCTATGCTCCCTTCGGGGAGGGAATAGATGCACTCCACAACTACATACAGGCCTATCCCGGTTCTGACCACCTGTCAGAGGCTTATGACTACCTGATATCAGCCTACATGAGGCTGAAGAACTACCAGGCGGCTCTCAGTTCCCTCGAGAAGATAACCAACAAGGATGAGAGGCTCATGGAGGCATGGCAGAAGGTTGCCTATTACAGGGGGGTGGAGCTGTACAGCAACGGGAGATATGCAGATGCGGCGGCTATGTTCGACAAGTCGTTGCTATACAAGGATATGAACCCGGAACTCAGGGCGCTGGCACTATACTGGAGAGGCGAATCGAACTACCGCATTGGCAATATTAGTGCAGCCGGCAACGACTGGGAGGCCTTCAGGCAACTCCCGTCAGCAGTCAGCCTTCCCGAATATGAACTGATAGATTACAACCTCGGGTATTTGTGGTACAACAGCGCTGACTATGCCAGGGCACTGCCTGCCTTCCTGGCATTCACGCGCAATGTGAAGAGCGGGGCAAGGTCCGACATGGTGGTTGACGCCCTCAACCGCATTGCCGACTGTTATTATATAAAGGCCGATTACCCTTCGGCCATATCCTACTATGACAGGGTGATAGCAAATGCAAGGCAGGATGCCGACTATGCGATGTTCCAGAAGGGATTTGCCCTGGGGCTGAGCAACAACAACGAGGCCAAGATATCAACGCTGACCTCACTGATAGACAAGTATCCCGGGTCGGCCTACGTGCCCAATGCACTCTTTGAGCGGGGCCGTGCCCAGGTGGCTGTCGGGCAGCCCAGGAGGGGTGAGGCTGACTTCACAAACATCATTGCATGGTACACCACCAGCCAGTTCGTGCCGCCGGCGATGGTGCAGCTGGGACTTATATACTACAATGCCGGTGAGAACGAGAAGGCCATAGCCCAGTTCAAGAAGGTGATCGAGAACTTCAGGAACACCCCTGAGGCCCGCAATGCAGTCAACGGCCTCAGGAATGCATACACTGATATGGACGACGTGCAGTCGTATTTTGCCTATATGCAGAACGTTGAAGGAATGGGAGACATCCAGGCCGCAACCCGCGACTCCATGACCTATATCTCAGGGGAGAACCAGTATGTAAAAGGCAACTGTGAACGTTCATCGGAGATTTTCAGGGATTACCTGCGTGAGTTCCCGACGGGAAGCTTTGCCACCAATGCCAGGTTCTACCTTGCCGACTGCATGAACAGGACGGGTAACCTTGATGAGGCTCTGGCTCTCTACCAGCAGGTCGTCAGCGTAGGCAACAACCAGTTCATGGAGCAGTCGCTCCTCGGAGCAGCTTCCATAACCTACGGCAAGGAGGACTACCGGAGGTCATACTCTCTGTACGAAAGGCTCGGAGGAGAGGCGACCAGTCCTGAGAACCGCATGTATGCCTGGCTTGGCATGATGAGGTCAGCAGCGCGACTGGAGGATGATGAAAAGACAATTGCCGCCGCTGAACTGGTGCTGGAATCTGACAGGCTGACCGAGGAACTGGCGCGCGAGGCGACCTTCCTGACGGCGAAATCGAACCAGCGACTTGGCAACAATGAAGATGCACTTGACGATTACCGCAGGGTTGGATCCGAGGTTGCAACGGCTTACGGTGCCGAATCAAAATATCATGTGGCTGAGCTGCTGTGGCAGGCGGGTAACGTCGACGGGGCGGAGAAAGAGGCCAACCAGTTTGTAGACATGAGTTCTCCACACGCCTACTGGACGGGCAGGGTATTCCTCCTGCTCTCAGACATAGCCCTGAAGAAGGGTGATACCTTTCAGGCTAAAGCGACCCTGCAGAGCCTGATAGACTACTATGCGGTGCCTGATGACGGCATCATTGAAGAAGCACGCACCAGACTCTCAGCACTCACCGCAGAGGAAGGTGCCGCGGCAGGAACAACAGAGAGACCGAACTGATCATTAAACGGAGAACGCAATGAAGAAGAAGATATATTTCACCGCAACTGCGCTGTTGATGACGCTGATCGCCGGCGGACAGACAGAGGACGAGTCGATAAGGAGGTCAGTGACACTCTACAACCCATACAAGCCCACATTGCAGGCTGCCGCAAAGCACACCCTGCTGCCGTCGGCCGATGACACCTCGACAGTGAGGATCACCTTTTCATACGACTTCACACCCGGATCCTTTGTTCCTGAATACGAGGTGAGCCCGATCAAATCAGCGGTGCTGTCGCCTGATCCTCTCGAGGAGATCAGGAAGGGATATGTGAGCCTGGGTTTTGGCACCTACCTCTCACCCTTCCTTGAGGTCAGCATTTCAAACGGAAGGTCTGCGAAGGGCAGTGTCGGACTCTTCACCCGCAGTTATGCCTCAGCATCAAGGATAGAGCTGGAGAATGATGCCAGGGTTTATGGCGGTTTCCTTGATAACCAGGCAATTCTGTACGGCAAGAAGTACTTTCGGCGCAGCCGCCTCGATATGGACATCGACTTCAGGCAGATGACCCGTTATGCATATGGCTATAACCCTGATGTCACCGGGTACGATCCCGATAAAGAGGATATCAGGTCGCTCTATTACGATGCGACGGCCAGAGCGAGGTACTTCACCATGGAGCCTGACTCCAACGATATCAACTGGGATGCCACAGTGAGCTATAACCTCTTCATGCGCGATGGTAACGGCATGCAGCACAACCCGTCACTTCAGGCCAGGGGCGGCACCAACATGTTTGGCCTCTACGGCGGGCTGGATTTCAATTATGATCTGTATCTCTTTGCAAAAGGCATTGACAGCAAGGCACGCAACCTGCTGGCCATGGAACCTTATATCACCAGGGGCAATGAAAACTGGAGATTTAAATTCGGGCTGAAGGTGAACGCTGATCTCAGGGAGAATTATGATCCTCTCCTGGGCGGGGAGACAAAGCTTTATATGCATTTTTACCCGGATGTCTCCTTTACCTTCAGGGTTATACCTCAGTTCCTGAGGTTCACGGCAGCTGTCGACGGCTGGCTTGAGAACAACCAGGCGCGCAATACGGCCTACGTCAACCCGTGGATGATGCCCGGCGACACCCTCTTCACTCTCCGCAGCACCGACAACCAGCTGAGGGTAAAGGCCGGAATATCGGGTAACATGAATGTCACGGCTACATATGCCCTCGGCGTGAGTTTTACGATGTTCAGGGATATGCTGCTCTTTATGAATGATACAATTGGTGTCGGCAACTACTTTGTGCCCGTGTACGACGACGGCAGCCTGCTTAAGGTTAACGGAGAGGTGAAGTACCCGGTAAACCGGCAGCTGACCCTGTCAGTGGCCGGTAACTGGTACGGTTATGATATGTCAGGTGAGGAGTACGCATGGCATAAGCCTGACTGGGACGGATCGATAAAGGCAGATTACAATCTGCGAAACAAGATAATAGCCTCTGCTGCCTTCTCCCTGACAGGGGTACGGCATGCACTCGTAAAGGCCCCCAAAGATATCGTCATGCTTCCGGTGCACCCCAACCTGAACCTGGGTGCTGAGTACCGTTATACCCCAGATATCTCCTTCTGGCTCCGGTGTAACAATATCTCATACAACCGGTACTTTGAATGGAACTATTATCCCTCACGCAATTTCATGATCCTGGGAGGATTTACCTACAGCCTCTAGGGTGTCGGTAAAACGGCAGGAATTGTTCATATCTATCTCATTTTAATGTTGCCTTTCAGGGGGTAAATATGTTACTTTTTGCTACCTTTGTGTGATTTTATAAATAACATATTATCAAACCGTTAAAACAGATATTTTCAACTAAAAATTGCTTGGGATGACTAATGACGAACAGAGGAAGAGGAGTAAGGAGCAGGACGAATATTCAGCCGGGAGCATCCAGGTGCTTGAAGGACTGGAAGCAGTGAGGAAGAGACCTGCGATGTACATCGGTGATGTCGGGGTGAGGGGGTTGCATCATCTTGTTTATGAGGTGGTTGACAACTCAATCGATGAGGCTCTCGCAGGATACTGTACTCAGATAGATGTAACGATTAATAAAGATAACTCTGTGACCGTTATCGACAACGGCCGCGGGATACCTGTTGAGATGCATGAAAAGGAGAAGCGCTCTGCCCTTGAGGTGGTCATGACTGTGCTTCACGCCGGCGGCAAGTTCGACAAGGACAGCTATAAGGTGTCGGGCGGTCTCCACGGTGTGGGTGTATCATGTGTCAATGCCCTCTCCTCCAGGATGACGGTAGATGTAATGAGACAGGGCAAGAAATGGTCACAGACATACGAGAGAGGCAAGCCGCTGGCACCGGTAACACAGACAGGGGAATCCGATGGCAGTGGTACCATCACCACCTTCATGCCTGACGACACGATCTTCCAGACGCTGGAGTTCAAGTTTGACATTCTGGCGGCCCGTCTCAGGGAGCTGGCCTTTCTCAATAAGGGTATCATGCTCACGCTGACCGACAGGAGGGAGGATGCTGAAAACGGCAACGGCAATGGCCCGGTGACGGAGCAGTTCTATTCTGAAAGGGGACTGATAGAGTTTGTAGAGTATCTTGATGTCAACCGTGAGAGGCTTACCGAGGGTGTAATTTATATTAACTACGACAAAGGCGAGACTCCTGTTGAGCTGGCTCTGCAATACAACACCTCCTTCTCGGAGAACGTGCACTCTTATGTCAATAACATCAATACAATTGAGGGTGGCACACACCTGGCCGGTTTTCGCAGGGGGCTGACCCGGACGCTGAAGAAATATGCCGAGGACTCAGGACAGACCTCCAAGCTGAAGTTTGACATCAACGGCGATGACTTCCGCGAGGGACTCACCTCGGTCATCTCCTGCAAGGTGGCAGAGCCCCAGTTTGAGGGGCAGACGAAGACCAAGCTCGGCAACTCCGAGGTGATGGGGTCTGTGGATGTCGCAGTAAGCACTGCCCTCTCCAATTACCTTGAGGAAAACCCCAAAGATGCCAAGGTTATAGTCCAGAAGGTCATTCTTGCCGCCACCGCCCGCCATGCTGCCCGCAAGGCCCGTGAGCTGGTGCAGCGCAAGAATGTTCTGTCGGGGTCAGGACTGCCAGGTAAGCTGGCCGACTGTGCCGACAGGAATCCGGCAGTGTCGGAGATATTCATAGTTGAAGGAGACTCTGCAGGCGGTACCGCCAAGCAGGGCCGCGACCGCCGCTTTCAGGCCATCCTGCCGCTGAGAGGAAAGATTCTCAATGTGGAGAAGGCCATGCAGCACAAGATCTTTGACAATGAGGAGATAAAGAATATATACACCGCTCTCGGTGTGTCCATCGGTACCGACGACGACACCAAGGCCCTGAACATATCAGGACTGAGGTATGCGAAGGTGATAATCATGACTGATGCCGACGTCGACGGCTCGCATATCACAACACTGATAATGACCTTCTTCTTCAGGTATATGAAAGAGCTCATTGAGAACGGCAACATATACATAGCCACTCCTCCTCTCTATCTTGTCAAGAAGGGAAAGGCCGAGAAATACTGCTGGAATGATGATGAGCTCAATGCTGCCGTCCTGGAGATGGGTCAGGGTAAGGAGTCATCCGTCGCTATCCAGAGATACAAGGGCCTCGGTGAGATGAACGCGGAGCAGTTGTGGTCAACAACAATGAATCCGGAGACACGCACACTGCGCCAGATAACTATCGACAGTGCTGCAGAGGCTGACCATATCTTTTCAATGCTTATGGGCGACGAGGTGCCGCCGCGCAGGGAGTTCATAGAGAAGCATGCGAAGTATGCTAATATAGATGCTTGATTCAGTCTACAGTCGGCAGTCCACAGTCGGCAGTCGGCCACCTGCGCCAAGGCTACGGTGGCCAAGGGCAGTCTACAGTCGGCAGTCGGCCACCTGCGCCAAGACTACGGTGGCCAAGGGCAGTCTACAGTCGGCAGTCGGCCACCTGCGCCAAGGCTACGGTGGCCAAGGGCAGTCTACTGTCGGCAGTAAATAATAGGCAATAGGCCTGTAAGTTTTGTAGAATTTAGATCATGGAGATATTTCAGACTGTTTTTGAGTGGTACATGGCCAACCTGAATTATTTTACGATATGGCTTCTGATGACCGTCGAGAGTTCCTTTGTGCCGTTTCCCTCTGAGATAGTAGTTCCCTTTGCTGCATGGAAGGCGGGAGAGGGTTCGCTGTCAATGGCGGGAGTGCTACTGGCGTCAACTGCCGGAGCCATGAGCGGTGCAATCATCAACTACTATCTTTCGATATGGCTCGGCCGGCCACTGCTCTATCGCCTGGCTGACACGAAATGGGCCCATGCCCTGCTTATCACTCGCAGCAGTGTGGAGAATGCCGAGAAGTATTTTGTTAAGCACGGCAAGGCATCAACTTTCGTAGGCAGGCTGGTGCCGGCAGTGCGTCAGCTGATCTCTATTCCTGCAGGCCTCTCAAGGATGAACATCTGGACATTCCTTCTGTATACCTTTCTCGGTGCGGGGCTATGGAACATTATCCTGGCACTGATTGGTTATTTCGCCTATGATATGAAGGACCATATACTCCCTTACCTCGACTGGGCGATGTACGCTTTGGGGGCGCTGTTTGTAATATGGTTGGCGTGGAAAGGTGTCAGGGTCTACAGGAACAGGAGGAGGAACGCTGATCAATAATCACTCCGGCCGGGAGCCGCGGTTTTACAGCCGGAGGCCTCTGACAGGCCGGGAGCCGCGGACATGATGTGAAGATCTGAAACAAAACAGGGGATGAATACTATTCAGTGAGTTCCCCGGCCAGAAGCCTCAGCCCGATCTCAGATATTTTTGCCTGGTAGAGTGCCGTCAGCCTTCTGTTGATGGCGTTCAGGTAGTTGTTCTGGTAATCCCTGAATTCGAGTCCCGACAGGGAGCCGAGCCGGTATCGCTCAACGGCTATCTCCAGTGAAGCCCTTGCCAGCTCAGCACTTTCAGTTTCGAAGTTGGTTACGGTGATATTGTTGAGATAGGTATTGTACAGCAGGTCCAGCTCTCCCATGATCTCATACTCTATGTCGAGATAGGCGAGCGTGCTGTTCTCTGCCTCCAGTTTCGCATTGGCCATCTTCCTGTTGGTTTCAAACCCGGAGAAGATATTCCATGACATGTTGAAGCCCCAGTTAGGGCCGTTTGTCTGGTTGAAGGAGCCTGCTGACCACGGATATTCATTGCGACTGTAATTATAACCGGTGCTGAAGCTCAGTGTAGGGTAGCGCAGTGCCCTGACAGATGCCAGGTCATATTCAGAGAGTCTCTCTCCCTGTCGTGCAAGTATCAGCTGATTATTGTACTTCAGTGTTCGCGCACGGAGGGAATCTATATCCATATCAGGCGCCAGAATTATTGAGTCGCGTATGTTGAAGTTGATCTCATGGCCCGTGCTGAGAAGGTTGGTCAGACGTATGTATGCACTGATGACCGTCTCCTGTTGCGACAGCACCGTGGAGCTGTCGGCGTTGAGGTCTATCTTAGCCTGTTGCAGGTCGAGTCCGGAGATGACTCCCAGCATATATTTCTCCTCGGCATTCTCATATCGGGCCTTGGAGAGGGTCAGCGAGGTGAGGGCTGACTCCATCCTGTTTTGCTGTACAATTATGTTGTAGTATTCCGAGCAGACTCTCATTACCAGGTTTTCCACGTTTATCCTGACCATCTGGCTGCTCATGGCCAGCAGCTCCTGCTGGCGGCTGTAAGTGGTGAACATCCCCAGTCCGTCAAACAGCTTCCAGTTGAGGGCAACACCTGCAGAATAGAGATTTGTCCTGCTCTTTTCAGCCTCTGATGATGAAGAGACGACATTATTGCTTGTCTGTGACTGTCGTCCCGTACCTGTAATTGTCGGAAGAAACGGTGCGATGGTGACATTGTTCTCTGCCATGGCCTCGTCATTCCTGCTGATCTTGAGGGAGTAGTTGTTCTCAAGGGCGACCATGATGGCCTCGTCGAGGGTTATTGTCTTCTGCGCCCCGGCTGCCAGTGACATCAGGAGCAACAGTATCACGGAGCTAAGCCTTCGGTTACTCATGGGTGATTTTTTCTGTTTTTTTCTTTCCGGCCAGGTAGCTGTAAATGGAGGGTACAACGAAGAGTGTCAGGAATGTTGCGAAGAACATCCCGCCCACGACTGTGACGCCCATGGATATACGGCTCTCAGCGCCTGCTCCTGAGGCCAGTGCCAGCGGCATGATTCCGAGGATGGTCGTAAGGCTTGTCATCAGCACCGGGCGGAAGCGTGCAACGGCTGCCTCGCGGGCGGCGTCCATGATGCTGAGTCCGGACTGCTGCCTCTGGTTGGCAAACTCAACGATCAGTATCCCGTTTTTGGCCACCATGCCGATGAGCATGATCAGTCCGATCTGGCTGAAGATATTGAGTGTCTGGCCGGTGACGACCATAATAAACAGTGCCCCTATCAGTGCCAGCGGCACAGTAACCAGAATGATCACCGGATCGCGGAAGCTCTCGAACTGTGCCGAGAGAACGAGGTAGATGAGCACTATGGCCAGGACGAATGCAAAGAGCAGGCTGGAGGTGCTCTCGACAAAATCCTTTGAGTCGCCCGAGAGGGTGGTGCTGAAGTTCTCATCGAGCACCCTGGCGGCTATCCTGTCCATCTCTTCTATGCCTTCACCGAGAGTGTATTTGCCTTCAAGACCTGCCGAGACGGTGGCAGACACAAACCTGTTGTATCTGTATAACTGGGGTGGCAGGCTGCTCTCGCGGATCTCGACGATGTTGTCGAGCTGGATCAGCTGACCCTTGTCGTTCCTCACGTAGGTGCTGGTGAGGTCATAGGGGTCATTGCGCTTCGACTTGTCGAACTGGCTGAATATCTGGTACTGTTTTCCGTTGAGGATGTAGTAGCCGATACGCTGTTCGCTCATGGTGAGCTGCAGTGTCTGAGCTATGTTCTGAACGTTGACGCCCATCATGGAGGCCTTCTCCCTGTTGATGAGGACGGTCAGCTCAGGCTTGGTGAACTTGAGGTTCACGTCGCTGGCCGAGAAGTACTGACTTTCCGAGACCTCAGCCATGAAATCGGGTATAACCCTCTTCAGGTCATTGAGGTTCTTTGCCTGTATCACGTACTGTACCGGGAGTCCGCCGCGGCGTGATCCGAAGGTCTGCTGCTGCGACACTATCGTCCGGGCACCGGTGTATTGTCTGAGGACAGGAGAGAGTGACGCCGCTATCTCCTGCTGCGATCGCTTGCGATCACGGCGGTCGGAGAGCCTGACCCTCATGTTGGCGCTGTTGGTGCCGCCCATGCCCACCATCATCATGATGTTGTCACTCTCGGGAACCTTCTCCTGCACCACGGGGTAGAGTCTGTCCATGTATGCCGTCATGTAATCATAGGAGGTGCCCTCCGTGGCCCGCGCGCTGATGTTCACATAGCCGCGGTCCTCCAGCGGCGCCATCTCTGACGGCAGGAGCGTCCAGAAGAGTCCTATCAGCAGGCCGGCAACCCCAATAATAATAAGAGCCCAGTATCTTCTCTTCAGAAAACCTGTTATCCACCTGCGGTATAGATTTATCATACCGCTGAAGAAGGGTTCGGTAGCCCGGTAGAAACGGCCTTCCATGGCATCGTGCTTCAGCACCCTGGATGAGACCATGGGAGTAAGCGTCAGTGCCAGAAAAGATGATATCACTACTGCTCCAACGATCACCAGGCTGAACTCCCTGAATAGCCTGCCGGTCACTCCCTGGAGAAAAACAATCGGGAAAAAGACGGCTACCAGGGCCACAGTGGTGGCGATGATTGCAAAGAAGATCTCCCGCGATCCCGCCAGGGCAGCCTCCCTGGGCTTCATGCCCTTTTCGACCTTGGTGTAGATGTTCTCAACCACGACGATGGCATCGTCAACAACAAGACCGATGGCCAGTACAATTGCAAAGAGCGTAAGGATGTTTATTGTGAAGTCGGCAATGTACATCACAAAGAAAGCCCCGATGAGAGCAACCGGGATCGCAATGACGGGTATAAGTGTCGTCCTCCAGTTTCTCAGGAAGAGGAATATGACCAGCACCACCAGCATAAAGGCGATAAAGATTGTATTCTTGACCTCCCTGATGGATTCGCGTATATATATTGTATTGTCAAAGAGGATCTCGGTGGTGATATCCTCCGGCAGGTCTTTCTTGAGCTGTTCCAGCATCAACATGGCTTCATCGACGATCTCGATGTAATTGGCGCCAGGCTGGGGTACCAGCACTACGTTTACTGCGGGTTTTCCGTTGCTTGTCAGGTGTGACCGTATGTTCTCGGCGTCAATCTCGGCAATGCCTATGTCACTGAACTTAACCACCCTGTCGCCGCTTTTTGCAATGATGAGGTCATTGAACTCGTCAACCGAGCGCAGTCTGCCAAGGGTCCTGATCGTAAGCTCGGTATTGTCACCCTCTATCCTTCCCGAGGGCAGCTCAATATTCTCACGGGTGACAGCAGTGCGTACATCCAGCGGTGTGAGGCCGTAGGCTGCCAGCCTTGCGGGGTCCATCTTCATCCTGATGGAGAGCTTCTTGGATCCCCAAACCCCCACTGCGCTGACGCCCGAGATGGTCTGCATCCTCTCCTTAAAGTTGATCTCGGCGTAAGTGCTGACGTCAATGATTGACCTGCTGTCGCTGCGAAGCGTCACTGCGAAGATCGGCTGCGCGTCGGCATCGGCCTTCTGTACTACGGGAGGGTCAACATCCTGCGGCAGACGGCGCATGGCACCGGATACCTTATCGCGGACGTCGTTCACGGCAGTCTCCATGTCGACTTCCAGTTTGAACTCGACAGTGATGCGTGATGATCCGTCGCTGCTGGAGCTCGATATGGAGCGTATCCCCTGTACACTGTTGATGGCAGACTCTAGAGGTTCGGTGATCTGCGTCTCGATGACGTCAGAGTTGGCCCCGGGAAACGAGGTCGAAACAGTTACTATGGCCGGGTCAACACTCGGATAGTCTCGCACGCCAAGGAAGGTATAGCCGATTCCTCCGAGGATGAGGATCACCAGGGCCATCACCGTGGCCAGTACCGGTCTCTGTATGCTTAATGATGATAGACTCATTTATTTTTTCAGTTGTCAGCTGCCGGGATCGTCCGGCCCTAATCAGTAATGTTAACCCTCACCGGCATATTGTCCCTCAGCTGCATCAGTCCCGTGGTCAGCACAGTATCGCCTGCGGAGAGTCCTGACAGCACCTCGATCATAGTAGCTGTCCGGGTGCCGGTTGCAACCGGCACAAGAAATGCCCTGCCGTTTTTCATGACCCAGATCTTCTTCTCGTTCATCTCGGGCACGATGGATTCCGTCGGTACCTGGATGGCATTCTGCTTCTCATCGGTGATAAGTGTCAGTGATGCGAACATGCCCGGTACCAGGCGCCCGTCCCTGTTGTTGTAACGCGCTCTCAGCCCGATAGTCCTGGTTGTTTCATCTATACGGTAATCGATGGCATAAACCGTGGCAAAGAACTCTTCCTTATAACCCTCGGTCTCGAATGAGATTCGCTTACCCATGAGATCTTCGGATATATATTTTTCGGATATGGCAAACTGAAGCTTGAGTGTTGAGGGGTCTATCAGGTGAGCGATCTTGACGGAAGGCTGTACATAGCTGCCCTCACTGACGTAGCGGAATCCGACGGTTCCGTCAAACGGAGCCCTCACCTCTGTCTCTGCTATCCTGACCTTGAGGAGGTTCATGTCGGCAAGAATGACATTGTAGTCGGTCTGCAACTGGTCAAACGACTCCCTGCTCACGGCATCCTTCTCGAGCAGCACCCTCTGGCGTTCGAGCTTCTCAGCCAGAAGCTTCTCCTGTATCTCCGACCGGCGAAGCTGTGCCTGCAGGTCTTCGTCATATATTTTCACGAGCAGGTCGCCTTTTCTTACCCTGCTGCCCTCCTTGAAGAATACTCCCGTAACCTTCCCGGGCACCTTGCTGACGATATCCACCTCTTCATTTGCCAGCAGCGAGCCGGCTGATCTGATTCCGCTGGTGAGGTATGAGGGTTTGGCTATGGTTCCGTTAACGGGTAGCTGTCCGCCACCCTGTCCTCCTCCGGCAGGGTTTCCCTGCGCCTGGCCCTGGCCCTGGCCTTGTGCCGGAGCAGCAGCAGCGGCGGAATCCTTTTTCAGCTCCCTGTCACCCCAGAGTCCCAGCCGGGGGCCTCCGAACCATATTGCAAGTATCAGCGGGATGCTGACCCACAAGGCAATCTTTGTTCCTTTTTTCATCCTTGAAAATAATCACTCTTCGAAACCGCAAAATTAGCTGTTTCTGAAACGTCCTTATGTTAAAGTATATTAAAACAAAAAGGGTTATAAAAAGTTCTCAGCCGCAGTCATGTGGTAACCGGTCAGTAGTTCTCTGCGATCTCCCTGACGACTGATTCCATATAGTCGGTAATTATTTTGTTCGATACCGTGAATCCGTTGGCGAACATCGTGAATGCCAGCCTTCTGCCACTGCCGGTGGTGACGTAGCCGGCGAACGACTTGGCGCTGCCGATTGTTCCTGTCTTGGCAAAGACCCTGCCTTTGAAAAACTCATCCCTGAAATAGCTCTTCATGGTACCTGATACGGCTCCCTCGGGAAGGGAGGCAATGAACGGAGCAGTGGAGCTGCTGTTGTGCATATGCACCAGAAGCCTCACCGTCATCAGCGCACTGATGTTGTTGTTGGCTGAGAGACCCGACCCGTCAAGCATTACAGCCTCATAGGGCTCGCACCCGATCGAGTCAAGAAATGATCTTATCACCTCCCCGCCGGCACTGAAGGTACCCTCTCCAGTGATAGCATAGCCGAGGTGCTTTCTCAGTGCTTCGGCATACATGTTCACGCTCTCATGATTGGTAACCTTTACTATCTCTTCAAGGGTGGGAGAGAGGGTCACGCACACGGGTGTCATCTCCTCCAGGCCTGCAGTTGCTCTTGCTGCCGACGGGGAGCCGTCGATCCTGATCCCGGCGTTTCGCATAGCCCGGTCAAGCAGTTTCACGACCGTCATGGGAGGGTCGGGGAGTGAGGCTTTCAGGGCGAAGCTGCTGTCGGCCGGTACGCTTCCTGTTATCCAGGCAGAATGGGAGTATGGTGCATTGTAAACATAGCCCCTGTCACTTCTGCCTGAGGAGACGAGATGACTGGTCATGACGATATCTCTCCCGTACACCTCGACAGAGTCGATCACCGCCGGCGAACCCTCACTGCGGCCGGTTATGAAGATTTTGTACTTATTGTCGTTGAAATTGATATCGTATACACCTGCACCGTAGTATTGTCCCAGGTTGCCCCATGACCATCCGGAGGGGGCGGGATTGAAGTCATAGATGGATGAAGCAGCTGCGACGCGGCCCCTGACATGCCTGACACCGGCAGCCAGGAGTGCTGCCGTCCACTTTGCGGTGACATCACCATAGTGATCGCTGAAGTACTCGGACCCGAGTGCAGGGTCGCCGCCCCCCCTGATGATGACATCACCGTCAACCACACCCCGGCGGCTGTTGAATTCTCCCGAGATGTAGATGTCGGTTGAGAAGCGGTAATCGGGGCCGAGGAGTGAGAGCGCCACGGAGGTGGGGTACAGCTTCATTACGGAGGCCGAGGCGAGGTTACGTTCAGCATCATGGCCGTAGATCATTTCTCCGGTTACGGCGTCTGCAAAGCAGATTGACCAGGATGTTCCGGTGAGTGTGGTATCTGCCAGGATTGCATCCATGGCTTTCTGCTGACCGCTGAGGCATGTTGCTGTAACTGCGGCGATGATGACTGTCTGTAAAATTCTGATTTTCATTTGGTTTTATTTTGTTCAAGGGTTGAAAGCAGGCCGCAGGCGGCGCCTATATCCTCGCCTCGGCTGGCACGTATGGTGGCTGTGATGCCTTTTGCATTCAGGCGGTCACGGAATGCCTCCATGGCTTTTGCGTCAGGACTCCTGTATTCCGAGCCGGGTATGGCATGAAAGCGAATCAGGTTGATGCGGCAGCGTATGCCATTGAGAATTTTCGCAAGCTCTTTGAAGTGTGCGGGGGTGTCATTGAGTCCTTCGAACAGTATATACTCGAAGGATATACGCCTCTGCCTGCCGAAATCGAACCCCCTGATGACCTCAAGCACTTTCTTGACAGGATGGGCTTTCTGTACGGGCATCAGCGCCTGTCGCTCCTCATCGAAGGGGGAGTGCAGGCTGACGGCGAGGTGGCAACGGGTGCCCTCCAGGAAATCGCGGATCCTGTCGGTGATCCCTATGGTGCTTACCGTAATGCGCGAGGGGCTCCATCCGTAACCCCACTCCGAGGTGAGTATCTCCAGGCTCTTCATCACCTCTTCGAAGTTGTCGAGAGGCTCACCCATGCCCATGAATACAATGTTGGTTAGTGAAGAGTGTTCGGGGATGCTTCTGAACTGGTTCAGGATGTCGCCTGAGGAGAGGTTGCCCTGGAATCCCTGTCTTGCCGTCATGCAGAAATGGCATCCCATACGGCATCCCGACTGTACCGAGAGGCATACGGTGGCACGGTCACGGTCAGGGATGAAGGCAGTCTCTATGAACTGGTTTTCAGAGATGCCAAAGAGGTATTTTTTTGTCCCGTCGCTGGCGGAGGCCACTGACGACGGCGGTGTGAGCCCGGTTTCCCACTCTTTCTCCAGCAGGCTGCGGGCAGCAAGGGAGAGGTCAGTCATGCTGCTGATCTCAGCTGCACCCCTCCGGTATAGCCAGCCTGCTATCTGCCGGGCAGCATATGGTGGCAGCGGAACTGCAGCGGTGATATCCGACAGCTCATCCAGTGTCTTGCCGAAGAGGCGCTGTCTGCCCATCAGAAACGGTAGGCGGCTTTCTCAAGGTCGCGGAGCGATTTGAACGGTCGCGGCGGCTTCAGGTGGCTGTTGAGGAAGCTGTAGATGTCTAGTCTTATCTTCCTGGCTTCCCGGTAATCCATCCTGTCAAATGAGTGACCTCCGGGCATCTCCTCGAATATTTTGTAACTGAAATTCTGCTTCCCGGCTGCCTTGAGCGACTTTATAAGATGTTCTACCTCCAGCACGTTTACATCCTCGTCTATGGTGTTGGTATGGATCAGCAGCGGGGTGTTGCGGTAACGGTCAACCTGCCATGCGGGGGAGCGTCTGCGGTACTCGGCCACATTCTCGTCGGCCGTCTTGCCAATGTGGTAGGGGGCAGAGTAGAGATCACGGTAGCTGTCGTCCTTGTATCCCATGCGTGCTATGACATCGCTTACAGGCACACCTGCAAAGCAGGCTTTGTATGCCTCCGGGTGATCGAAGATACAGAACAGCCCTATCAGCCCGCCGTGGCTCCAGCCTATGACACCCACACGGTCGCTGTCAACGATCTCGTAGTTTTCGATCATATACTTCCTGCTGGCATCGACATCTTCGACCTCCAGGCCGCCGTAGTCGATCCGCCGGTACATGCCCGCACCGTAGCCGGTTGAACCGCGGTATTCGGCTGCAACGACGATATATCCCTGGGCGACCATCTCACGGATGATGTGAGTGTAGTAGGTGGTGAAGTTGGCATGGACGCCGCCGTGGGGGAAGACCAGCAGCGGGTATTTTTTAGAGGCGTCAGCATCGCGGGGTATGAAGACGTAGCTCCAGAATTTCAGAGGGTTGCCGGCTCCCTGGCCCGTGGGGTTACTCTCTTTGGCAGGTGGTGGCCCTGTGGTGTATATCTTGTCAATGAAGGCAACATCGCCCACACGCTCATACCATAGGATATCGTCAATACTTTTTTCCAGAACATCAAGGCGATGGTTCAGGGATTCAAACCGGCGCCCGACATTATTCAGGGCGTCCATCAGTTCGGCGTTGCCGGGCTGTGCTGTAAGTGCCGGGCACAGGGAGATGAAAAGGATGATTAGGAAAGCGCTTTTCACTGAGTTCTGTTTCATGTTGGTATGTTATTGGATTTCTGTCTCTCCGCTGAAAACAAAAGTCGCGGGTCCGGCAAGAAATATCTCCGAGGCTCCCGCTCCGTCAGTCACAAACCTGATATGAAGTTCGCCGCCCCTGACACTCACACGGGTCTCGCCAGTGACAATTTTTCCGGTCAGGGCTGCCGCAATGGCAGATGCCGTTGCGCCGGTACCGCATGAGAGTGTCTCATCCTCCACACCCCGCTCGTATGTCCTGATACTGAGGCTATCACCCGCTACAGTTGCCAGGTTTACATTTACTCCCCCGGGGGCATAGCGTGGCGAATAACGAAGGTCACGTGCGAATGCCACAAAATCATCTCTCTCCGTATCATCAGCAAAGATTACAAGGTGAGGCACTCCGGTGTTTACCAGTATGCCGTCGGGTGTCTTTTTGTACTCCGTCACGTCCCTGACCGATATCTCAATGATATTATCTCCTGTTGGTCTGGCGGTATGGGGACCGTCGTCTGCCAGGAAGGAGAGGTCGCGGGTTCCGGATAAATGTTTCATGACAAAGTGTGCCGCGCAGCGCCCGCCGTTACCGCACATCTCTCCCTGAGAGCCGTCGGCATTGAAATAGAGCATCCTGAAATCGTAGCCGGGGGTCTCTTCAATGAGTATGAGGCCGTCAGCACCTATGCCGAAACGCCTGTCACATAATCTTTTAATGAGGGTGTTGTCATTTCGGTCAAGGAGTGGGGGGCTGTTTCTTACAATGATAAAATCATTGCCTGTACCCTCATATTTGTTAAAGGGAATTATCATTCCGTTAAATTGAAGTTAATTATTAAAAGATTGCGGCACCGGTCTGTTAAAAAAACGAAAATTTGCAAAACAATTTACCATTTATGCGGTTGTAAAGATACTTAATCTTTTGCGAGGCACGCAATTTGCAGCATAAGTGGGACAGATGACAAAACAACAAAAAATTTATGTATATGAAAGGTAAGAGTCTCTTTGTTACTTTGCTCGTTGCGCTGTTCGGAGCGCTTGCAGGGCTTTTTATCTATACCAGGTTTCTCGACAGGGATAAGCTGGTAACAGGTACGGAGAAGGAGAGGCAGATGATTGAGGAGAATGCGAGGTATACCTCGATGGTACCTCAGTCGGGTGTGAATGATTTCACCTTTGCCGCTGAGAATACAGTTCATGCGGTGGTGCATGTCAAGACAAAGGCCACTGTCAGTTCAGATTACAGCAATCCGTTGTACGAGTTCTTTTACGGTCCGGGTTCCGCACGGCCAAGGGAGGTCCGCGGGTTTGGCTCCGGGGTAATAGTGACCGATGACGGTTACATAGTGACCAACAACCATGTGATTGATGAGGCTGATGAGGTGGAGGTGACTTTAAATGACAAGCGGACCTTTGCTGCAGATGTGGTGGGGCGTGATCCCAGCACCGATATTGCGCTTCTGAAGGTTAAGGCCACGGGATTGCCCTATATCAGGTTTGGCAACTCTGATGCCATCAGGCTGGGAGAGTGGGTGCTGGCAGTAGGGAACCCGTTCAATCTGACATCGACAGTTACGGCAGGGATAGTGAGTGCCCGTGGCAGAAGCCTGGGACTGCTTGACAACCAGTACCGCATCGAGTCATTTATACAGACTGATGCTGCCCTGAACCAGGGTAACAGCGGTGGTGCCCTGGTGAATACCAGAGGGGAACTGATAGGCATTACAACCGCCATAATTTCACCCAGCGGAGCCTATGCAGGCAACTCTTTCGCAGTCCCGTCGTCCATTGTAAAAAAGGTTTATGAAGACCTCAGGGAGTACGGCGAAGTGCAGCGGGGACTCCTGGGAGTGAATATTACCGACGTCAATTCAGAGATAGCTGAGGCAGAAAAACTCAGGGAAATAAAGGGAGTATATCTTGCCGGAGTGGTGGAGGACGGAGCAGCACAGGCTGCCGGTCTTGCTGAAAAGGATGTGATTATCGCCATCAACGGTGAGCCGGTCGAGACCACTGCCGACCTGCAGGAGAAGGTAAACCGCTACAGGCCCGGCGACAGGCTTGAGGTGACCTACCTGCGCAAGGGCAGGCAGGATAAAAAAATGGTAACTCTGCGTAACATCGAGGGCGGTACGGGTATCGTTGCCCCGGGTTCACTGAGCACCTCGGTATTCGGTGCTACTTTCTCGCCGGTTACTTCCGGTGACAAAGAGAAGTACAGGATAAGCAACGGGGTTAAGATCACCTCAATCTCCGAAGGCCGACTGCGGGAGCTGGGCCTCGGCAGAGGGACCATCATTGTTGATGTGAACGGTCAGAAGGTAAACAGTGCCGCCGACATACGCCGGGCAACAAACGATGAGAAGAGCCTCACTTCGGTAGAGGGATTTACCCCTGACGGGACTTACTTCAAGTACCAGACCCGGAGGTAGCACCAGGGATTTATAACAATAAACAGATCAGGACATTGACAGTACAGTTTTTCCTCTGTTTGATAGATATATTTTATTTGGTTATTAACTTTTAAAGCAGTAACTTTGCGAAAATTTTTTCGAAGGGGTAAAGAGAATGAGACAACTTAAGATTACCAAATCCATAACCAACCGTGAAAGTGCGTCGTTGGACAAATATCTGCAGGAGATTGGTAAGGAGGAGTTGATATCGGTTGAGGAAGAGGTAGAGCTTGCGCAGAGGATCAAGAAGGGTGACAGGGCAGCTTTGGAGAAGCTTACGAAGGCAAATCTCCGTTTTGTTGTTTCAGTGGCCAAGCAGTATCAGAACCAGGGACTTAGTCTCCCGGACCTCATTAATGAGGGCAACCTCGGCCTTATCAAGGCAGCAGAGAAGTTTGACGAGACGCGCGGATTCAAATTCATTTCATACGCGGTATGGTGGATCAGGCAATCTATACTCCAGGCTCTGGCTGAACAGTCGAGGATTGTGCGACTGCCTTTGAACCAGGTTGGGTCTCTTAACAAGATAAACAAGGCATTTGCCCGGTTTGAACAGGAAAACGAGCGTACCCCGTCACCTGAAGAGCTGGCGGAAGTGCTTGACCTTCCCAAGGAGAAGGTTGCCGACACACTCAAGGTGTCAGGTCGCCACGTTTCGGTAGATGCACCCTTCGTTGAGGGTGAAGACAACAGCCTGCTGGATGTTCTTACCAACCTCGACTCACCGATAGCCGACAAGATGCTCATCGACGAGTCGCTCTCCAAGGAGATAGACCGTGCCCTTACCACTCTCACCGAGCGTGAGAGGGACATCATTCGCTATTTTTTCGGCATCGGCTGCCAGGAGATGACGCTGGAGGAGATAGGCGAAAAGTTCGGCCTCACCCGCGAGCGGGTAAGGCAGATCAAGGAGAAGGCCATACGACGCCTGCGGCACACCTCACGCAGCAAGTTGCTCAAGGGCTACCTCGGATAAGGTTTCGGCTCACCATAAATGATAATGAGGATGTCGCACAGGCACCCTCCTCTGAATGAAAAAGAATGAGCCCGGTTGACCCGGGCTCATCTTGTTTCCGCATTTCAGTGCGGCATTGGGGGGAAGAACTGCTTTTTAAGCTATTGACCCGTTCACAGTTTCATGACCGGATCAGAATTCTTCGTAAAAATAACCAAAACAGAATTACCCGCTTGCAGTTGGCAGGGTCTAACTCACAGAACCTGCTTCTGAGCCAACAGATGAACGTCCTGATCCAACAGAAAAGCTACTTTCCGGAAAAATTCCTGATAAACTCATTCTTGTATGAGCTGCCCAGACTGGCCTTCAGGTTCTCTGACAGCAGTATCTCCCCCTGCTTGGTGTATCCGGTGACGTGATCTATATTAACAAGATAGGAGTGGTGCACACGCAAAAAACCCTGATCAGCGAGCAGTCCGTCAAAATGTTTTAGGTTTTTGGAGCTGACCACCTTTCTCTGACCGGTAAGGTGAAAGTTTGTGCAGTAGCCGTCGGCCTGACACATGATGATCTCAGGCACCTTCAGGACTTCAAAACCCTTTATGTTGGGGATTATAAGTGTCGACTGCCTTGCCGGGCCCTCCCTCAGGTTTTTCAGGAGGGATGAGATGACTTCGTTGTTGAGTGCTGTATTCTCCCTTGTCCTGACCTTCTCCACTGCATGTATCAGCTCATCAATGCTCACCGGTTTAAGGAGGTAGTCTGCCGCGCTGAATCTGAAGGCCCTGATGGCATATTCACTGTAGGCGGTGACGAAGATAACCCTGAAGTCGACCTTGCCGAACATTGAAAGCAGGTCAAAGCCTGTGCCGTCAGCCATCTCCACATCGAGAAAAACCAGGTCAGGTGTACTGGCTTTTATAGCCGTGAAGCCCTCCCTGACCGACGAAGCCTGGCCGACCACCTCGATGTCCGGGCAATATTCGGCGAGGTAGTTTGCAATGACCTCCCTCGCCGGTCGTTCGTCATCAATTATTACGGTGCGTATCATTTTTCCTGAAGGTTGGGATGTTGTATGCCTGACTTTACATTTATTGCTTTCAGGGTTTCACCGGGATTTCGATAACAACCCTGGTGCCTGTCTCCCTCCGGTCAGGGTGGAGGTCGGTAATCTCTATCCGGCAATTGGCGGAATGCAGGCTGTTGATTATCCTGAGCCGTTCCATTGCCAGGGCGATACCCCTCGACTTACCGTGGAGGCTCCTGTCCTTCATGGCTTCTGACCTGGCCCTGCCCACACCGTCATCATCGACGGTACAGACAATAGCCTTGTCCCTCATCGTTACAGCAACGTTAATCGTTCCCTTCCTCTCTTCCAGTCCCATCACACCGTGCCAGATAGCATTTTCAACGAATGGCTGGACGAATCCGGGCGAGACCATCACCGCTTCAGGTGTGATTTGCGGATCGATGTTCAGGGTATAGTCGAACTTGTCGCCGAACCTGAGGTGTTCAATCTCAAGATAATCTTCCAGCAGTTCCAGCTCGGCGCTCAGCCTGACGTAGTCTTCGTTCATATTGTTGAGAACAGTCCTGATAAGTTTTGAGAAGTCTGATATATACCTGTTGGCAGAGCGGCGGTCGTTGTTGGAGATAAAGTAATTGATGGAGTTCATGGCATTGAAGATGAAATGCGGGTTCATCTGTCCCCGGAGAGCCTGCTGGCGCAACGCATCGCGCTTCTGCTGTTCCCTGTGCCTTATCTGCATGATGATGAATCCGGACAAAAGTGTCAGCAGAAGCAGAATAGTCAAGGGGAGTATAACGCGGAAGAGTGTTGTCTGGTAGAAGTAAGGCTGCAGGTGGATGGTAATCTTCCTGGAGTTACTCCACGAGCCGCTATAATCCGTTGCCTGGATCTCCAGGTCGTACCATCCGGGCTTCAGGTTTGAGAAGTTGATGTTTCTGTCGCTGTGGTCAGTGTAGTACCAGTTGATGCTCTCGCTGTTGATACGGTACCTGTACCTGATCTTTTCCGGATGGCGGTATTCGGGGACAGTAAAGGAGAGGTGAAAATTGTCATTCCCCTTCTCAATTGCAATGGTGTCGGCCCGGAACAGAGGTATGTCCGGAAATTTTCTTATCGCTGATACCTCCAGCTCTTCCATGATTATATCATTTGAGGCTGCTCCGTATGAGGCACTCAAAATTTGTGCGGGGTCAAACTCCACGGCGCCGCCGACGCCCCCGAAGATAAACCTGCCGTCAGGGGTCATCCATGCTGCATCGGAATTGAATTCGTGGATACTCAGTCCGTCATTCTCCCCGAACGTCCTGATAAGGCCGTTGGCAGGATTGATAACCGAGATCCCGTGGTTGGTTGATGCCCAGATGTTGCCTTCGCTGTCCCTGAGAACTGAGTATGTGGTGTTGTTCGAGAGTCCTGATGCGGTGGTGTAGAAAAATCTGTCGCCCGTGGCCGGATCGAACCTGCAGATCCCTGTACCCAGTGTGGCCAGCCACAGTATTCCGTCATCGCCGTCGCATATATCCTCGATATTGGTGGTCCCTGAGGTTATTTTTATAAAATCGGCCTGGCGGCTGACCAGGTCGAGGCGCAGGAGGTAGCTGTAGTTGCATCCGGCCCACAGTATATCGCCGCGGCGGTGGAAGGTGAAGATGTTAATTGTGTCTCCTATGGGATAGAGCATCTCCGTGGCCCCGGTCTCAGGGTCAAAACGTTTTACTCCCTGGTCGGCAATAAGTATCCGTCCTTCGCTGTCGTAACAGAGAGAATGCACAAACTCTCCCGGGTTGTGTGTCTCTGTCCGCCGGGTGGTGGCATCATAATATGACAGCCTGTTAAAGTAGTAGCCTATCCACATGCCTTTATCGTCAGGGAGGAATGCCCTTGGGTGCCAGAGGTCAGCCTGTTCCTTCTCGTTCAGGATATTCAGCCGTTCAGCTTTGCCCTGCGCCGTGATTCTGATAGTATAATTCCTGTCTCTTGCCGCAAGCCACAGGGCCCCCTGGCTGTCCCCGGCAATACCGAAGATATTGAGCTCACCGCCCAGGGGGGTAAAAGGAGCTATATGCCGGAATTCGCAGGAGGTAAAGACAGCCTTGGTCAAACCAGTAAAGGTGTTCCCCTCTGTCTGATGAGCAAACCAGAGCATGTCATGGTCGTAGAAGAACATCGCCGTGGGCAGTCCCGTCACCTCCTTCGGTATCGTAGTTATCCTGTTTCTTCCGGGGAGCCATAGATTGATACCGCTGTCGTGGCTGTAAAATGCCAGGGGAATGGTGTCACTGAATGTCAGGTTGCTGCAGTTGCCTCCGTATTCAATGAAGGCAGACTCCTCCCTGTCGTACCTGAACAGCCCCTTCAGCGATGCCAGCCAGAGGCTCCCGTCACCGTCACGGGTGATGCGTGACGGCCCGGTATTGGTAAAGAAAGTGACCGGTCTGCCCGGCAGCCATTTGATGCTGTTGACGCTTCCGATGACTGCCCGGCCCTCGCCGGTCAGGGAGTCTGTTTCCAGTGCCACCTCTATTACCAAAGGACCTGTAAGCCATATCTGATCAGCTTCGCCGAAGGTGATGCTAAACTGGTTGAAGTAGAACAGAGCCAGGTCGTTCACTTCCTGAGACCAGGGGTAGTAAGATATCTTCTCATCTGAGGGGTCATACCTGAGCAACCCTTTACGAAGCAGAAAGTAAAGATGGCCGTCAGGACCCCCGGCAAATCCCACCAGATCAACCAGTGAGTGAGTGCCCAGCTTCCTGATCAGCCTGAACTCCTCTGCGGCACGGTCGAAGCGGCAGAGCATACCGTTGTCCGTCGTCAGCCAAAGGTCGTCAATAGCATCTATCACAACCGAGTTGACCGAAAAATAGGGTATGGTGGTGCTGTCTGCCGGGTCATGGAAATAGTTGACGAAGTCGGAACCGTCATATCGTGTCAGCCCGTCCCACGTGGCCAACCATATGAAACCGCTGCTGTCAGCCACAATGCTTCTCACATGATCATGTCCTATACCGTCCCGGGAGGTGTATTGTGTCAGCACGTATGACTGGGCTTTCACCCCGGCCATGAAGGCAAGCATTATAAGCACCGCTGTGAGCAGTCGTGCCGTGGAGTATCTGTATTCTGTATGTTTCACAGTGCGAACATCTGATCAAAAATAACAAAAAGAAGGATAAAAGCTTCCCGGCGGCCGGTTTAGTATTAATCCACGTGTTCCTCCTCTGCCTATTAATCTGAATTGTTATTTTTGTCCCTGTAACATCCTATGGAATTCAAGCTTTTATCAGACTATGTGCCCACGGGCGACCAGCCCGAGGCGATAAGGCAGCTCACCGGGGGCCTGCTGCAGGGGGTGCCTTTCCAGACTCTCCTGGGAGTTACGGGATCCGGCAAGACCTTCACCATTGCCAACGTTATTGAACAGTTGAACAGGCCTGTGCTGGTTCTCAGTCACAATAAGACGCTGGCTGCGCAGCTTTACGGTGAGTTCAGGCAGTTTTTCCCCGACAATGCCGTTGAATATTTTGTCTCTTATTACGATTACTATCAGCCGGAGGCCTATCTGCCCGTGACCGATACCTATATTGAAAAGGATCTGGCTATCAACGACGAGCTTGAGAAGCTGCGTCTGAGTGCCACCTCATCCCTGCTCTCGGGCAGGCGAGACGTCATAGTCGTCTCATCGGTCTCCTGTCTCTTCGGCATCGGCAATCCCGACGACTTCCGGTCGAACACTGTGCATGTCATCAAAGGCAGCAAGCCGGGCCGCAACGTGGTGTTGCGGAAGCTGGTCGACAGCCTGTACGCCCGTAACGAGCTGGAGTTTACCAACGGCACCTTCAGGGTGCGGGGTGACACTCTGGATGTCTATCCCGCCTATGCCGATCTTGCACTGCGAGTAGTATTCTTCGGCGATGAGATAGAGGAGATCTCCACTTTTGATCCTCTAAGCGGGGAGCACAGGGATGATCTCACCGAGTATGTGATCTATCCGGCCAATCTCTTCGTCACCACCCGCGAGCGCATCAACACCGCTGTCAGTCAGATACAGGATGACATGGTGCTGCAGAGCAAACACTTCCGTGATACGGGGAGGCCGGAGGAGGCCAAAAGGATAGAGCAGAGGGTGCAGTATGACCTGGAGATGATCAAGGAGCTGGGTTACTGCAGCGGTATCGAGAACTACTCACGTTATTTTGACGGCAGGGCCCCGGGCACCAGGCCCTTCTGCCTGCTGGACTGTTTCCCGAAGGACTTTATAACAGTGATTGATGAGAGTCATGTCACACTGCCTCAGATACGTGCCATGTACGGCGGCGACCATTCCCGGAAGCAGACGCTGGTGGAGTTTGGTTTCCGGCTTCCGGCGGCGCTGGATAACAGGCCTCTGCGGCTGGAGGAGTTTGAGGCACTGACCGGACAGACGATATACATGAGTGCTACCCCGGCTGATTATGAGATGGAGAAGAGTGAGGGGGTCTTTGTTGACCAGGTGATCAGGCCTACCGGGCTTCTCGACCCGCCGGTGGAGGTGAGGCCGAGCCGAAACCAGGTGGATGACCTGATGGAGGAGATACGAAACCGCTCCGCGGCAGGGGAGAGGGTGCTTGTGACAACCATGACCAAGAGAATGGCTGAAGAACTGAACAGTTACCTTGGTCGTTATGATATCCGCTGCCGCTACATCCACTCCGGTGTTGAGACCCTGGAGAGGGTGGAGATACTGGAGGGACTGCGTTCGGGTGAGTTC
Organism: Bacteroidales bacterium; assembly: GCA_034004025.1. Lineage (GTDB taxonomy): Bacteria > Bacteroidota > Bacteroidia > Bacteroidales > VadinHA17 > SR-FBR-E99. Next base: position 32,500 of record JAVEXM010000014.1, read on the forward strand.
GATGTGCTTGTGGGTGTCAACCTGCTGCGTGAGGGGCTGGATCTTCCGGAGGTCTCCCTGGTGGCTATCCTCGATGCCGACAAGGAGGGATTCCTGCGGTCAGGGAGAGCTCTCACACAGACGGCGGGTCGGGCAGCCAGGAACCTCAACGGGCTGGTGGTGATGTATGCCGACAGGATCACGGGAGCGATGAGGGAGACGATAGACGAGACCAACAGGAGGAGGGCCAAACAGCTGAAATATAACCAGGAGATGGGCATCACCCCGCGACAGATAGTGAAGAGGGAGGGTGCAATGCTTCGGGGACTGAGTCGCAAGGGGGTGGAGGTGAAGGCCTATACAGGTCCGGAGAAGGTTGATGTGGCCGCTGATCCTGTTATAAGGTATATGTCGAAAGAACAGCTTGAAAAGACTATGGAAAAGAGCCGCAAGGCGATGGAGAAGGCTGCAGCGGCGCTCGATTTCATCGAGGCGGCACGCCTGCGCGATGAGATCGAGGGTATGCGACGGATCGCGAAACAGCGACCGAATGAATTACCAAAGAGATGAATGTGCAAAGGAATGAACGGAAGAAGCAAGAAACCGGACGTTCCTGCGTTTTATAATTGGAAATTTTAATTCCGGGCCCTCTTTACAGCCAACCGGCGGTTACGGAGGGATAGGATTTTGACTTTTACTGGAGCAATGCTTAAACCGACTATACTCTTTCTTCTTACCGTGGCGCTGCTTACCGGATGCACGAAGGATCCCGGTCCCGATCCTGTTGACGACCCCAGGGTGATCATACTTATGTATCACCGCATCACCTCCGGTGAGGCAACAAACATCTATGAGCGCAGCGTGGCTGACTTCAGGGGTGACCTGGATTACCTCCGCAGCCATAATATCAGGGTGATTGGCCTCGATGAGCTGGCGGATGTTGTCAGCGGGGTGACGAAGCTAAGCACGCATGCTGCCGTCATCACCTTCGACGACGGTGATCATTCGTGGTACACGCATGCGGTGCCGCAGCTTTTACAGTACCGCATGAAGGCTACATTCTTTCTCTGGGTCTCACAGATGGGTAAGGACTCTTTTCTCACGTGGGACGAGATTGAACAGATGAGCCACTATTCATATGAGGGAGGCGTCAGGCCCTTCTCCTTCGGATCGCATACCCTCTATCACCGTTTTCTGATGACCATGAAGGAGGCGCTGGGCGGCGGCGAGGCCTTTGCATCATACCTTGATGAGGAGCTGGGCGGATCGAAGCGCCTGATTGAAGAACATATATCAGGCACCGTTGATGCGCTGGCGCTGCCCTACGGAGACGGCGCGGGAGATGAGGATATCATCGCCGCCGCACAGAGGCACGGCTACCGGTTTATCCGCACCTCCGAACGAAATGTAACAGGCACTGCCTCCTCCAACCTGTTCAGGCTGCCCAGCCTGCCATTACTTGACGACACAGATCCGGAGCTGATAGGAGTCTACCTGGGGATTTAAAAAAATATAAACGAAACTGACAACATAATGAGCAAAACAGAGCGAAATGACTGCTGCCGATACAGGTCGCATCCCTGGCACGGTATCGATATAGGGGAGAATGCTCCTGAGATAGTGATGACGTTTGTGGAGATGGTGCCCACCGATACCGTTAAGTACGAGATGGATAAGGTGTCAGGCTATCTCCGGCTCGACAGGCCGCAGCGCTACTCTAACGTGGTACCTGCCCTTTACGGCTTCATACCGAGGACGCTCACCGGCACGGCCGTCGCGGAAAGGTGCATGGAACGCACCGGAATGACAGGCATCAGGGGTGACGGCGATGCAATGGACATATGCATCCTCACTGAAAAGGATATCACTCACGGAGATATCCTTGTGCTGGCAAGACCCATCGGGGGCTTCAGGATGATCGACGGCAATGATGCGGATGACAAGATCATAGCCGTACTGCACAATGATGCGGTCTATGGCGGGTATAAGGATATCGCCGACTGTCCTGAGATTGCCATTGAACGACTGAAGCACTATTTCCTCACCTACAAGGACCTGCCCGGTGAGAAGCGTCAGGTCGCCATAGCGGAGATTTACGGGAAGGAAGAGGCACAGGAGATCATCAGGCGGTCAATGGCCGATTATTCCGACTCCTTCCCCGGGATGTAGGGCAGGGTTATACTGCCGGAACCGTGTCAGGGTATGGGAGCTGCCGGAACTTTCATTGACGAACAGGCCAATAAGTTGATGACCGTGCTTCATAATTTGATTAATGGTTATGAAGTTGAAGCAGTATCAGTTAATTTTGTTGTGTTATATATGACATATTTCTTTGTAAAGATTTCAGGGAAGAACTTTTTATGAAAGAACTGGAAAACCTAGTAGTCGAAAAGACATCAACAACTCCGCGGATTGAGATGCTCAACACCAGCGGGGAGATTTCATTTACAGGCAGGTCATTGCCGGAGAATGCCTCAAGACTGTATGAACCGGCATTGAACTGGGTGAATGACTATGTACTTCAGCCGAAGCCGGTGACCAATCTACGGCTCAACATGGAGTACTACAACACCTCCTCCATGCTCTGGATCTCAAAGATTATCAAGTCGCTCTCAAGGATCAACAATCCCGACTACCGGCTGCTGGTTCATATTTATATTCCTCTCGAGGAGTATGATGACATGAGGGGTTCGGCTGATCTCAGGGAGTCTTTCAATCCGCTTACCGACATACTTCAGCATTCGATCCCGGAGGTGAGCATGAAGCTTTACGCCACCGATGACGCCTCGCATGTGATCAGGGATGCAGTAGTTCTCTTTTAAGTTGCTGCGAAGAAGTACTCTGTTTGTCCCTCCCCGGAAATTTACTAAAATTTAGTCCTCTTTTTGATCCTGCTCGTCAAAACCTGATGATTTTTGACTAATTACCCCATTGGCGGGCTGAGTTACCTGATTGTGACAATGAACGCTCCATACCGGTTGACGAAGCCTTTCCGTAACGACGCAAATGCCCATTATATGGACTTGTGAAGTTTGCATTCCCCTCCCCGGCATGTTATCTTTAACATGGATTTAAACCTGAAATCCATGAATGAAGGATCAGTTTCAAAGCAATCTGCAATGTGCAGGAAAATTACACCGGTAGCGTGGCCGGGAGGCATGGGCCTTCGGCGCGGCAGGGCAGGGGTAATTCGCAGTGTCATCACGGGATTGATTCAAAGTGTCAGGGCAGGGGTGATTCGCAGTGTCATCACGGGATTGATTCACAGTGTCAGGGCAGGGGTGATTCGCCAGGTGGCGAGGCTTGTCGCTTCCGGAGGGGTGAGTCTCTTCCGTTACCTGAAGGACAGCGGACTGTTCAGTGGTCGGGGGATGGTCATACTGTCAAGGCATGACAGGGCCACCTTCGGAACCGTGGATCTTAGGAGAGCGACAACGCTGATAACGCTCCGCAGGCTAAACATGGTAAAGCACCTGGAGATGTTTCTCAGCTCCCTCTCGCGGATACTGCCTCCTGGGACAAATTTCGTAGGTTGTTTTTCGCCGGCAAGGGTGGAGAGTGAGGATACTGAGAGGTCTGGCAGGGAGTATGACTTCCCGGCCCGGGTTCTTCATTCCGGACGCATGGAGTGCCATTCACTCAACAGGGGCAAGGTCTCCGAGATGCTTGAGAGGAACGGACTGAGCCTGATAAGCATGACGGAGATGAACGGAGTGACCTATTTTCATTCCAGGAAGATCCCTGGCTTACCGTTAATAACAGCCTGACATAAATCAAAAGCAGGATAATATAAATATGTAAAAAAAAGAATGAGATGAGGACCTATTATGAAATATCATCAGAAGCAACCGGGAAAGTACTTCTGAAGCGCAGGAAGATAGCCAAGGCTCTTCGCCTCTGGCTGAGCGAGCATGGTGTCAGCTACAGGTACATCTTTTTTGCCGGGTAAACCGGGTTGCGCAGTCAGGTAAGTGCCGGCAGTCCGGTAACAGGATGCTGCGCGGACCGGTTCATTATAAAAATCAACAGAGATGAAGAAACTGATTTTATTATTGTTTTTCATGAGTGCTGTCATGTCGTGTACCACGTCAAACAAGTCGACATCGGAGATAGATGAGGACAGGCTCTATGTCACCAGGAGGTATATTGGTGAGTTCGAGGATTACCGTCACACTGCTCCGGGCAGGTTCGGTGATCCACATCTGATATGGATAAAGACCACGCAGGACACTACTTTCGGGAAGATCTCGGCCTACAGCAGGGAGTGCGGGTTCAATCCCGGCGACAGGCTCTATCTGAGAAGGA
>JAVEXM010000118.1:0-7623 GCA_034004025.1 Bacteroidales bacterium
TGTTCAGGCCACTTCACGAAGCTTCCGGAGGGTGGTTCTGGTGGGGGGCAAAGGGCCCGGAACCCTGTAAAACCCTCTGGAGACTCATGTTTGACCGTTTGGTTAACCACCACGGATTGAAGAACCTGATCTGGGTCTGGACCACCGACGCCGCAGCCAATAGTGCTGACTGGTATCCGGGTGATGAGTACGTGGATATCCTCGGAGCCGATATCTATGCACCCGACGGCGACTTCAGCTCGCAGGTGCTGACATACAACGCCATAAAGGAGAAGTTTGGCGGCCGCAAGTTGATAACCCTCAGCGAGAACGGTCCCGTTCCGGACCCCGATCTGCTTCTTGCCGACAGGGCACACTGGTCGTGGTTCATGCCCTGGTACGGATCATTCATCCGTGACGGGATAAAGAACCCGCTGTCGCACTGGCAGAAGGTGATGGCCCATGAATACGTAGTCACCCTCGATGAGATGCCTGACCTGAAGAACTATCCCCTGGGTGATGAGCCTGACTACAGCATGTACCCGCAGGGATTCTTCATGGCCGACTGGCAGCCGCGGACGGCAACCGTTCCGGATTACAGTGATGTGCAGCCGGCGACTGACCCGGTGACGGTGGCCGTTACTCTAGATTGCAGTGACACTGTCACGAAGGTCTCGAAGTACCTCTTCGGTGACAATGCAAACCTCTGGACCGGTACCATGTCTGACAATGCCACCCTGATGAAGAACATGGCCAACCGGGAGATGGGGGTGTTGCGCGGGCCCGGAGGAAGCATTTCGGATGTCTTCTTCTGGAACCTCGATGTTGACCACCCGCCACAGGATGGGCCTGCCGCGCTGGCAACTGATCCTTCAAACACCAGCTGGCCATGGTACGGTCACAGACCCCATCCCTGGGAAAACTGGACGATGGATGTTGACTCCTTCTATACTATCCTGGGCAAGACCAATTCCACTGGCATGATAACCGTTAACTACGGTTATGCACGGTACGGCACCAGTGACACTCCTGTTGCACAGGCTGCACACATGGCAGCCGACTGGGTGCGCTATGACAACGGCAGGACAAAATTCTGGGAGATAGGCAACGAGGTGTTCGGCAGCTGGGAGGCAGGCTACCGCATTGACAGGTCACTGAACAAGGACGGACAGCCGGAGTATATCACTCCGTCGCTTTACGGACAGCACTGCCGTGTCTTCATAGACTCGATGAGGGCAGCGGCACTGGAGACAGGTGCCGATATCAAAATAGGAGTCGTGATGGTTGAGGGGTCGGGCACCCACGCCTCGTGGAACGGCGCTGTGGCTGCCGAAGTAGGTGATATGGCAGATTTCTGGTCGGTACACAGTTATTTTACTCCCTATCATCAGGATTCCGATGTTGCAACGGTGCTGGCATCTCATGCAAATACTGAGGGATATATCAATTACGTATGGACCACGGTTGAAGGTGCCGGGAAACCCAGGCTTCCTGTTGCGCTGACAGAATACAACATATTTGCCATAGGCTCCAACCAGGCTGTCTCCCACGCCAACGGGATGCATGCCGTACTTGTCACCGGAGAATTGATGAGGTCAGGCTTCGGGGCCGCCAACCGCTGGGATCTTGCCAACGGATGGGATAACGGCAATGATCATGGCATGTTCGCCTATAACGAGCCGGACGTGCCGGATTATACTCCGCATCCGGCCTTCTACCACCTATACTACATGCGCAGGCACACCGGTGACGTGCTCCTTAACTCCTCGGTCACGGGTGCTCCCGGCGTGGTGATCATACCTACCGCCTTCAGCTCCGGGCACCTGGGGGTATCAATGGTTAACACCACGAAAGTGCAGAAGGTGGTGCGCCTCAACCTCAGGGATTACAGGGTTGGGGAGCGGTTCTATACCTATACCCTGACGGGTACTGACGGTGAGGACTTCTCAAGGAAGGTATTCATCAACGGTACCGGTGGCACTTTAATGGCCGGCGGACCTGAGGATTATGAAAGCATTGAGGCAAAGGCAACACTCATCGGTGATGAGATACGGATTGTCATGCCTCCTCTCTCGGCAGTATACCTGCTTGTTGAACCCGGGACCAAAACGCTGACAATAAACAATGAGGTGACTGCGGCAGAACGTGTAAGGGCTGAAGATAATATTGTAGTTTATCCGAATCCTTCAGAGGGATCCTTTACTGCTGCAAACCTGACGGACAATATAAACCGGATCGAGATCAGCGACGGTCGCGGCACAGTGGTCTACCGCCGTGAGACAGAACCGGGTGCCGGGGAGATAACCATGAATCCCGGATTACACAGAGGGGTATGGCTCATCAGTTTCTATTCGGGTGACTACGTCGTCACCAGGAAATTAATCATTAAATAAGAGCATGATATGAGGAGGAATCTAATTATTGGCGCACTGACATCTCTGATTGTCACTATGGCACTGTTCTGTCACTCATGCACTACTGCACCCTACGAAAGGACAGATGAAGGTGTTGAGATTCGTCTGCCTGACAAATCGGACTTTCCCGGACAGGTTATCCGGCTGCAGGTTATCACTGACCGCATCATAAGGGTGACCTCAGTGCCCTCCGGCGATTTTCAGGAAAGGGAGAGCCTGATGGTTGTCCCTAAGCCGGAACATGAGGCTGAGTTTACATTGGAGAAGGGAGAGGGGCAGATCACCCTCGCCACCTCATCGGTCAGTGCCGGGGTGTCACTCCAGACCGGGGAGATAGTCTTCACTGACAGTGACGGAGCGGTGTTCGTTGCCGAACAGGAGGGCGGAGGCCGCACCTTCACCCCGGCGACGGTCAAGGGCGAGAACAGTTATGCCGTGAGACAGCAGTGGGAGTCGCCTCCCGATGAAGCCCTATACGGGCTGGGAGCAAACCAGACCTCATTCATGAACCTGAAGGGGAAGGATGCCGACCTCTTTCAGTACAATACTCTTGCCGTTGTGCCCTTCCTCATCTCGAACCGCAACTACGGAATCCTGTGGGATAACAACTCCAGGACAAAATATGGTGACATCCGCGACTGGAGAGACCTCTCAGGCATGAAGCTCTATGGCAGTTTCGGTAATGAAGGCGGGTTGACGGCCATATATGCCGACCGGAACAAGGGGAAGGAGCCCTTCCTGATCCGCCGGGAGAACGAGATAAGCTACCTCTATCTGCCTGACATGGCGAAATTCCCGGAGGGATTTAACCTCGCAGAAGGCAGGGTTACCTGGGAGGGGGAGTTTGAACCTGACACATCCGGCATGTACAAGTTTGTCTTTACCTCTGCCGGTTATGCAAAACTGTGGATAGACGGCGAACTGCTGTTCGACCGCTGGCGCCAGTGCTGGAACGCCTCTGCAAACTATTTTTCGTTGCGGCTGGAGGAAGGGAAGCGATATCCGCTGAGATTGGAGTGGATCCCTGATGGCGGAGAGTCATTCCTGGGACTTCAATATCTGCCCCCGCTTGACGAAGAGGAGCAACAGAGAATATCATTCTGGTCGGAGGTGGCTGACCAGGTCGATTACTATTTCATCAGCGGCGGGAGCATGGACGAGGTCATCAGCGGCTACCGCACTCTGACCGGCAAGGCTCCGGTGATGCCGAAGTGGGCCATGGGCTTCTGGCAGAGCCGCCAGCGCTATACGACCCAGGAAGAGGTGCTTGGCGTGGTGAAAGAGTACAGGGAGAGAGGGATACCCTTTGACAATATCGTGCTCGACTGGCAGTACTGGCCCATAGACAGATGGGGAGACCATCAGTTTGATGCAACCCGTTTTCCCGATCCGGAAGGGATGATCAAAACCCTGCATAACGACCTCAGCGCGCGGATCATGATCTCCGTGTGGCCCAAGTACTATGTTGGAACAAATAACTATGAGTTCATGAACGGCAACGGGTGGCTCTACAGGCGCAATGTGGAGAAGGGGCAGAAAGACTGGATCGGGTATGTCTCCACCTTCTATGACGCCTTCAATGCGGATGCCCGCAGGGCCTTCTGGGAACAGATTGACAGCTCGCTTTACAGCAAGGGCATCGATGCCTGGTGGCTTGATGCCACGGAGCCTGACATATGCTCTAACCTGCCCATGGATGAGCGCAAGGCCCTGATGGATCCTACCGCCCTCGGCCCTGCAGACAGGTACTTCAATGCCTACTCGCTGGTACAGGCACAGGGTGTTTATGAAGGTCAACGCGACAGTGACCCTGACAACAGGGTCTTTATCCTTACACGCTCGGCCTTTGCAGGCCTTCAGCGTTACTCCGCAGCCAACTGGAGCGGTGACATCGCGGCGCGCTGGCACGACATGGCAGCACAGATACCGTGCGGACTCAATCTATGTATGTCAGGGATACCGTGGTGGACCATGGATATCGGAGGCTTCTCGGTCGAGAGCCGTTATCACAATCCTAATCCCGCCGACCTCGAGGAGTGGCGTGAGCTGATGACACGCTGGCACCAGTACGGGGCCTTCGTGCCGCTCTTCAGATCGCACGGTGAGTACCCCTACAGGGAGATCTATAATACTGCCCCTGCCGGCCACCCTGCCTACAGGACTATGGCAGAGTACAATAACCTGAGATACAGGCTGATGCCATATATCTACTCGCTGGCCGGCCACGCCTGGCTGAATGATTACACCATTATGAGGGGGCTGGTGATGGACTTCAGCCTTGATGCCGGGGTATTTGATATCACCGACCAGTATATGTTCGGATCGGCGCTGATGGTGAATCCCGTCACAGAGTACAGGGCCAGGTCGCGCAATGTATACCTGCCTGCAGCCTACGGCTGGTATGACCTGCGCACCGGAAGGCACTTCGATGGCGGTAGTATGACGGAGGCTGATGCACCATATGATTATATGCCGGTCTTTGTCAGGGAGGGATCAATAATCCCATTCGGACCGGAGATACAACACACCTCGGAGAAGCCGGCTGATCCATTGACAATATGGGTTTATACCGGAGCCGACGGCAGCTTTACCCTCTATGAGGATGAAGGCGATAACTACAATTATGCCGACGGGGCCTATTCCCTGATCCCGTTCAGCTACAGCGAGACTGACGGTGCCCTTACAATAGGGGCCAGAAGCGGAGGGTTCGAAGGTATGCTTCAGAACCGGACCTTCAATGTGGTTGCGGTTTCAGGCAAAAAGCCGGTGAAGCTCGAATTTGAGAGGGCACCTGATACCACTGTCAACTATTCAGGCCAGGAGATAACAGTATCGCTGAAGAGATAACAGGGCTGAGGGTGGCGGATAACAAGGGAACGATTATTAATAGTAATGATATGATAAAAAGAATGTTAATGACTTTTGCCGCATTGCTGATCCTTTGCAGTGCAGGCAGTGGGCAGAGCATTGTTCCTGCCGAGTGGAAGTTCATAACGGGTGACAAGTCGGAGTATATAGACTCGGCACTGAATGATTACTGGTGGAATGATATCTCCCCCCTTGAGCTGTGGGAGTCGCAGGGATTTCCGGGGTATGATGGCTTTGCATGGTACAGGGTGAAGGTGATCATCCCTGCCTCGATGAAGAAGAATGCCATCAGGTATGACGGTCTGATGCTCAACCTGGGTAAGATTGACGATGCCGATGAGACATACTTCAACGGACATCTGGTCGGGAAGACGGGAGTGATGCCTCCCGACTACTCAGGCGCTTATGACGTGCCCAGGTCATACCGTATCCCCGCCGGTTATGTTCAGTGGGGTAAGAAGAACACCGTCGCCGTAAGAGTTTATGACGCCGGCGGTGGCGGAGGCCTCTACGGAGGACCCGTTGAGCTGACCAACAGGGGCAATCCCGATCTTCTGACCCTGAATACGGCCTTCACTGAAGAGGATATGATCTTCCGCGGATCACCCGATGTTATAATCCCGGTCAAGCTCAAAAGCGAGTTCAGGAAAAAATACCGGGGAGCACTGACACTGGATATAGTCACCGACTTTGGTGAGAAGTTTGTCTCGAGATACCAGGACGTGGCGGTAAAGAGGAACAGCACAGGCGCATACACCTTCGGGGTCAAAGACCTTAAGCCGGGGTTCTACAAGGCTATCCTCTCTCTTGAGAGCAAGATGGGCAACAAGAAATACCACTTCAATTTCGGGTATGAGCCGGAAAAGATTGTCTCCCCCACCGATGCGCAACCCGATTTTGACGCATTCTGGCAGAGGACAAAGGCCGAGCTGGCAGCTGTCGACCCGCAGTACAGACTGATACGTATCGACAGCCTCTGCACCGAAAAGCACAATGTGTACCTTGTTGAAATGCGCTCCCTGGGCAACGCCCTGATCAGGGGCTGGTACCAGGCTCCGGTAAAACCCGGACGCTATCCTGCAATCATGCAGGTTCCGGGTTACAGTTCGGTGATGGTACCCTCATACATCAACTACGGTGATGACATTATCGGGTTCGGACTGAATATCAGGGGTCACGGTAACAGCACCGACGATGTGAATCCCGGATTTCCGGGGTATATCCTCTCCAACCTGGATGACAAGGAGAAGTATATCTACAGGGGAGCTTACATGGATTGTGTCAGGGGGATTGACTTTCTCTGCTCGAGGCCGGAGGTTGACGCCTCCAGGATAGCCGTGGAGGGAGCAAGCCAGGGCGGGGCTCTCACCTTTGCCACCGCGGCACTGGATAACGAAAGGATAGCGGTATGTGCTCCGCAGGTGCCCTTCCTCTCTGACTTCCGCGACTACTTCAGGGTTGCAGTATGGCCCGGCAATGAGTTTACCGAGCTTGTGGAGGGCCATAAGAAGCTGACCTGGGATCAGGCATACTACACGCTGAGCTACTTCGACATAAAAAACCTGGCGCCGAAGATCAAAGCACCGCTGATCATGGGAGTGGGGCTGATGGATGAGGTATGTCCGCCCCATATCAACTTTGCTGCCTATAACCAGGTCACCGGAGAGAAGAGATACATAGTCTATCCCCAGGCAGGTCACGGGCTTCCGGATGATTTTTACCGTGCAAAAATGGAATGGATACGTGAGAGATTCGGACTGAAACAGTAATTATTATTATAGAAATGAAGGGAAGAACAACACTTATCAGCAGGCTGATGCTGACGGCTATTGTCGTGGTTATGCTGTGCGCCTGTGCAAGGACTGAAGTGCGCGAACGGATTAGTTTTAACGAGGGATGGACGTTTACCCTCGAGGGCATCGATGATGCCCGGCAGGCCGGTTATGACGACTGCAGCTGGCGGGCTGTAGACCTGCCCCATGACTGGAGCATCGAGGGTGAATTCAGCGAGTCACACCCTGCCTCGCCGGGAGGAGGAGCACTGCCCGGAGGCATAGGCTGGTACCGCAAAAGCTTTACCGTGGATCCCGAAAAAGATGACAGGATTATCTGCATCGAGTTTGACGGCGTCTATCGTAACAGCGAGGTGTGGATCAATGGCAACTACCTGGGCAAGAGGCCTTACGGCTACAGCTCCTTCAGGTATGAGCTCACCCCCTTCCTTCACTACGGCGATGAGGAGAACATCCTGGCAGTGAAGGTCGACAACTCACAGCAGCCCAATTCGAGATGGTATTCAGGCTCCGGTATCTACCGAAACGTGTGGCTTGTGACTACTGAGAAGATAGCTGTTGATCACTGG
>JAVEXM010000015.1:0-36099 GCA_034004025.1 Bacteroidales bacterium
GGTCATTTCTCCGGCCGTCTGACATGGGGAATGGTTGTGGCCGGCTACTTCGCCAGGAAGATACTCTCCCCGGCCATCATCACTGCCACCCTCAGGGAGGCAGGGGGTGAGACCGATATTGCCGCTGCCATAGCCATGGCGTCAGAGACAAATGACACCATCGGAGGAGTGGTTGAGTGTCTAGTACAGAATGTTCCGAAAGGACTCGGAGAGCCGGCCTTCCTCTCTGTGGAGGCAGCCCTTGGTCAGATAGCGTTCGGGATACCTGCCGTAAACGGTGTTGAATTCGGGGCTGGATTCGCTTCGGCAAGAAGTTATGGCTCACTCCACAATGACCCCTTCATTGACGCCAGGGGCAAGACCTCCACAAACAATGCCGGAGGTATCAACGGCGGAATCACCAACGGCAATGACCTGGTAATGAGAGTTTCAGTGAAGCCTGCAGCCAGCACCGGGGTGCCTCAGAAGACCTTCGATACCGAAAAGGGCGAGATGACCGACCTTGAGATAAGCGGCAGACATGACACCTGTATAGCAAGACGCATACCTGTCATCCTGGAATCTGCGGTCGCCATTGGACTGGCTGACCTGCTGCTGACAGACAGGGGAATAAACGGAGTGCGGGAGCGCTGATAACCCCTTGACGAAACTGCCCCCGGAATAGCAGGCCGCTCAGATGGTCATTGTGAGTATGCGCTCAGTCTTGTCGGTGACACGATACCTGTCATCAATACGGTAACCCATAACCCAGACCACCTCATCACCCGAAAGTAGCAGAAGCACTTTCTCCTTTGCCGTTGCTGGTACCTTGAGGTCGATGAGGAAGTCACTGATCTTCTTCATACGGGTCATGCCCAATGGCCTGAACCTGTCTCCGGGTTCCCACTGTCTGACCTTTACCGGGAATGTTATCAGACCTAGATCAACACATGCAGTCAGCCTGCCGGGGGGAAACGGCTCATCCGAAGGAAGGATAACACGCAGGTCGGTGAAGAGACCTGAGATGTGCATATCATCAATTGAATGGAACAGCTGATCCGGCGGAGGACCGACGCTCTTTTCAGTAATACGAAGCTTACCCCTGTCAACCAGCAGGCGGTGGGTGGAGGTATCCATGAACCTGCCTGTGGGGGAACCAAGAAGTGAGAGCAGCTCCCCGGTCTGCCCGGAGGAGATGTTGAATTTGCGAAACAGCTCATAGATATGAGGCTCCGCCGGCTTCAGGACCGTCAGGCTTGCTATGTCAGCCTCACAACCCTCCTCTGAACACCTGAAGATCTCCTGCCGTACTTTTTCGATATAGAGATCCACGATCTCCGAACTCGACTTCAGATGACTCATTGTGGCTGTTATCGCATTCCTCGCACCCGGCCGCACCCTCTCCATCTCAGGAATGATCAGGTGCCTTATCATGTTGCGGGCATACTTTAAACCGGCATTGGAGCTGTCTTCCCTGAAGTCGACCTTCTTTTCCGCTGCCCAGGCTGCTATCTCATCCCTGGTGGCAAAGAGAAGAGGCCTGATAATGTTGTTGTGACGGGTACTCATGCCTGTGAGCCCGCTTATTCCGGTACCCCTGAGCAGGTTGATCATAAAGGTCTCAATGTTGTCGTCAAGGTTGTGGGCCACTGCCACTGCATCAAACCCGCCTTGGCTTACCAGGGTGTCGAACCACTCGTAGCGCAGCTCGCGGGCAGCCATCTGCACCGATATCTTTCCCGAGGCTGCATAACCCAGTGTGTCAAATCTCATTGTATGAACCTTTATGCCACGCTTTGCCCCATAGCTGACAACAAACCTCTCGTCATCGTCAGATTCCCTTCCCCTGAGCGAGAAGTTGCAGTGAGCTATCTCATGTTCTGTGCAGGCCGCGTCGAACAGCGATGCCATAACCATGGAATCTATACCCCCGCTGACGGCAAGCAGGATTCTGCTGCTTGTGCTGAACAGCTTTTCCTGTTTCGAATGATCGAGAAATCTCTGTAGCATATCTGGCTTCCTTATGCAAAGTTAATAATCAGCCGGTGAAATCTGATCCCCATTATTACAATGAGAGCAGCGGCCTGTTTTTCACAGGAAGGGTATCATACCCGGAGGCTGCGGCTCGAAGCCCGGTGGCCGGAGCCTTGGGATCCCTGCGGCATTGATCCATGAACTCTCGGACCAGGGAGGCACATTGGGATACCATGCAAGCCGTATCTGTATGGTGTTCAGTACCAGCTGATCATTCCTTATCCTGACTCCCGCACCAATGGCAGGGATCACGTAATAGCTGCCCTCCCTGAACCCGTCACCGGCAAGAAACCCGGCATCGGCAAAGGCATAGAGCGCAAACCTGAAGCCGATGAGCGGCTTGTTGAGAAAGAGGACCGGCTCAACCGATGCAGTAAGCCTTTCAGTTCCCATGATCGAATCGTTACGAAAGCCCCTCACAAAGTCATTGTTCCTGATGAAGAGAAATTCGTCGGTGTACCTGTTGACCCCCCCGGTGTAGTATCCGTTGAGAAATATCCTTATCCTCGACCGCCCTGCACGAATCAGGGGAGTAAAGTACCTGAGGCTGGCCTGGACAACACCCTGTTCTGTCTTTCCCTCGTTAATGAACGACGAAAAGCTGATTCCGCTGTAGATATAGCCTGCCCTGTTGAAGATATTGCCGTAGGCAACCTTTAAGCCGGCAAAGTTCCTCCATTTGAACTCATTCTTCTCCCTGCCTCCCGACACCTCAATCATGTAACCGTAGGGTATGTCTTCTGTTCGTCCGTAACTGTAAATGAGAGAGGTATTTATAAATCTCTGCGAGGTAAGGCTGAGGCTGCCGGTCCACTGCCGGTAGTTCTGTAACCGGTAATAGGAGAAGTCGTCAATCTCGGGTCTGGCAAAGACATTGTTATGTACATACCGTCCGCCGGCAATAAGACGTGTCACGCTCTTCCTGTCCAGCATAAATGATCTCGCCGCCCAGTAGTCATGTCTGATAAACTTCAGCGGCACCGGTGTAGGCATGGTGTCAAGATCCTCGGTGGTACGGGTCAGGCTCAGTGAGGCAGACCAGGCATATTTGGTTTCAGAGGTGACAAAATCACGTTTAAACTGTCCCTTGAGACAGTTTGCCCCGAGTCCGTCAGAGAAACCCAGTTCAAGGTCGGAGAATGTGCGGGCAATGTTCCTGACCGAATAGTTTACGCCGAAGCCCGGCCACGCATATTCATTGAAATCGTAAGGCATTGACAGTGACAGCTCATGACCCAGGCCGGCAAAGTTCCTGTCAAAGGCCCTGAGCATTCCTGCTTTGATCTCATCAACACTGGCATTGACACCGTAGGGGTAGCTCTCGCGCACGATGATCGCAACATCGGCTTGACTGCTGTCGACAGGGACAATTGTAATGCGTGCGTCATAAATATAGGGCAGTTGCCTGAGCAGCCTTTCATTGTCGGCCATCTCCTGCGGGGAGATTGTGTCTCCCTCCCGGAACAAAATGTATTGGTTGAGAACAAACCTTTTGGTCTTGGTGTAGGTTGAGTTCATCACCTTCTCGGTACGGGAAGGGTCATACCCGGCAGGATTGTCGATAGTGGTGCCGAAAGCGTTAAGTCTGACAAGCTCGCGGTTTCTTATTGTCTTTCCTTCATATGCGTCATAGGGTGCTGTACTTGTCATGTTCTCCCTGGCTGAGCCGGGAGGAGAGTGACTGACAATGAGCATGTCATAGATGAGACTTGTGAAGCGCCTCTTCTCGGCCTTCACCTTCAGCGAATCGTAAAATGCACGCGACAGCGTGTCCCGCGGCTGCTCCTGGGCACAGATCACCCCTACCGGAGAGGTCAATAAAACAGAGATCAGAAAGAGTAAACGTAGATAAGCGTTTCTATTTGCACATGGCTTCACGTCTGCTTTGAATTGGCATCCAGAACATCGTCAGAGTTAAACTGGAATCCCAGTCTTTTTCCCGTTATCAGCCTTGAGTGCTGTATCTTTGATTCCGCCTGGCCTACAGAGGCAATCTTGACAGTGTCATATGGCGGTACCAGCAGATCGAACTCGAGAGAGTAGTTGATGGCAGTGTATACTATTTTCTGAAGTGACTCAGTGCTGAAAGCCTCATTCCCGTAATTGGTGAAGAGCATTCCCAACTGCCTCTTGCCTTCGACGAAATATTGGTTCTCATGGTTGATGAAGATACGGGCGATGAGGTAACCAAGGTCATCAAGCCTTGAGTATTTGAATGAATCAGCCAGGAAATTGTAGATATTAATGATCCCGCTGTAGGCGTTGAATTTGTTTTTCTGGATGTAGGCTGTCTTCCATGCCGGATGCTCCCGGTCAAACTGGAATATATTGGAGTGCATGCTGAATAAGAGCATGTCGGCAGAGACCATTAGCTGGGCATCAAAGTTGCTCCTGTCAGTATATTCAAGATGTATCCTCGGATCTATTCCGGAGATCTGGCCGTTTACCTCCTTTGCGAGGTTCTTCAGTATATCCTTGAGCATCATGAAAGCCGTGGCAGTATTGTCGAACACCACCTGTTTGAGCACGGACTTGCCTTTGAGGGTATCGACAATCATTTCCTTTCTGCGGGCTGTCTCTTCCGTCATGATAAAATTTATTGGTTCACCGACTAAATTTAGCGAATTATTTGATATCTGCTAACCAGGTGCATTTTAATAAGCCCTGGCGAACAGTACCCTTCTGTGTGACGGCTTTCCCGTAAGGATACATTTGCCCTCTTCGTCGGGATTGTCGAACGGTAAGGCTCTCACGGTGGCCTTGGTGAGAGCCTTGATCTGCTCCTCGGTCTCCGGCGTGCCATCCCAGTGTGCCATTACAAAACCGCCCCTGTTCTCAATGATGTCACAGAACTCTTCCCAGGTATCGCACCTGTATGTATTCTGTTCCCTGAATGCCAGTGCCTTCCTGTATATGTTCTGCTGTATCTCATCCATGAGTGCCGTAACATGCTCAACGGCGCCGGCGCGGGCTATTGTCTCCTTGGTGAGGGTATCGCGGCGAGCCACCTCCACTGTGCCCTCCCCTGCATCACGCGGGCCTATTGCCAACCTGACGGGTACACCCTTAAGCTCATATTCGGCAAACTTGAAACCGGGCTTCTGAGTGTCACGGTCGTCATACCTGACCGTCAGGCCTGCCTTCTCGAGCGCAGCCTTCAGTTCAAGGGCTATGGAGGATATGGTGTCAAGCTGTTCATTGCCCTTGTATATCGGTACAATGACAACCTGTATGGGAGCCAGCTTCGGCGGCAGTATCAGCCCGTTATTATCGGCATGGGCCATCACCAGCGCCCCTATTAGCCTCGTTGTGACACCCCATGAGGTAGCCCATACGTAGTCGAGTTTTCCCTCTCTGTTTGTGAATTTGACATCAAATGCTTTGGCGAAATTCTGGCCGAGAAAGTGGCTGGTGCCACCCTGCAGCGCTTTGCCGTCCTGCATCAGCGCCTCTATAGTATAGGTATCGATGGCACCGGCAAACTTTTCACTCTCTGTCTTCACACCCCTCACCACAGGCACCCCCATGTAATTTTCCACGAAGTCGGAATAGACTCCGAGCATCCTCAGGGCCTCCTCCTGCGCCTCTTCCCTGGTGGCGTGCGCGGTGTGCCCCTCCTGCCAGAGGAATTCAGTGGTGCGAAGAAAGAGCCTCGTACGCATCTCCCACCTGACAACATTGGCCCACTGGTTGATGAGCAGCGGCAGATCACGGTATGACTGTATCCAGTCCTTGTAGGTGTTCCAGATGATTGTCTCTGAAGTAGGCCTTACAATCAGCTCCTCCTCAAGTTTGGCATCCGGGTCCACAATAATGCCTGAACCGTCGGGGGATTTCTTCAGGCGGTAATGGGTCACTACAGCACACTCCTTGGCAAACCCTTCTACATGAGCAGCCTCCCTGCTGAAAAACGACTTGGGAATAAATAGTGGAAAATAGGCATTGACATGCCCGGTAGCCTTGAACATCCTGTCGAGCTCAGCCTGCATCTTCTCCCATATGGCATAACCGTACGGCTTGATCACCATGCAACCCCTGACCGCCGAGTTCTCTGCCAGATCAGCCTTTATCACCAGATCATTGTACCACTGTGAATAATTTTCCTCCCTGTTTGTAAGAAACCTGGCCATTCCTCTGTTTTACTGTTTATATTTGTTTAACGGAAAAAAGATTGCGTAAAAATAGACAAATCTTGCGAACCAAACAGGGAGCCTCACTCTGAAGAGTAAAATTTCGCTGAAGAGACAGATAAACAGACCTTATGCATGCACCCGGATGCCTGCGGTGACAGGGAGAATGAAGTTAAACAGGCCAAATATCGCAGAAAATGACATTTAAGTCCTGCAGAGGCTACTCTTGGTACGAAATTTGTGTATTTTTGGTATGGATAACAACAGGAGGTGAAATGAAAAAGTTTTTGTACATAATCCCGGTGGTACTTCTGACAGCAAGCTCGTGCTCTTCACTGCGTTTTACGGGGGCTGCCAGTGATGACATTTACTACAGGCCCTCAGACAGACCGGTAGTGGTTGAAAGAACCACCACAGTGGTCAGAGATGCTGACCAGTCCTGGTATGACAACATTTATGCCGCTGACACACTGATAGCGGATGAATATATCGCTGAAAACGAATACGTTGACTATGCTTCCGCCGGCGAAGCCACCGTTATAAACAACTATTACGGTGGCAGTGCCTCTGAAAGAATCTATCTTTTCGGCAATGACTACTTCTATCCTTACTGGAGAGACCCGTTCTATTATTCACCCTTCTCGTTGAGGCTTGGCATGGGATTCGGTTATTATGGTGCCTACGGTTATCCCTACTATGGATACAATCCCTACTGGGGATATGATCCCTTCGGATATGACTGGTACAGTCCCTATTCCTATTCCCCATACTATTCGTCGTATTACTCACCTTACTACTCACCGTACTATTCACCGTGGGGCGGATACTACAATCCCTGGTATTCAGGTTATGGCTACCAGTCATATTACTACAGCGATGATCAAAGACCTTCGGTTGCCCGCAGGGGCGGTTACAGCAGCACGGCCAGAGGTTCATATACAACATCGGATGCAAGGAGAAAGGCAGCTGATGCATCTTCAGGAACAGTAACCAGCAGGAGGGTGCCTCCGACTGCTGACGTAAACACCGGCACTACCTCCGGATCACGCAGAGGAGTTCCCGAAACCGGCACAACAACCAAGGCCGGCACTACTGAAACCACAGTGCCCGGAACTGGAAATACCCGCAGGGAGAACACGGGCAACACAATACAGAACCAGAACAGAACTCAGTCGCAGGTAAGACCTGAGACCCAGACCAGAACACAGTATCAGACAAATCCTGAGGGTCAGACGCAGACTCGTACCAGGAGCGCCCAGCCGCAGGTCCCTGAGAGGACACAGGCAGTGAACAGGCCCCAGTATCAGACTACGGAGAGAACATACACCCCGAGTTACAGTAACCCGAGGACCAGCTCCAGGCCATCATACAACACTACCAGGAGCACCACGGCAAATCCGGCCTACAACAGGAGTACTGCTCCTTCCACAAGCAGTAACCGTTCATCGGTGCCGACACGCAGCAGTTCACAGGGATACACCCCGTCGAGGTCATCCTCACCCTCTGTTACATACTCAACACCTTCACGCAGCAGCTCATCATCATCAGGTTATAACAGGAGCAGCAGCGGATCATCATACTCGGGAGGACGAAGCAGCTACAGCTCCGGCGGATCATCACGGTCATCCGGAGGAAGCTATAGCTCCGGCTCATCATCCTCCTCCTCCTCCTCTTCCTCATCCTCTACCTCCTCATCATCATCAGGCGGCAGAAGAAGATAAAATTACATTCCAGAACCTTGTGACTTTGTTCCGCAAAAAGCAGGAGCACAAGGAGTTGTATACCAAAAAAACATGAAATGAAACTTGCATGAGCAACTGCTGACAAAAGGATATGGTTATTTCAGTTCATGCAAGTTCCATTCGACCATTAAAAAGTAAAATATATAAACGAATGAAACCAAGAATCTTAACAATAGCCGCCACTCTGATGCTGATCGCCACCACGGCTGCAGCACAGACACTCGATGATGCACTGCGGTACTCGAGGATATTCTACCAGGGTACCGCCAGGTTCAACGGCATGAGCGGAGCCTTCACGGCACTGGGAGGAGACATCTCTGCCGTGGCACTGAACCCTGCCGCAGCCGGGGTGTTCCGCTCAACGGAGATAGCCATCTCACCAAACCTGATGTTCCGTTCATTGAATACCGATTTCAACGGCTTCAGCAATGACAATAGCGCCTCCGACTTTAAACTGGGCCAGGTAGGAGTGGTCTCAACCCTTTCCACCGGCCGGAAGTCAGGACTTACGAACCTCAACATAGCATATACACTGAACCGTACCAATAATTTCTACCGGTACGCGGTTATAGACGGCATTAGTGATAACTCCTCCATGGCCGATTTCTGGGCTCTGCAGGCAGATGGCTACAACACATGGGAACTTGAAGGTATGCCGTGGGTCGCCTGGGACTCCTATATGATAGACACGCTTTCGGGACAGTTCACGGAATATGCCTCCATCTTCTCCTACTACGGAGACGACGTGCCGGGTTACGGTCAGAAGATGAAAAGGACGATTGACAACTACGGCTACACCAATGAACATAATATCGCCATAGGGGCTAACATAAGTGACAAATTCTACCTGGGAGCCGCCTTCGGAATCACCGGCCTCTCATATACCAGCCACTACCTGCATTCGGAGATTGATGATGCAGATCTGATATATGACTTTGAGGACTTCTCATACACAGATCATTTCGTGGCCAGCGGAGCCGGATTCAATTTCAAGCTGGGAGCAATAGTGAGACCCGTAGAATCCCTGCGGATCGGGGTGAGTTTCACAACACCAACTATATATACTGTTGATGAGTGGTTTTACAATAACTTTACCGCATTCCTCAACAATGATACGCCTGCTGATTTCAGCGATGACATAGACTATTCTAACGAGTCAGGTGAGTTTACCTACCGCTACCGTATCACCACCCCCTACCGTATAAATGCAGGGATAGCATACCAGGTCGGGAATTTTGCTCTTCTGAGTGCGGACTACGAGTTTATCGACTACTCTACCGCCAGGCTGAGCAGGGGAGAAAACGGCTATGATTTCTACACAGAGAATGAAGATCTTAAAGCAGAACTGGGATCCGCAGGTAACCTGAGGCTTGGTGCCGAGGTGCGTCTCGGATCACTCTACCTGCGGGGCGGATACAGCCACTACGGCTCTTCATTCCGTGAGGGAACCCTCAATGAGAGTGCCACCAACACCGGTTACAGCACCGGAATAGGATTCAGGCAGAACAAGTTTTACGTCGATCTTTCAATGGTATGGATGAACGGCAGTGAAGCATATATGATGTTTCCCGATGATCCGAGAAGCAACCCTCTCTATCGCAGTGATCCGGTTTACATTGATACGAAGGATAAATATCTTACAGCAACAATTGGTTTTAAATTCTGATAGTTGGTTATTAAAGACGGTTTTCCAGGGACCCCTGCAGCAATGCCCGGGTCCCTGGTCCGTTATTGAGCAGAATGTCAATGATGCTCATTCTTTCGGTGAATCCGTACCTCTCACCGAAGACCTGGGTGTAAGGGATGGTTTTATAACCGGGAACGGAGACCGCTCTTTTCGGTGCGATGCTGTAACGGTAATCCTCCTCCGCGGTTCCCTCCCTGATGAATTCATCAGTGAATGATATCCGGACATCGAGTCCAGCAGCATCACACATGCTCCTGAGGGCTCTGTCGTTGAGATCAAGGAGGAACTCATATCTTCTTGAGATGACACTCTCCATGACGTCATAATAATACTCATAAAAAGGAGCAGCAGCGTAGGCAGAGGTTATACCCCTCAGATGAAGTTCCCTCCACCGACGGCTGTTGTCGATGCGCAGGTCCCGAAGGGGTGTCTTGTGGAATGAACCCCGAAGAACCGGGACAGTGAGCTGAAGGGGCCCGTTGGGCCCCAGTATCATACACCTGTTGCGGTAGGTCTGTTTCAGGTAGTTCTCATGTTTTTCGATGACGACATCTCCTGAACGGGCTATCAGGCTGAAATATTCCGCCGGAGGGAAATAGGCGGTGGATAGAAGGATCCTTCGGGTCATACCCCGTGCATCCTGTTAATGCGGCTGGCTGAGAAGCCTGCCCCGAAGCCGTTGTCGATGTTGACGACCGTCACTCCGGCCGCGCAGCTGGTCAACATGGCCAGCAATGCCGAGAGACCTTCGAAGGAGGCACCGTAACCCACGCTGGTGGGCACGGCAATGACAGGCATGTTAACCAGGCCGCCCACAACACTCGCAAGTGCCCCTTCCATCCCGGCTATCACAATGGATACCCTGCATGAACGTATCTCCGGCAGTTTATCGACGAGCCTGTGTATGCCCGCAACCCCTGCATCATATATCCTGATAACATCATTGCCGAGCAGCTCGGCTGTGACAGCCGCCTCCTCCGCCACAGGTATGTCAGAGGTGCCGGCAGTGATTACGGCAATCCTGGCAGGCGGGCGGATGAGCTCCTTTTTGTGTATGCTGATAATCCTTGCAGTCTCATAATAGACGGCTTCGGGAAAGGATTTGCTGATAAATTCAAACATCTCTTCTGGAGCCCTGGTGCCTATTATGGTGTTCCCATGATCATCCATTGCCCTGAATATGGCCTCTACCTGTGCTGCTGTCTTTCCTGCACAGTACACTATTTCAGGATAGCCGGTCCGGAGCTCCCGGTGATGGTCTATACGGGCGAAACCAAGGTCGCTGTAGGGGAAATCACGCAGCTTCTCCATGGCCTCCTCAACGGACACCGATCCGTTGCTTATGCCTTTAAGTATCTTTTCCAGTTCTCCTGCATTCATGCTATTCTGCTTTTAGATCCATACTACCACTGCGATAACCCTCCAGGTCGACGGTTACATACCTGTAACCCGATTTTTTGATTGCCGCTGTTATCTTCTGCCTTGTCTCTTCCTCTGTCATCCGTGCCAGCTCTTCTCTCCGGCATTCTATCCTCACCAGCTCGCCGTGCACCCTCACCCGGGCGCCGGCAAACCCCAGTTCAGCAATACTCATCTCCGCTTCCTGTGCCCTCCTGAGATCACCGGCAGTGATACTGGTGCCGTGAGGGAACCGTGTCAGCAGGCAGGTGTTGGATGGCTTGTCACTCACCTCCAGCCCGGCCTCGCGCGCAAGCTGCCTGATCTCACTCTTTGTCAGTCCTGCCTCTGCCAGAGGACTCCTTATGCCCTGTTCCTTCAGGGCCCTCATACCCGGCCTGTGTTCGAGCAGGTCATCGGCATTGGTGCCGTCGAAGACAGTGTCAAATCCGCTCTCCGATGCCTCCCTCATGATCGCCCTCATCAGCTCACTCTTGCAAAGATAACAGCGTTCCGGCGGATTGTTTCCCAGGGATGCCGGTATTGCCACGCTTATCTCCCTCTGTTCTATTGAGCGACTCTGACAGAACAGGGCTGCATCTCTCAGCTCACCGTCAAACATATAAGGGGTGCTGACCGTCAGTGCCATCACCCTGAAGCCGGGCACTGCGGCTGCCACGCTGGCAAGAAAGGTGCTGTCGGTGCCACCTGAGAGGGCTATGACAGCGGCGCCGCTCTCAGCTATCAGCGACCTGAGTTTGTCAAGTTTTTCCCGGCTGTTCATTCCTGCTCCCGCACCGAGGCTGTTATCTCCTGTATGATCTGTTTCATCGGAAGCCCTGTCTCCCTGGCTATCTCAGCACAGCGGTCAGCTTCAGGCTTGACCGTGACGAGCCTGTTGTTGTAGTATGACTTCTTGATAACAACGGGGCCGAACCGTGTATCCATCTCCTCAAACTCCCGGTGAAGCGTCTCTTTCATGACGGGCATCACCCGGAGTCCTATCGTAGTTGATTCGGTGAACAGCACCTCCCTGATCGCATCCAGATGTTCCTCACCGCAGATCACACTGAGGGTATAGGCCGGCCTTCCCTTCTTCATGATTACCGGGGTGAACCAGACATCGCCGGCACCGGCGGTAAACAATCTCCCGGAGATATGTTCTGATAGCTCGGGGTTCATGTCATCTATATTGCATTCCACAAGCAGTGCATTGTGACCCCTGGGCTGCTCCTCAGCACTGTCGGCAAGGATAATCCTCAGGATATTAGGCCTCGCAGGGTTGTTCTTCTGCCCGATGCCATAACCGCTCTTCCTGATCACGAGGGAGATATCTTCGGGCAGCGGCTCTGCCATGGCAGCAATAATTGCAGCACCGGTAGGAGTGGTTGCCTCAAAATCAACTCCCCCGGTGTGTACCGGGAAGCCGCTGATGATGCGTGCCGTGGCGGGGGCAGGGACAGGCATCAGTCCGTGCGCACATCTTACCATGCCTCCGCCGAGCTCAACGACGGATGTATAAACCCTGTCAACCGCCAGTGCCTCAAAACATATGGCAGCACCCACAATGTCAATGATCGAGTCTATTGCACCTACCTCGTGAAAGTGAATCTCACTGACCGGCTTGCCGTGAACGGCTGCCTCAGCCTCTGCTATATGCCTGAAGATGCGGAGAGCCCTGCTCTTGACTCTGCTACCCAGTGAACTATCATTTATAATCTTCTCGATGTCTGCCAGGTTTCTGTGGGGATGATGATGCTCTCCCACATCCTCTGACTCGTGATGACTGTCATGAAGGTGCTCATGGTCGTGGCCGCCGGTATGCAAATGCTCATGTTCATGGTCGTGGTCATGATGATGCTCATGATCATCCTCAGTCACAACGGTTACCCTGGTGCCTGTGATACCGTGCCTCTGGTCGGTGACGATCTCAAGATGCCACCCCTCCAGCTCCAGTTTGTTCAGCCCGTCGATAAGGGTTTTGCGGTCAACTCCCAGGTCTAGCATCGCCCCCAGGTTCATGTCGCCGCTAATTCCCGAAAAACAGTCATAATAGGCTATCCTCATCATTATGTTTTTTTAACATTCGGTAATCCTCAGGTACCATGGCGCACTGCCTTGCCCTCAGGCTGCTAATATAAGAATACGGTCGCTATATATTAAAAAAAATGTTTATTTTGCACACTTTCATTTTTGGGGTAATATAAGATGCAGAAGGGTATGAAAAGACGAAAATTCCTGCGCAGCTCTCTCGGTGCCGGGGTGGCTGCAGGAGCCATGATGAGTTTTGGCCGTTATGAAAATCTGTTTGGTGGTAAGCCACTTCCATCAGGGGCCAACTATGACCTCGTGGCAATAATGGGTGGAGAGCCTGCTGCCATGTTTGATCTGGGCATACAGGCAATGGGAGGAATGGGCACCTTTGTAAGCAAGGGACAGAAGGTTCTTGTCAAACCCAATATAGGATGGGATGTTGTGCCTGACAAGGGCGCAAACACCAGCCCGGCCCTTGTGAAAAGGGTCATTGAACACTGCCTCAGGGCAGGGGCCAAAGAGGTGTATGTCTTCGACAATACCTGTGACAACTGGGTCAAGTGCTACAAAAATTCAGGCATAGAACAGGCAGTAAAAGATGCCGGTGCAAAAATGGTTCCGGGCGGTTCGGAGAGTTACTACCAGGAGGTGACAATCCCTAACGGGAAGAAGCTCACCAAAACAAAAGTGCATGAGCTGGTGCTCAGCAGTGATGTATTCATCAATGTGCCCATTCTGAAGCATCACAGTTCGGCCAGGATGACAGGAGCCCTCAAAAACATGATGGGCGTTGTCTGGGACCGGAGTTACTGGCACAGGAACAACCTCAACCAGTGCATAGCCGATTATGCTCTGTTTTCCAAAAAGCCTGCACTGAACATTATGGATGCATATAATGTGATGATGCGCAACGGTCCCCGCGGGGTCTCTGTCGGAGACCTCTCAAACATGAAATCACTGATGATCTCTACCGACTGGGTGGCCATTGATGCTGCAGGAGCCAGGATGATGGGCAAAGAGCCGTCATCAATTGAACACATTGCTCTGGCAGCAGCCATGGGCGCAGGCAAGATGGACCTGTCGTCCATGAATATCCACAGGCTGAAAATGTAGCAGTTGATGAGGTCATCGGCTCTGAAACATATACGAACGGTATTTTCAGTACTCGTACTTCTGATATTTGTTTTTCTATTCATTGATTTCAGGGGAATACTGGGAGAGAAGGCCTTTGGCCCGATACTTTACCTCCAGTTTGCTCCCTCACTGCTTAAGTTCTTTGTTGCCGGTGTGGCCGCCGCAACAGGTTTTATTGTGGTCATAATTCTGACTCTCATCACAGGCCGGACCTACTGCTCTTTCCTCTGCCCGCTGGGTATCCTTCAGGATGTGATCAGCCGGGTCGGAGGCCTGGTCAAGAGACGCTTCAGGAGATACGGCTACAAGAAACCGTACACCTGGCTGCGTTACTTCATTCTTGTGCTGACGGCAGGTATACTGGTACTCGGCGGCGTCTATGTACTTACCATCCTTGATCCCTACAGTATCTTCGGCAGGTTCATGACCTATTTTGGACAGCCGGTTGTACTCCTGGTCAATAACCTCCTTGCCACACTCCTTGGCAAATTTGACATATACACCCTCTACAGGGTAGATATTGTGGCCTATGAGCTGGCAGCCTATATCATTCCCGTGGCGTTTCTGGTCCTTGTAGGCCTTCTGGCCTTCAGGTACGGAAGACTTTACTGCAATACCGTATGCCCCGTGGGCACTTTCCTTGGCCTGCTGAGCAAGTTATCGATATTCAGGATACGTTTTGAGGAGGAAAAGTGCACCCGGTGCGGGAGATGCGCCATGGCATGCAAGTCGTCATGCATCGACTTCCTCAACAAACACATTGATGTCAGCAGATGCGTCAACTGCTTCAATTGCATTGACAGCTGCAGTGAGAATGCTATGTCATATGGTGCCGTGCGTCTCAGACATGGCGCAAAAAAGGAGGAAGCAGATCCCTCCAGGCGCAATTTCATCACCGGGTCAATACTGTTCCTCACCGGAGCCTCCCAGCTGGTGCGCGCCCAGGGTGACCCGCCTGTGCCTACTAAGGATTCCACCGTCAAGGAAGACAGGCTCTATCCGGTCTCACCCCCGGGGTCGGTGAGCATCGAATCTTACATATCAAGATGTACCGCCTGCTCGCTCTGTATCATAGCATGCCCTACCAATGTCCTGCAACCTTCTGTCAGTGAATTTGGCTTCGCCAGCATCATGCAGCCGCGTATGGACTTTCACAGTGGATTCTGCAATTATGACTGCAACCGCTGTACCGACGTATGCCCCACGGGGGCCATCATGCCCCTGATGATGGAAGCCAAGAAGCTTACCCAGATTGGCAAGGCAGTATTTATCAGGGAGAACTGCATAGTTCATACAGAGAAAACTGCCTGCGGAGCCTGTTCCGAACACTGCCCCACAAAAGCCTGCCATATGGTGCCCTATGAAGGGAACCTGCTCATTCCGGAGGTAAAAGATGATATCTGCATCGGATGCGGCGCATGTGAATACGCCTGCCCGACAAAACCGTACAAGGCTATCTTTGTCGACGGAAACCCGGCCCATGAAGCGGCCCTCAAACCTGTGTCCGAAGAGCTGGAAGCTTCTCCCGACGAATTTCCGTTCTGATCGTGTCTCCACTCTCTTTCAGGAGATTACCGGACAGCCACCACCGGCCCGTTTCAAAAAAACCTAAAACATGATAATTGTCCTGTAAGACGGCGGTAAATACCGTTAATTTGCGCTATCTTTTTTTCGGAAATTAAATACCGTTTATTTTATGAAACCTACACATATTGAGCACATTGGCATTGCCGTAAATTCAATAGCCGAAGCAATCCCCTTTTATGAAAAGGTGCTTGGCCTCAAATGCTACAACATTGAGGAGGTGGCTGATCAGAAGGTACGCACAGCCTTCTTCATGATAGGCCAGACAAAGATCGAGCTGCTGGAATCTACTGACCCTGAAGGACCGATAGGTAAATTCATTGAGAAGAGGGGAGAGGGGATTCACCACATTGCCTATGCTGTTGAAGGTATTGAAGAACGGCTCAGGGAGGCGGAAGTGGCAGGCATAAGGCTTATTGACGCTGCACCAAGGCGCGGGGCGGAAGGACTGAGCATAGCGTTCCTCCACCCCAAATCGACCTTTGGCGTACTGACCGAATTGTGTGAGAACAAGGAAAAGGATAACAACTAATACTAAGGTTTGATGAAGAGTCAGGATAGAATTAAGCAACTCCTTGATTTCAGGGATAAGGCACGCCAGGGCGGAGGCGAAAAGCGCATCCGGGACCAGCACTCCAAAGGCAAGCTTACAGCCAGGGAACGCATAACAATGCTTCTCGATGAAGGCAGCTTCGAAGAGTATGACATGTTTGTCACGCACCGTACGGAGGACTTTGGTCTGGCCGACAAGAAGTATCTCTCCGATGGTGTGATCACGGGACACGGTACCATAGACGGAAGGGTGGTATATGTCTTCGCACAGGATTTCACCGTCTTCGGGGGTTCGCTCTCAGAGACCTTTGCACAGAAAATATGCAAGATAATGGACCAGGCAATGCAGGTGGGAGCACCGGTGATAGGTATCAACGACTCCGGCGGTGCACGTATCCAGGAGGGCGTGAGAAGCCTGGCCGGTTATGCGGAGATCTTTGAGAGAAACATACTGGCATCAGGGGTGATACCTCAGATATCTGCCATCTTCGGCCCCTGTGCCGGTGGCGCAGTCTACTCCCCTGCACTGACCGACTTCATCGTGATGAGCCGCAAGAGCAGCTATATGTTCGTTACCGGTCCCAAGGTGGCAAAGACAGTCACCGGTGAAGATATCTCCATTGACGACCTCGGAGGGGCTGATGTTCATGCTACGAAATCGGGTGTGGCACACTTCACTGTGGATGCAGAACAGGAGGGGCTCGACCTGATAAGGAAACTGCTCAGCTTTATGCCGCAGAATAATCTTGAGGAGCCTCCCCAGACTGAGTGTGATGACCCGATAGACAGGCTTGAGGATGACCTTAATGATATCATTCCGGAAAGTCCCAACCAGCCGTACGATGTAAAGGATGTCATCATTCGCGTGGTCGACTATCATGAATTTGTCGAGGTGCATGAAGCCTATGCAAAGAACATCGTTGTCGGTTTTGCGAAGTTCGACGGCATGCCCGTCGGGATCGTAGCCAACCAGCCCGCTCACCTGGCAGGAGTGCTTGACATCGAAGCCTCAAGGAAAGCAGCGAGGTTCATACGGTTCTGTGACGCCTTCAATATCCCCATCGTTACTTTTGTTGATGTTCCCGGCTTCATGCCCGGCTCAAAACAGGAGTATGGCGGCATTATCATTCACGGGGCCAAACTGATGTTTGCATACGGCGAAGCCAACGTGCCCAAGGTGACAATAACCCTCAGAAAATCATACGGAGGAGCTCATTGCGTCATGTCGTCAAAACAACTCAGAGGCGACCTGAACTACGCATGGCCTACGGCAGAGATAGCAGTGATGGGCCCGCACGGAGCCATTGAGAT
Source organism: Bacteroidales bacterium (assembly GCA_034004025.1). Lineage (GTDB taxonomy): Bacteria > Bacteroidota > Bacteroidia > Bacteroidales > VadinHA17 > SR-FBR-E99. The sequence continues at coordinate 17,586 of JAVEXM010000015.1, forward strand.
ACTCGACGGGAAAGCTATCAGCGAGATAGAAGATCCGGTGGAGCGCCAGGAGTACGTATCCAAAAAGGAGGAGGAGTACAAGACAAAGTTCGCCAATCCCTATGAGGCAGCAAAATACGGCTACATCGACGATGTGATAGAACCCCGCAATACAAGGTTCCGGACCATAAGGGCCCTCAGGACCCTCATGACCAAAAAGGATCCCGGACCGATGAAAAAACACGGTAATATCCCTCTCTAAGCAAAGACAATATGAACCAGCAGTTAATAACAGCGTTTGCGGCGGTGCAGCTCGATCCGATAAGCTGGACAATAGTGGTGGTAGGCATAGGAATAGTCTTCCTGTCGCTCCTGCTCGTCTACCTCTTCTTCAGATATGTGCTTACCTTTATCCTCAATTTCAAACTGCGCAGCTTTGCACGCAGGAAGGGCATTGATCCGACGGATGTCGATGCCCGCAACATGATGTCAGGTGAGGTCAACGCAGCCATCGCTATGGCAATCTACTCCTACTTCGATGAGTTGCATGATGTGGAGAGCGGGGTGATAACAATCAAGAGGGTTTCCAAAAACTACTCACCGTGGAGCTCCAAATTATATAACATGAAGAACCTTTAAGGTCACCATAACCGTACCATAAAATGAGAAATTACAAGTTCAAGATCAACGGAAACCAATATGAGGTTGAGGTGCTCGATATTGACGACAACGTTGCACGGATAGAAGTCAACGGGACACTCTACGAAGTGGAGATGCAGCGCGAGATACCAAAGGTGAAAGTTGCCGCACCCCCTCCGCAAAGCAGAGCGCTGAAAGAGGTGAAACCGCCGGCAGATAAGAGTGCCGGCAAGGCGCTGGAGGTGAGAGCCCCGCTGCCGGGTGTGATCATGCAGGTGCTGGTCAGACCCGGTGATGAGGTCAAGGCGGGACAGTCGGTCTGCACCCTCGAGACCATGAAGATGGAAAATGCCATTAAGGCTGAAAGAGGAGGAAAGATCGCCACTGTCAATATCGCGCCCGGACAGTCGGTGCTGCAGGATGAAGTTCTAATAGTAATCAACCAGTGATGACAAAGAGGAAATCGTTGACTATGCTTGCACTGCTGGTGATAGTCTCACTGGCGTGGCTTGCATTTGTTAAACCTGAACATGACAGGAACCGGTCACTTGCGGAAAGCAATACCGAAGTGATTGTCGCCGCCCCACAGTACCAGCCGGGCGACAACGGAGAGCCGGGATTCATGGACGGACTGAAACGGTTCTGGGCCTTCACAGGCTTCCGGAATGCCACCCCGGGCCACCTTATCATGATAATCATCGGACTGGTCTTTATCTTCCTGGCCATTCGATATGAATATGAACCGCTGCTGCTGGTGCCTATCGGAACAGGCATCCTGATAGGAAACATTCCCATGTTCACTGACGGGGGGATGAACCTGCAGGTGGGAATATACCAGCAGGGAAGCGTCCTGAACTATCTCTATTTCGGAGTGCTGAAGGGGGTATACCCACCCCTCATATTCATGGGGATAGGTGCCATGACCGATTTCTCGTCACTCATCTCCAACCCGAGACTGCTTCTGCTGGGCGCTGCAGCACAGGTTGGTATCTTTATTACGTTTATCGGCGCCCTGCTGCTCGGTTTCAATATGCCTGAGGCTGGTGCCATCGGGATCATCGGCGGCGCCGACGGCCCGACCGCCATATTCATCTCATCAAGGTTGGCCAACGGAGTAAACCTGCTGGCTGACGGGACGACGGTAAAGAACCTTATTGGCCCTATAGCCATTGCGGCATACTCATACATGGCCCTTGTGCCTGTGATACAGCCTCCGATAATGCGCCTTCTGACCAGCAAAAAGGAGAGAGTGATACGCATGAAACCGCCGAGGGCCGTGACGAAGACTGAAAAGATACTCTTTCCAATCTTCGGGCTGCTGCTGACATGCTTTATCTCCCCGGGAGCACTGCCACTCCTCGGAATGCTCTTCTTCGGCAACATACTCAAGGAGTCGGGCGTCACAAAACGGCTGGCAGAGACAGCACGCACTTCTCTTATCGATATCGTCACCATCATGATAGGCCTGACTGTCGGTGCTTCCACACAGGCCGACGTCTTTCTGACCAAAGAGTCAATACTTATCTTCGGACTGGGAGCAGGGGCGTTTGCCATCGCCACAACCATGGGTGTGCTCTTCGCCAAGACCATGAACCTCTTCCTCCCGGAAGGCAGCAAGATCAATCCGCTCATTGGTAACTCCGGCGTCTCGGCAGTGCCTGACAGCGCCCGCGTATCTGAGGCGGAAGGACTTAAAGCTGACAAGACTAACCATCTTCTGATGCATGCCATGGGACCAAACGTGGCCGGTGTCATAGGATCAGCGATCGCTGCAGGGATATTGCTGAGCTACCTCGGATAATTTTTGTTAAGTTTGTTAAAAATTCCCCTGAAACATGGAGATGAAACAGGCAGTGACCGGTAATACCGGGCCAAAGGTGAGATCTGACATAGAGGTGACTCTTGAGCTTACAGCTTCGGGCGGCGTGGAGCTTGTGATCAGGTCAAAGGTAAAAAGCATGTACGGCCATGCCATCGAGAAACAGTGCCGTGATTTACTTGAATATTTCGGGATCTCCAACGCCCGTATGAAAGTCGATGACTCCGGGGCTCTTCCCTTTGTCATTGCAGCGAGAGTTGAGGCAGCAGTCAGGGCGCTGGGCCTGACGCCGGCCCCTTTCCTTCCGGAGATGATTGAAGAGAATGAATACGCCTCGGAAAAGGGCAGATTCCGCTTCTCACGTCTCTACCTTCCGGGCAATAACCCGGGAATGTTCCTTAATGCCGGACTCCACTCACCCGACGGTGTGATACTTGACCTGGAGGATTCGGTGGCACCGGAAAGGAAGGACGAGGCGCGGATACTGGTCAGAAATGCCTTGCGGGCAGTCAACTTCTACGGTGCCGAGAGGATGATACGCATAAATCAGGGCGAACGTGGCCTTGAGGACCTGGATTGCCTGATACCCCACAATGTCCACCTCGTGCTGATACCGAAATGTGAGAACCGCGAGACAGTCATGAAGATTGATGAACGGATCACTGGGATCAGGGAGAGAGAGAAACCCGGACAACCGGTCTTCCTGATGCCCATCATTGAGAGCGCTGTTGGGGTGGAAAGAGCATTTGAGATTGCTACCGCCTCACCCTCGGTGGTGGCCCTGGCAATAGGCCTCGAGGATTATACGGCCGACCTGGGAGTGCAGCGCACAAAGGAGGGGCTGGAGTCACTCTATGCACGCAACCGTCTTGTGGTGGCAGCCAAGGCAGCAGGGATACAGCCTATTGACTCAGTCTTCTCGGATGTGGGAGACATGGAGGGGTTGCTTGAAAATGTGCTTGGATCAAAGGCAATGGGATTTGAGGGAATGGGATGCATACACCCCCGCCAGATAGCTGTCATCAGAAAAGGGTTCTCACCGGAACCCGAAGAGACAGAGAAGGCAAAAAAGATTGTCCTCGCCTTCCGCGAAGCTCAGAAGAGAGGACTGGGCGTGGTGGCCCTGGGCTCGAAGATGATTGACCCCCCGGTGGTGGCCCGCGCTGAGAAAACAATTGCTCTTGCCGTACGGCTGGGATTGCTGCCCGACAGGTGGGAGGAGCAGGAGCCAAAGCAATAAACAAAAGAGACAACCGGTCATGAAGATGATAAAAAATGCCGCCGGACGGCTGGTGCCGGATGAGATAAACGGCCAGGAGGCTGTCCCTTTCAAAGGCGTTGGCAAGCACCGCCCCTCAGGCAGAAAATATGCACCTCCACTGCCTACATGCATAGATTACCCCGACGACAACAACAAGGTTGTTGCTTCCCTGCGTGAGGCCCTGGAGCGTTGCGGGCTGCGCGACGGTATGACCCTGTCAACCCACCATCACCTGCGCGACGGCGACCTGGTCAATAACCAGATATTTGACATCGCCGCTGAGATGGGCGTAAGAGACCTCGTCTGGCTGCCCTCAGCATCATTCCCTTGCAATGAACCGATGATAAAATACCTCGAGGACGGCACGATAAACCGTATAGAAGGAAGTATGAACGGACCTCTGGGCAGGTTCGTCTCGGAGGGCAGGATGAAGGGCACGGCCGTGCTCCGGTCGCACGGAGGCAGAGTACAGGCAATACAGGATGGCGAGGTAAAGATAGATATAGCTGTCATCACAGCACCCGCTGCCGATTCCTTCGGTAACGCCAAAGGCACAGGAGGCCCCTCGGCAACAGGCGTGCTGGGCTACGCCAAGGCTGACTACCTCTATGCCGACAGGGTGATAATCGTGACCGACAACCTTATTGACCTGCCGTGTTTCCCCATGGAGATAGAAGGCAACTATGTCGACTGTGTGGTGGTGGTTGATAAACTGGGTATACCCGAAAAAATAGTGTCGGGAACAACACAGATCACCAGGAGCCCTGACAGGCTGCTCATCGCTGAACTGACAGCAATGTTCCTCGAGAAATCAGGATTGCTACATGACGGTGCCACAATGCAGGCGGGCGCGGGAGGCACCAGCCTCGCCATAGCTGTCTTCGTGCATGAGATGCTTAAAAAGAAAGGCTGGAAACTCAGCTTCGGATTCGGGGGCAGCACAAAATACATGGTCAGGATGCTTGAAGAGGGACAGATGGGTTATATCCTTGATGCTCAAGCGTTTGACCTTGACGCTGTGAGGTCGGTGGAGGAGAACCCAAACCACATACCCTATTCGGTATTCAACGCTTATAATTATCATTCAAAAGGCAACCTGACGACTATGATGGATATCATGATCCTGGGAGCCACGGAGATTGATACTGAATTCAACGGTAATGTGGTGACGCACTCTGACGGTCTGCTGCTTCACGGTATCGGCGGATGGCAGAACTGCCTTCACGCCCGTAATGTCATCCTGCCCGTGCCTCTCTTCCGTGACAGGATACCGGTGATAGTTGACCAGGTGACGACACTGTGCGGCCCCGGTGAACTGATTGACGTGATCATTACCGAGCGGGGTATTGCCATCAATCCGCGCAGACAGGATCTGCTTGACTCCGTCAGGGGTAAGGGCCTGCCTCTGGTGACAGTACAGGAGCTGAAGGAGATGGCCGAAAAGATCTGCGGCAAGCCGGAGAAGGCAGCGTTTGACGACAGGGTAGTGGCAGCCATCAAATGGGTTGACGGCACTGTCATAGACTCGGTACACAAAGTAAAAAGGTAAATCAATAATTAGACGCAATGAATAAATACAGGTGCCCGGTGTGCGGTTATATCTACGATCCCGAAACAGGAGACGAACAGAACGGGGTTGAACCCGGAACACCCTTTGAAGATCTGCCAGCAGAATGGGCATGCCCGGTTTGCGGTGCTCCTCCCGATGATTTTACAGAGGTGGAATAGGACTCGTTGTCAGCCCTCTTCCCCCGATGAATCTGCAGAAGCTAAATAAGACTCTCTATGAGTTTTCCTCAGGGATATGCCTGAGGACATCGACGAGCAGGTCCCAGAACATCTGAACCGTCTCAATCTCTATCCTCTCTTCGGGTGTGTGCGCTCCCTTGATGGTTGGCCCGAAGGAGATCATGTCAATTCCCTTGTATTTTTCAAGGATCAGCCCGCACTCCAGTCCTGCATGTATGGCCTTGACCTGGGGTACCTTACCGAAAAGCTTGCGGTAAGAGTCTATCATAAGTCTCAGGATGGCTGAATTCATGTTAGGTTTCCATCCCGGATAACCGTCTGAGTGGGTCACGCTGGCTCCTGCAAGGTCAAACCCTGCCTCAGCTTTCATCATCGCATAATGTTTGGCCTCTTCCGAGGAGCTGCGCTGCGTTGTCACCACATGAATCGTGTTGTCGTCGGTAAGTCGTATTGTTGCCAGGTTACTGGATGTCTCAACCAGGTCAGGAATCTCCTTCGACCATCCCAGGACACCGTGAGGTACTAAGCTCAGGGCACTCAGCAGACGGTGCTGCGTCTGTGGGTCAATAACAGTTGCAGGCACATCTGAGGGTGTGGCGGCAACCTTCAGGTCGGGCTCAAGAGAGCCGTATTCATCACGTATCAGTTCATTGAAGGCGGCAGTGTCGGTAAGAATTTTTTCCTCATGCTGAGGGTCAAAGGTTATCGTTGCAAATGCCTCCCTGGGAATGGCATTACGCAGGTTGCCCCCCGTAAAATTACTGATAAGAATACCGTAATTCTTTTCAAGATTCTGCAGCAGCCGCGAGATAATCTTAATAGAGTTGCCGTAACCCTTGTGTATCTCATCACCCGAATGGCCACCGTGAAGTCCTGTAACGGATATGTTCATTGCCCTGTGACCAGCTGCGACAGGTACGGGAGTAAACGGAAGGATGGCCTGTGTGTCTATGCCACCGGCACAGCCTATGAATAGTATGCCTTCATCTTCCGAGTCGAGGTTTAACAGTATGCGACCCTTGAAGAAATCAGGTTGCAGGTTTATAGCCCCGGTCATGCCTGACTCCTCATCAACCGTGAATAGACATTCGACACGTCCGCACTGAAGATAAGGATCTGTCAGGACTGCCATCTGGGCTGCTATGCCAATGCCGTCATCGGCACCCAGTGTGGTGCCGCTTGCGGTGACCCACTTGCCGTCCATGACGGGGATGATGGGATCGGTCTCCCAGTTGTGTGGGTGCGAGGCATTTTTCTCACCCACCATGTCAAGATGACTCTGCAATACCACAGTGCTTACCTTCTCCTTGCCCGGAGCAGCCTCCCTGATGATAAGTATATTTCCGACACTGTCTTCTTTGGCTTCCAGGTTGTGATTTCGGGCAAAGTCAAGCATATATTCCCGGATCCTGCCTTCATTCTTTGAAAGTCGCGGTATCCGGCTTATCTCCTCAAAATAACTCCATACCCTCCTCGGCTTGATATCCTCTAGTTCCCCCATTGTTTCCTGTTTATGTGAAATAACAGATTAGGTGGCAAATATAGTTTTTTTCCATTGCAACCTTTATGAAATTTACTTGCTGAAACTCTTTTTTTAAACACAATAAAAACCATATTTTTACGCAACATGAAAAACCCAGTTAAAACAGAACAGATATGGCTAAACGTACAATTGTGGCACTGCCCGGCGACGGCATAGGTGCCGTTGTCCTTGAACAGGCAGTTCGTGTCCTTGACGCAGCAGGCTTTGATGCTGAATATGTTTTCGGTGATATAGGATGGGATTTCTGGTGCCAGGAAGGCAACCCTCTCCCGCAGCGCACCATTGACCTGATAGCAGAGCACAAGATCGCCCTTTTCGGAGCAATAACCTCCAAACCCAAGGATGATGCTGCTGCCGAGCTGGCACCAGGACTGCAGGGCAAGGGATTTACCTACAGCAGCCCCATAGTGGGACTGAGGCAGCATTTCGGACTCGATATCTGTGTCAGACCCTGCCGCAGCTACAGGGGTAACCCCCTGAACTTCATCAGGCGCGGAAAGGACGGACACCCTGAAGAGCCGATGGTAGACGTGGTCATATTCCGCCAGAATACCGAGGGACTCTACGGGGGCGTTGAATGGTCAAACCCTCCCGAACAGGTATACGACGCCCTGATGACACATCCCAAATTCCGCAGTAATTTCGGGTGGTGCCCAAAAGAAGAACTGGCCGTATCAACACGCATATTTACAAAGAAATATACTGAGCGGATAGTAAGGGCAGCCTTTGAACACGCAGTGAAATACGGCTATAAATCGGTGACCGTCTGCGAGAAACCCAACGTGATTCGTGAGACATCAGGACTGATGTGGAAGATAGCCAGGGAGATACAGAAGAACGAGTTTCCTGGCATACTGCTCTGGAACACCAATATTGATGCCCAGATGATGTGGCTCACAAAGAACCCGGAGGATTACGGGGTGATAGTTGCCGGAAACATGTTCGGGGATATCGTATCTGACGCCTTCGCGGGCCTTATCGGTGGTCTGGGGTTTGCATGCAGCGCACAGTTCTCTGAAGAGGGCATCGGAGTATTTGAGCCTACCCACGGTTCAGCCCCCAAGTATGCCAGTTACGATGTGCCTATTGTTAACCCTGTGGCAATGATTGAGTCGGCATGCATGATGCTAGACTATATTGACGAAAAGGCAATCGCCACCCGCATCCGGGATGCCGTGGCAGCAGTGATTGAGGAGGGCAAGGTACGGACCTATGACATGATGAAGATGACCGGCAAGCCTGAAGTGATAGCCATGGGTGCTGCCTCTACCATACAGATGACTGACGCAATCATAGCAGGATTAAAATAGTGTGCCATGACTGAAGAGATTAAAAAATTGTGGCCTGAGCTGGAATGGATCAGTGACCCCGAACTGAGGGAGAAGACTGCCCGCACATGGGAGACAGCCCTCGAACGAAGCGTCCTTAGCGCTGAGGATCTGAACCGCATTCCTTTTACCCTGTTGTGCGGACCGGACCTGAAGGTCACCTTCATGGACCACAAGAGGTGTGTGGTGCATGTGGCCCGTGACGCCGGAATGAAGATGAACGAGTTCTTCCACGGTGAGCTGCCTGTTAATATGGATGTCCTTATTGCAGGAGCTATCCTTGCTGATGTCGGTAAGATGCTTGAGTATGAGCTTGATTCAAACGGCAGGGCCGTTCAGGGAAAGTACGGACAGTATCTCAGGCATCCATTCTCAGGCGTCAGCCTGGCCGAAGAGTGCGGGGTGCCCCCGGAGGTGTGCCATATAATTGCAGCCCATGCTCATGAGGGTGACCTGGTGAAACGCACCACGGAGGCCTATATCGTGCATCATGCTGACTTTATGACCTTTCTTCCTTTTAAGAGCAGACTGATCGTCTGATCAGCCTGCTCCTCAGTCTTCAGTCTTCACTCCTCAGTCTTCAGTCATTCAATGAGTTAATGACTGCCGACTGCCGACTGCCGGCTGTCACTGCCGACTGCCGACTGCCGACTGTGGACTGCTGACTGGTTTTGACTGCTGACTGCCGACTGCCGACTGTGGACTGCTGACTGGTTTTGACTGCTGACTGCCGACTGCCGACTGCCGACTGTGGACTGCTGACTGGTTTTGACTGCCTACTGCGGACTGACCATCGCCTTCCGCACATTGTCAAAACCCATCTTGTCAACCTTGCGGTCATAGGTCATCAGCCCGTTGGTCTCGGTCTCAACGTCAGTGGTCTGGGTGTAGACGGAGGCGCTGAGGCCTTTCTCCGAAACCATCTGCCTGACAGCGGCATAATACTCTTCATATTTTTTGAGCAGGTCGGAGGCGTCATCCATGTTACGGTATCCCCAGTTCTTCTGCTCCCAGGTATGACCCTCCACCGGCAGGCCCAGCCCACCGAACTCACCAAGGACTATGGCTCTCTCTCTTTCAGCCGGAGGTGCCACAGGCTCCGGGTAGTGATGCACATCCCTGACGTGACCCGTGCCCCTGTCGGTCCAGCCTGAGGCACTGATGATCAGACGGGTGGTATCAAGAGCAGCAGCATAATCCGTGACTGCCGCAGTGCTGTACTGTCCCCACCCTTCGTTATAGATTACCCAAATGACTATTGAGGGAGAGTTGTATTTCGTCTCTATCATCCTCGTGAGCTCAGTAATAAACTGTGATGAATCGGCTTCGCTTTTGGTGATGTCAGGCATCTCGCCCCAGATGTAATCATCACCGCTGGGCATGTCCTGCCAGACCAGCATCCCCAGCTTGTCAGTGTGGTAATAGAATCTCCTGTTCTCAACCTTGACATGCTTGCGCAGCATATTGAACCCCATCTTCTTAAGCATCTCTATATCATATACCATCGCCTCATCTGAAGGAGGAGTGTAGATGCCGTCAGGCCAGAAGCCCTGGTCAAGGGTGCCGTTCTGCCACACAAAACCGTTGTTGAGCATGATCCGTGTGAAGCCGTCGTCGTCAATACCCAGGGAGATCTTCCTCATGCCTGCATAAGAGAGAACCTCATCCGTCACTGCTCCTCCAGTTATCAGCCGTACCCTGATGTCATACAGAGCCGGATCATCGGGAGTCCAGAGCCTTGGCGATGGTATCTGAAGCTCAATGGCACTGTCTGTGACGGCTGACCCCGTTGCTATTGTCTCACCGCCGTACATCACTGTAACCTCGGCAAGTGAGGGAGCCATGTCTACCGGGGGACAGCCCTCAGGTCCCTGGCAGCGCTCTTCGGTAACGGAGACAGTCAGCATCTCCCTGTCAATGTCAGGAACAATCCGGATATCGCCGATCCATGTCTTCTCTACGGGCTCAAGCCAGACACTCTGCCAGAGGCCTGTGGTGGGAGTGTACCAGATGCCCTTCGGTTTCGAGACCTGCTTGCCCCTGGGTTGACTGCCGCTGTCGACAGGGTCAGTGACCCTTACCACTATTGTGTGCTTTTTTCTTCCGGAAAGGTAAGGAGTGATATTGCATGAGAATGGGTCATAGCCCCCGCGGTGACTTATGGCGAAGTTGTCGTCTATCCATACCTTCGTCTCCCAGTCCGATGCTTCGAAATTCAGTATCAGCTGTTTTTCCTTCCATGTCTTCGGAATGACAAACTCCCTGGAATACCACAGCGCAAGGGAGTCGGACATCATCCGTTTTACCCCCGAGAGGGCAGATTCAACAGGGTAGGGGACCAGTATCTTTCCTTCAGGGTCGGGACGCTCTCCATTCCTGTCGCATATTGCATAGTCCCACAGCCCGTTCAGGCTCATCCACCCGTCACGCACCAGTCCCGGCCGCGGATACTCCGGCCAGGGGGATAAGGGATCGGTATTTTCACCCCAGTCTGTGAACAGGGGACTCTCCGCCGGCTGCCATGCCGGAGACCTGTCAGTTGTACAGAATGTCAACATTGCGGCTGCAAGCAGGGCAACCGGTAAAACTTTAAGCTTCATATGAAATAAGGTTATTGGTTGTCAGCCAAGCTTCATCTTCTCGACCTCTTCCATGTTTCGTTCATTGTAGGTGATCTTCCCCATGGGTGTGTAAAGCCACTCAATCAAGTCATTGTACCTTTCGGTGATCTTGCCTCTTACAATCTTCATTGTAGAATTCATCATACCGTTCTCTTCATTGAAGCTTTCATTCAGTATACCCAGCGCCACGGGAAGCCAGCGGTGAGGGAACATATGCCCGAACTTGCCGTTAATGCGGTATTCATTTACCTCATTCTCTATCAGGTTAAGAACGGCACGCTTGCCCTCCTCGGTGGTGGCAGTGAGATTGCGGTCTTCAAGGTAGATCTTCAGGGCATGCTGGTTAGGTACGATGAGGGCAATTGTATAAGGCTTCTGGTTGTTGTAAAGCATGCACTGGTCAATGTATTTCGACTGCTCGGTGATGGCCTCTTCAATGCCTTCAGGACTGAACTTCTCACCGTCATCGGCAATGAGAAGACTCTTAAACCGTCCCATTACATACAGAAAACCGTCTTCGGACATGTACCCCATGTCGCCGGTATAGAGCCAGCCGTCGCGGATTGCATCATTGGTGGCACTCTCATTCATCCAGTAACCGTGCATCACATTGCCTCCCCTGATGACTATCTCGCCTTTATCACCGGTGGGCAGTTCATTGCCGTCTTCATCGCATATTTTCAGGTCCATATTGTTTACAAGATAGCCTGATGAGCCCAGCTTGTGACGTTTGGCTGAGTTGGAGGAGATGATCGGAGAGGCTTCTGACAGCCCGTAGCCCTGGTACATGGGCACCCCGATGGCGTAAAAGAAGCGCTGCAACTCAATGTCAAGCAGTGCACCGCCGCCAATGAAGAAGTCGAGCTCACCTCCGAACGCCTCCCTTACCTTGCTGAACAGTATTTTGTCGAAGAGCCGGAGCAGCGGTTTCTTGAGCTTCTGTATTCCCTCTCCCTTGTTGTAACCCTCCTTGTTGTAGGAATAGGCCATCTTCAGTGCGAAGTTGAAGAGTGTCTCCGTCATCCTTCCCTTTTCCTTGATGCCTTTCTCTATGTTCTTGCGGAAATTCTTCGCCAGTGCCGGAACACTCATGAGGAGATTGGGCTTGATCTCCTTCATGCATATCGGGATGTTGCGAAGTGTCTCCATGGGAGTCTTGCCCACCTTTACCGATGCTATGCTGGCTCCCTTGCCCATGAAGGCGTAGATTCCGGCAGTGTGGGCAAAAGAGTGATCCCACGGCAATATCAGGAGGGTCTTGTAGTACTGGGGTATATCCATCAGACTGTATGACTGGTAGACGTTGGTCACATAGTTGCCGTGTGTGAGGATAATGCCCTTGGGATCGGCTGTGGTGCCGGAGGTATAACAGATATTGGCAAAGTCCGAGGGTTCAATGGATGCGGTGAATTCCTCAAACTTCTTCCTGTTGCCGGGGTTCTCAAGCCATTCACGTCCTATCTTCCTGATCTCGTTGAAGTGAATCTGGCCCTCGGCATACTCCTCCCTGGGATCCATAAAAATCACCTTCTCCAGACCGGGACAGTGCTCCCTTATCTCAAGTATCTTCGGTGCCTGGGTGCTGGAGGTGATGACCATCTTCGAACCTGAATGTATGAGCCTGAATTTGATCTCCTCGGCATTTAGCTTGATTGAGAGCGGTACGTTCACTCCCCCGGCATGGAGAACCCCCATTTCACCTATCACCCAGCTGTTCCTGCCGTCGGAGAGCAGACTTACACGGTCTCCCTTCCTGATGCCCATCTGCATGAGGCCGGCACCGAACTCCTGTACCTGCCTCCTTGTCTCCTGGTAGGTGGTGCCTTCATATTTTTCCTGCAGCTTCTCCCACAGATATACGTTGGAGGCATACTTCTCAACATTCTCTTCAAAAAACCGGATAAGTGATTTCATCTGCTTTATGGTTTGATGGGATTTAAAATCGCGATCTAATATAGAAAAGAATTGTCGGGTAGAGATACGTTTAATTTATTTTCATTGCATTTTTGAGGTCAAATCCATACCTTTACAGCCTATTATAATGAAAAACTGCCGTTTATGAAGAGGATCCCCATGGTGATACTTGCAGCGATACTGCTACTCACCCCGTCATGTGATTTTATGAAAAGCATAAATCCTTTCGGTAAGAAAAAGGCACGTGAGACAGAGGCTCTGAGGCAGCAGCAGGAGGCATTTCGTGTTGCAGACTCCATACGTGTTGCCAATGAGCAGCAGGCAGAGGCGGAACGTCAGCGTCAGGCTGAGATGAACCTGGCTGAAGAGCAGGAGGTGATTGATTATTCACAGTATCATGTCATCGTTGGCAGCTTCCTGACACCTTCCTATGCAGATGCCTGGCGTGAACACATCCGTGGTTTAGGCTATGATGCAAGGATAGTCCCAATGAATGGCGGTCGATGGAGCCTCGTCTCGGCAAAGTCATTCGGCACCCTGCGGGATGCATGGAACGCACTGGCCACCATACAGGATAACATCAACGGCGAAGCCTGGGTCTACAGCAGGAAATAAGGGCTACCTGTAAATAGTTGCTGATCTGTCGGGACCGACTGAGACGATTGTGACAGGCACTCCGGTCTCACTCTCAATGTACTCCACATAGTCCTTCAGTGCATCGGGAACCTCATCCCAGCGCAGGCATCCGGTGATGTCACACTGCCATCCCGGAAGCGTCCGGTAGTTAAGCCCTTCCACATCTCCAAGACAGTATGGCAGTTCCGTAACTTCGGCACCGTTGACGTTATAGGATCTGCACACCTTTATCTCATCAAAGCCTGAGAGCACATCAGCCTTCATCATGAAGAGGCGTGTCACACCGTTGATCATAATAGCATATTTCAGGGCCGGCAGATCAAGCCATCCGCAGCGCCGCGGCCTCCCGGTAGTGGATCCGTACTCGTTGCCGCGATCACGCATCATCTGACCGTATTCATCATCCAGCTCGGTAGGGAAGGGGCCGCTACCCACCCTCGTACAGTAAGCTTTGAAGATGCCAAAGACCTCTCCGGTGCGCGAAGGAGCCATGCCCAGACCGGTGCACGCTCCTGCAGCAACGGTGTTGGACGATGTGACATAGGGATAGGTGCCGAAATCAATGTCGAGCATCGTTCCCTGAGCCCCCTCTGCAAGTATGTGCTTGCCACTGTTAAGGCTCATGCAGAGATAGTAGTCGGCATTGATGGTGCTGAACTGCTTCAGGTATTCAACGGACTCAAACCACTCCTCCTCCAGCTCACGCAGATCATTGCTGAAACCGTACCCTTTGAGGGTTCTGGTGTGCTCCTTGACACGCGAACCGTAAATCTCCCTGAACTCTTTCCTGAAGAGATCGCCAACCCTCAATCCGTTGCGGGAAGTCTTGTCAGAGTAGGCCGGCCCTATACCCCTGAGAGTGGACCCTATTTTCAACTCACCCAGTGAAGCCTCCTGGGCAGCATCAAGCAGCTTGTGCGTGGGAAGGATCATGTGAGCCTTTGCCGAGATCAGAAGTCGTTCACGCACCTGTTCAATTGCAAGACCCAGACTCTCAACCTCATGCCTGAAGACTACAGGGTCGATGACCAGCCCGTTACCAATGACATTGATCTTGCCCTCATGAAAAATGCCTGAAGGTATCAGGTGCAGCACGTGCTTGGTGTTGTTGAACTCAATTGTATGACCGGCGTTGGGTCCGCCCTGGAACCGTGCAACGATATCATAATCAGGTGTCAGTGCATCGACAATCTTTCCCTTACCCTCATCTCCCCACTGGAGCCCGAGCAATATGTCTATCTTCATCTCTCTCTGTAATCCTGTTTTGAGAACTGGCTCCAATTTACAAAATAAATCATCGTTACAGGCTCTCACGAGACGATTGTTGACAACTACGTGAATCTCCTTGCAAGGGCATCAGCCAGATGCTCCGGAGTCTCAGGAGGATGAACCGGCATCACGCGTCCGGCCCTTCTGTCTCCTGGATTTGTCAGGTATCCCAAATACATAGAGAGCATAGTGATGGAGCACGAATGAGTTCTCCTCACATGCATTTTTTATGATATCGTTTATCCTGGGATCACTGAATTCAATCACCTTTCCCGTCTCAGTATCGATGATATGATCATGCTGCCCCGTACGGAATGTCTTTTCATACTGTGCCTGGCTGTGGCCAAACTTGTGTTTGCTTACCAGCTTGCAGTCGATAAGTAACTCTATTGTGTTGTACAGCGTAGCCCTCGATACACGGTAGTTTTTGTTCTTCATGAAGTTGAAGAGCGACTCAATATCAAAATGACCTTCGCGTGAGTAGATCTCGTCAAGGATGGCAAACCGCTCCGGAGTCTTTCTGAGCGAGCGGCCTCCCAGGTATTCCGTGAAAATCTGTTTTACTATCAGTCTGGCATCGTCGTTGGACATTGCATGATGCTTTATTGTGTCGGATAATCTTATTCAATGAATTCTTCGATCCTCTTCACACTGGCAATACCTTTAACATTGGAAAGCTGCATTATTAGATTGTTAAGGTCTCGCGTGTGGTGCACGTAAAGGTCGAGGGTGCCTTCAAAGATACCGTTGTAAACCGATACGTTGATGTTCCGGATGTTGACGTTGAGCTCTGTGGAGATGATACTCGTTACCTCATTGATGAGCCCGATCCGGTCAATACCGTTGATGCTCACCCGCGCAAGAAATGAGGCGATCTTGTGAATTGTCCATCTCACCTGGATGATCCTGTTACCCTCGCTTGACATGAGCTTCACTGCTGTCGGGCATTTGGGCTTGTGAACAATGATTGCATTGGAACGGTCAATATATCCGACAACCTCATCGCCCGGAATAGGGTTGCAGCACTCGGCAATGCGGTAGGAGTCTCCGGTGTTGCCAACATCTTCACGCAGCAGGTAAGGATGGCTCTTGTCAATGGTGCCGCCCGGCGGCGGATTCTCCTTCTCACCGGAACTCTTGCGCGTCACTCCGCCGATGGCCAGCTTCCAGTATTTCCTGAGACTGCCCTCAGGCGCCTTCCTGAGCACCTTGCGCAACTCGTCGAGATTGATCAGCCCCAGCCCTATGCGTGAGTAAAGCTCATCCTTATTGAGCAGTTCATAGTAGTCGAGCAGCTTCTTGATGATATCCGAGTTGGGCATGATGCCAAGCTCACCAAGCTTTTCCTCAAGCATCTCACGCCCCTTCTGGATGCGGTCGGTCGATTCATCCCTGAGGGCATCCTTGATGGCATTCTTTGCTTTTGCCGTGTGGGCATATTCAAGCCAATCCTTTTCGGGCTTGGCTATGTTAGAGGTGATGATCTCCACCTGGTCTCCGCTCTGCAGCGGGGTGGAGAGCGGGGACAGTTTGTAGTTGACCTTGGCACCGATGGCCTTGTTGCCTATGTCGGTATGTATCTCATAGGCGAAATCGAGGGCTGAGGCCCCCTTGGGAAGATTGACCAGAAGACCCTTGGGGGTGAAGACCATTATCTCCGATGAAAAGAGACTCATCTTGAACTCATCAAGAAAAGTCAACGGGTCAGACATGGGGTTGGAAAGCATCTCACGGATGTGCTTGAGCCATTTATCCAGCTCGTTATCCGTCTGAAGCATATCACCCTTGTACTTCCAGTGAGCGGCAAACCCACGCTCGGCTACGTCATCCATACGCTGACTGCGTATCTGTACCTCAACCCATCGTCCTTCCGGCCCCATAACCGTCAGGTGAAGGGCTTCATAGCCGTTCGACTTGGGCCTGCTGATCCAGTCGCGGAGCCTGTCAGGCTTCGGGGTGTAGATATCCGTTATTAATGAATATATCTGCCAGCACTGCGCCCTTTCGCTCATTTCGGGCCCCGGCTCAAAGACGATCCTGACAGCCAGCAGATCATAAACCTCTTCGAAAGGAATGGTCTTTGACTGCATCTTCTTCCAGATGGAGTAGATTGACTTGAACCTGCCGGAGATATCAAAGATGATGTCATTATTGTTGAGCTCCTCAATGATGGGCAGACTGAACCTGTTGATGAGGGCGAGGTTCTTCTTCTCATCCATCTTTACCTTGCGCGCTATCTCATCGTAGATACGCGGATGCCTGAACTTGAAACTCAGGTCCTCAAGCTCGGTCTTGATGGCGAAGAGACCCAGACGGTGGGCAAGAGGCGCATACAGGTAGACCGTCTCACCGGCGACCTTCATCTTCTTGTATTCGGGCATGGAGTCCAGGGTGCGCATATTATGCAACCTGTCGGCTATCTTGATGAGAATGACCCTTATATCATCGGAGAGAGTCATCAGCATCTTCCTGAAGTTCTCAGCCTGCAGTGAGTTTGTCTCCTTGTTATAGGTACCCGAGATCTTCGTCAGACCGTCAATCAGGGATGCTATCTTCGGACCGAACTCCCTGCGTATCTCCTCCAGGGGTACGCCGGTGTCCTCCACCACATCATGAAGCAAGGCCGCCGCCACTGATCTTGCCCCGAGCCCTATCTCCTGGTTTACAATGCGCGCTACATGAATAGGATGGATAATGTATGGCTCTCCCGAGTTGCGGTACATGTCACGGTGTGCCTCATTGGCAAAACTGAAGGCCTTGTCAATCAGCTCCCTGTCTCCGGGGTTGTCACACCTGTAAAGATTGTTGCGGAGGAGCTGATACTCACTCTCAATCTGGCTGAGATCCTCTGCAGTAAATATGTCCGATTTTTTCTTACCCATCAGTAACCAACCCCAAGGGAAGAGCAAAGATATGAAAATCGGGTCATTTATCCTTTAATGATCAGGGCAGTATAGTTACTGTGCCTCTTCGTGCCTCAGTCTGCCCTGACGGCGTCGTGAGCCTCAGGCTCCAGAGGTAGACGCCTGACGGCATCAGGCTCCCGTTGTGACGTCCGGTCCATCCCTCGCCGTGATCAGCGGTCCGGAATAAGAGCACCCCGCTGCGGGTGTAGACACTGAACTCGTAGCCTGAAGGCACGAAGGAGAGAGCAGGCATGAAAATGTCATTTAGCCCGTCACCGTCGGGTGTGAAGGCATTGGGCATATAAATGTTCTCCGTAAGCGGCACAAGGGTCACGTTTGACCGTGAAGGGGGTGTGCCCGCCGGAGAATCAGAATCATGGGAAGTCACACGATATGCTACAGAGGCCGAGGTGACACTTCCTGCAAGAGGCGTGAGATCTTCTGCCCATAATGTGTCAGACAGGTGGGCAGCCACCTCCTGCCACCCGAAACCTGTATCCCGCCATACCGAAAAGAGCGGCGCAGGAGAGAAGCCCGGACGGTTCCATTGCAGATTGACCTGTGTACCTCCCTTCACTGCTGTCAGAACGATGTTCCTGCCCGGCAGAGAGCTGTCAGCCGGTATGCCGCAGTTGTTCAGCACCGCCATGGAATAAGATATCACCGTGACGGTGTCAGCATCGGCGAGGGCGAATGCGACACTGCCGTCAAAACCTGATGCTATGCCGCACTGCGACCATCCAGATGTTCCTTCATCATACCGCAGCAGGATAAAGTCATCCATGGTGCTCTCCCGGTCATAGCTACCCGTGACGACCACTCCTCCGTCCTCAACCGAGACGGCAACAAT
>JAVEXM010000119.1:0-7365 GCA_034004025.1 Bacteroidales bacterium
CAGAATACGAATTTATACCTACATGAAATCCGGCAATGATCTCCATATTTGCCGGGTCATCAGAAAACGGTTGAAAACCGGATTGTTTTTTTGGATATTTCAGCCGTCGGATGCGCGTTGTTCACAAGGAATAGCGCGATAAAACAATAAAAGAAGCATGTCATGACAGGGAACAGCGATACCGCAGCACGAAAAAAGTATGTTATCGGGCAGGACTGGGCATCAGTCGTAACAGGATTTATCCTCATACTCTTTGTTGTCATTACCGGATATGCAACCGGCACGCCCTCATTCGGCGGTAAAGTCGGGTGGAACAACGGACAGGATCTGTCGGGCATATTCAGCTCCTCCTCTCTCTGGCTTCCGGCACTTTATACCCTACTGATTTTCGGTATTATCTCGGTTCTTGGCATGGTCATGAGCGGCGACTCACTGAAGAAATATGTTACCGGATTCCTCTCTCTTTATCTGCTGGCCATACTGGCGCAGTTCATCTCATCCTTCGCAGGGTTCAAGAACCTCGGACTTGAGACCGTGCTCTTCTCTCTGCTCCTCGGCCTGGTAATCGGCAATATCTTCAGGCTGCCAGCATGGCTGAGGGCGGGAGTCCAGACTGAGCTATACGTCAAGATCGGGCTGGTGCTGCTGGGGGCGACGATCCTTTTCAAGGATATACTCACCGCAGGCTCCTTCGGACTGATACAGGCGGTGATCGTCGTTACGGTAGTGTGGTATTTTGCTTACTGGCTGTCACGCAAGATGAAGGTTGATGCTGAGTTCTCAACCATGCTTGCCAGCGCTGTCTCAATATGCGGCGTATCGGCCGCCATTGCAACGGCAGGAGCCATTAACGGCGACAAGAAGAAACTCTCATTCATCATCTCCCTGGTGCTGATAATAGCAATTCCGATGATGATATTCCTTCCGATAATTGCCAGATGGATGGGACTGTCAGACATTGTTACAGGAGCATGGCTGGGAGGTACCATAGATACCACCGGCGCCGTTGTGGCTGCCGGTACTATTGCCGGGGAGACGGGACTGAAATATGCCACCATCGTCAAGTTCTCGCAGAATGTGCTGCTGGGACTGGCAGCATTTGCCATATCGATATTCTGGGCCTACAGGAAAAAGGACGACGGGGAAAAGAGAGAGCATGTTCCCCTGAGAATCATCTGGGACCGTTTCCCGAAGTTCGTGCTCGGTTTTATCCTGGCATCCCTCGTCTTCTCATTCATTCTGAGTTCAGAAACGGCTCACGCCTCCGGCAAGGTGATCAAGTCGTTCAGCACCTTCTGGTTCAACCTCGCATTTATCAGTATAGGCCTTGAAACGCGTTTCTCCGACTTCAAACATATTGGAAGTAAAAAACCGTTTTACAGTTTTATTATCGCACAGACTTTCAATATCATATTTACCCTGGGTGTCTCATGGCTTCTGTTCCAGATTCTCAGTCCGAAATAATCAGTACCCCATGAAACTGAAATATCTGATTCCGCTGGTCGCCCTGGTGGTATATGCAGGTGCATGCACTCATTCAGGAACGAAGAGTGAGCATGTCATCATCCGGACAGAGATGGGAGACATTCATGTTGGACTCGATCTGGAAAATGCCCCTGTGACATCCGCCAACTTCCTCAGGTATGTTGATGCCGGACTGTTTGACAGCACATGCTTCTACAGGGTGGTCGGAAAGGATAACCAGCCTAATGACTCTGTACGTATCGCAGTAATCCAGGGTGGCAGGTATGAAGAAGAGGAGACAGGCGGTTTCCCTCCTGTCACTCATGAGACAACTGCAATGACAGGCATCCGCCACCGCAACGGTGTCATCTCCATGGCAAGATGGACACCTGGCACTGCTACATCAGAGTTCTTCATCTGCGTCGGCAATCAGCCCGACCTTGACTTCGGAGGCAAAAGAAATCCCGACGGGCAGGGGTTTGCAGCCTTCGGAAAAGTGACCAGAGGTATGAAGGTCGTCAGACGAATCCACTCTCTCCCAGCACCGGAACAGTATCTGGAAGAACCGGTACTTATCCTTGGTGTCACCCGGAATCCGGGCTGACCATTCCTGCCAGCTCAGATCTTCAGGTCGAGTGACAGGGAGATTGTGGAAATGAACGGCATGTTGTTGTCAGCAGGCTTCCATCCCTGGAAGTTTGGCGAGAGGCTGACCCCGGGCGAGACGGCAAACTCAATACCACCGAGGAAAAGCTGTCCGTCTTTGGCCAGATTCCATGGATCCTCTGCACTCCCAACTCTGGATGAGGCAGCATAATCATACCTGCCAAGGAGCACGACTCTTTCCGAAACCGGCACCCTGCCGTTTAGGGTGAGAACCCGGTAATCATGCCCGTCAATCAGCTTGTGGTTTCTCCGGTAATGGTAAGCGGCTGAGAGGAGGTATCCCCTGCCCTGCCATGAGGCGATAACTTCAGCCGTCTGCTGATTAATGCCATCCTTGCTCATGTTGTCGACATAACCCCGCAGGGAGACATTGCTCACCGGAAGAAGGGTGATGCCGGCAGCCGCCTTGAAGGTAGAGTCAGCTTCTGTCTGCTTGTATCCTTCACCGTTCATCAGGGTGATGTCAGCCGATATCCAGGGGGCTATTATGTGGGAAACACTTATTCCCAGGTCTGCCGATGCGCCGAAACCGTACAGATCGTGCGCAGGCTTGTAGATGTACCGGTAGCCCCATGTCTTTTCTGCATGTGCATACTCCGGAAGAGGAATCATACCGCCGGTGACGGTCCATTTTTCACTCTTGTATCGCAGATAGGCAAACTTCAGCATACCCGTGAACTTCAGGTTACCGGCCGAAGGATCTGCAACATCATATACAATGCGACCCGAGAGCGTTCTTGTGAAGTTGTAACTGTATCCCAGGTAGGCACGGGTCACATCAAACTTGCTGTGATTCTCACCGTCTGAGAATGAGGTGTTGAACCCTGTGAAGATTCTTACCTCCGCCTTGCCTGAGGGTTTGAAATCATCGGTAGCCTGGCCACGCAATGCTCCGGGGAAGCAGATCACGGTCAGTATAATCAGCACGAGACTCCTCTTCAGTCTGAAACAACCGTAACAGGGTGACATGAAATATTTGAGCTTTTCCATCATCGTCAGAGCTTTTGGTTTCTTTAGTAGCCCTTCCGGCAGCACGGCTGCCGGAAGGGCTAGCCCGGCGAAAATAGCCAAACTATTCATCCGGCAATCGACTGGCAGGCCCGACATGCTGAAAATACGATTTTATACCCACGGCACCTGTTGTTCTTTTTCCCAGAATTGAGATATCTTCGAAACTGAACAGATCACTCATATGCACAGCTAAAGAAAATTATATGATAATCGACGGACATGCGCATCTTGGAGGCGAGTACAGGGATCTGCCGGCTATCCTGAAGACCCTGGACACAACAGGCACCGACATGGTCGTTCTCTGCCCTGCCGATGCTCCAAGGAACAGACCTATGCCACTGCCTGATCCTCCGGTGAAGGTCCCGGGCAAGGAGCTCAGCTGGCTTGTAAACAGGTTTCTCAGGCAGGCAACCCGCAGCAGAAGCAGACAAGAGCATATCGAACACGGCAACAGGGAGGTATATGAGATAGCTCAGGCATCCGGAGGCCGTGTCATCCAGTTCTACTGGGCAGACCTCAGGCAGAAGAAGATTGCCGAAGATATCCTGTCAAAAATCAGGTCGTGGAATATTAAAGGTATTAAACTGCACCAGAGCTGCCATCCCTTCAGGATAAAATCCCCCGTTTTCGCTGAGGTAACAGAGCTGGCAGCAGCCGAAGGATTGCCGGTATTCATTCACCCACATTCAAAACGGGATGTTGAAGATCTGATAGATTTCTCAGGATCTGTGGAGACTCCTCTAATTGTGGGGCATCTTATCGGACTGGAGATCTTCATAGACATGAAGGGAAAAACATCTGAGAAAATCTTCTTCGATATTTCATGCCCGCCGCTGATCTCGGATGAACGAATTTATCTGGCGCTGAAGGAGTTTGGAGCCGAAAGGATCGTCATGGGCTCCGACACCCCGTATGGCAAGAACAATACCAGGCACATAATTGAAAGAGTCAACAACCTGAAAATAAGTCAAAGGGAGAAGGAGATGATACTGGGCGAAAACCTGAAAGATATCCTGCGGATGTGAACAGCCATGCGGGCTAAACGTGATCCTCTCAATTTGATCAGCTCAGTGAGTTTAGGCTGATCATCCGGAGATGAACATACCTGCTATCTGTGGCTGACCCCGGGTAATGGTCATCCACGGAAACAAAAGCTGCACCTCCATAGTACTACAGTCCTTCAAACTAAGGCTTATCCGTCTCCGGCATACTCTTTTCAATAAAACGTCTGTACACCTCCGTTCCGTAGTGAAGTGCCTCCACCGGGATACGTTCATTGTAATTATGTATCGTCTGCAACAGCTGTTGACTGATAAGCACGGGGATGACCCCGTACACCGGCACTCCGGCATTTCGGAAGTAGTTGTTGTCGCTTGTCGCCGGGAAGAGAACCGGGACCACACCCGCCCCCGGGTAGACCTCTTCAATGGACTCGGCAAGATGGCTGTAATACCTGTCGGGAATTGTAGGTTCTGACCCTTGCGTCTCCTCTATGACACTCAGCTCAATCTGGCTGTTGTCAAGCTTCTCCCTGAGGTAACCGAGGAAATTAGGCGTAGAGGTCCCTGGCAACAGGCGGCAGTCGAGGTATGCCGTGATCTCCTGAGGAATCTGGTTGATGCCACACTCAGGTGTAGACAGATAGGTAATCGAAACAGTATTGGTAACTGTGGAGGCAGTAAGGGGATTCTTCCTTAAGCCTCCTGCCACCAGCGGCTTGAACAGTACAGGATGGCTGATCAGGAAACCGGCCAGCCCCCCTTCGAGCTTACCGAGATTTCGGAACATCAGCTTTGACATATCATCGAACCTGATCTCAGGTTTGAGGCCTGTCAGGTTGTTCAGGGAGCTTATCATCAGCTTTGAAGCATAATCCGGCGGCGGCACAGATCCGTGCCCGGAGCTCTCATACGCAAGGTGCAGCCTTAGCCAGAGAGCCCGTTTCTCACTGAGAGAGATGGCGAAAACAGGCCTTTCCGGATCACCTGTAAGCACCTCCCTTGACCCTATTCCCCCCTCTCCTATCAGGACAGCAGGATTAAGTTCCGGGAGGAATCTCTCACTGATGATCTTTGAGCCGTTCAATCCGTAGGTCTCCTCCCCCGATACACAGAGCAGTGTTACATTCAAGGGGAGTTCCTCAGCGGCAGCCCGGTCAACCATCGTGGAGAGTGCCATCAGCTGCATGATCACAGCCTGCTTCATGTCTATCGCCCCCCTGCCCCATACAGTATCCTCGACAATGGTACCTGAGAATGCCGGGTATTTCCATCCGGACTCTTCTCCCGGGGTTACAACATCAATGTGATTCAGAAAAACGATGTTTGGCTTGCCGGAATCAAGAGGAAAGAGCGATGCGGCAAAGTTGTAAGAATCAATTGTATCGGTGAAAATCCTCAGGTGCAATCCCCGTTCCCGGCATACCCCTGCCAGGAACTCACCGGCATTCTTCTCAGTGCCGGATACCGAGGCATGACTGATATACTCACTCAAAAGCAGCGCAGCCTCATAGCCTGGCTTTTGCAGGATGGTATCAGCCTCCCGGGAAAGTGCAGGCAGCGTGGTGCAGAGTAATGCAGAGGCGATCAGCAGCCTTGTTATTAACGGTTGAAAAAACATCTTCATAATTCCCCGCCGGTTTTTGACGGAATAAATATAGCAGTATCCCCTGTACCTGCAATTTTTATTTGCCCGGTTTCCTTAAACGCCGGTAATTGTTTTTCTTAGAAAATAACGAGTGCCTGATTGGGCCGGCGACCTGTGGCCGGCGTTTGCATTACGGTCTGATTTTTTGTAATTTGCTTTATCAAATCAAAGAAAATGAAACCTTCACAGATTCTTACAGTAGTGCTGCTCACCGCAGTTGCGCTCCTAGCCGTTTACCGACTTTTTCTGGCCAAACCGGCAGATACCGGGAAAAACCAGCTGACCGCCGCAGACAACTATCAGAAATTCTGTTCCGGATGCCATGGCGCCAACCTCGAAAAGTTTGCCGCAAAGGAGTGGATGGATGAGGAGGGAACCTCATCAGCCTTCAACAGTATCAAGTTCGGGATAGAAAACATTGGTATGCCTGCTTTTGAAAATAGCTTCACCGACAAGGAGATTGAGGCGCTTGCACTTTACGTGAAAAAAGGAATTCCGGCTGACAGGGGAACTTTGCAGCCAGCCCTGACCATTGATAATGTTATTGAGTCTGAGGTTCAGAAATTCACTGTTGATACCGTTGTTACCGGACTGACCGTACCCTGGGGTATGGCCTTCCTGCCCAATGGGGATTTGCTTATCAGTGAACGGTCAGGCACACTTCATATCTTCTCTGACGGTAAACTCTCGGCACCTGTCGAAGGCCTGCCCGAAATTATGACCATTGGCCAGGGAGGATTGCTGGATATCGCTATCCATCCCGATTATAACAATAACGGCTGGATCTATTTCTCCTATTCAGCCCTGGTCGGGGAAGATCCGCGACCAACAGGTAATACTGCAATCATGCGGGCAAAACTCGATGGTGACAGGCTCATCGACCAGCAGCTCCTCTTCAGGGGAGAACCGGCCACGGACAGGAATTACCACTTCGGATGCAAAATAGCCTTTGACGGCAAGGGGCATATCTTTTTCGGTATAGGCGACCGGGGACAGCATTTCGACTTCCCCCAGAAGCTTGACAACCACAACGGAAAGATCCACAGGCTGAATGACGATGGATCTGTTCCGGACGACAACCCGTTTGTTAATACCCCCGGCGCCCTGGCTTCGATCTGGAGCTATGGCCACAGGAACCCGCAGGGAACCTGCTTCGACCCCCTGACAGGTGAGCTTTGGATCTCGGAACACGGTCCACGCGGCGGAGATGAATTGAATCTTATAAAGCCGGGACTGAACTACGGATGGCCGGTGATATCCTATGGCATAAACTATGACGGCACCGTACTCACCACCCTCACCGAAAAGGAAGGAATGGAACAGCCTGTATACCAGTGGACTCCCTCCATCGGTCCCTGCGGTATGACCTTCGTGACAGGCGATCGGTACCCGAACTGGAAAAACAACATTCTCCTCGGCTCCCTCCCGTTGAAACACCTGGAAAGGGTTGTCATGGAGGGAAATCAGTTTAGTCACCGCGAGGAACTGCTCAGGGGCATCGGGCGGGTTCGAAACGTGGTCATGGGCCCCGACGGCTATATTTATTTCGCAATTGAAACACCCGGATATATTCTCCGT
>JAVEXM010000016.1:0-13240 GCA_034004025.1 Bacteroidales bacterium
TCGGGGTTTGCCATGGTCTTCGTTCTCAGCTTCATATCACAGCGTGTCAGGCTTGAGCAGATGGAGACGGTTCGCATGAGGGAGCTGGATAACGCCAAGACCCAGCTTTATACAAATATCACCCATGAGTTTCGTACTCCTCTGACCGTGATCACCGGGATGAATGATCTGATGCGCAATGATCCCGAAAGGTGGCTGGCTGAAGGCAGCGAGGTCATAGACAGGAATGCAGGCATGCTTCTGAATCTTGTAAATCAAATGCTTGACCTGGCAAGACTTGACGCCGGGGCTATGCCTGTGCGACTGATACGTTCTGATATCAACCTCCACATCAGCTACATAGTTGAGCTCTTCCGCTCTGTTGCCACCTCAGCCGGTATATCTCTCAGCTTTTATCCCTCACGACGGCCGGCAGTCATCGACCATGATCCCGAAAAGATGATGCAGATTATCTCGAATCTTGTTTCAAATGCCCTGAAGTTCACTGCATCGCCGGGTAGAATTGATGTCCATACCTCTCTGACAGGGGAGGAGGTATTTGAAATAAGGGTAACCGATAACGGTACCGGGATTCCGGAAGATTTCCTACCGTCTGTCTTTGACCGTTTCACCCGTGCGAAGACGGAAGCGGGGCAAATGGCAGGAGGTTCGGGACTGGGGCTGGCACTGACAAGGGAACTGGTCACTCTCCTTGGAGGAACGATCACTGTTGAAAGTCAATTCGGTTGCGGGACGGAATTCACCGTCAGGATTCCTGTCACAAGGAATGCCCCGCTTGAGGAGGGCCCGGACCTTCATGAGCTAAAGAGCAGGGTCTCACGCTTTATCTGGAAGAGCCCGGGGAAGGAGGTACGTGCAGAGTTGACCAGGCAGGAAGGGAAGGAGATACCCATGCTCCTGATTGTTGAGGATAACGATGATGTGGTGCGTTATCTGATGACCCTCTTCAAGGACAATTATGATGTCATAGTGGCAGCAAACGGGAAGGAGGGTATGGATAAGGCTCTGGAATACGTTCCGGATATCATACTGAGCGATATAATGATGCCTCTGACGGATGGAATCCGGATGCTTGAGATGGTCAAGAATGACCTGCGCACCAGCCACATCCCGGTGGTATTGCTCACAGCCATGGCAGACATTGCATCACGCATAGAAGGCCTGGAAAGAGGTGCTGACGCCTATATTGCCAAACCCTTTAACAGCGAAGAACTGAAGATCCAGGTCAGGTCGCTCGTCTCCCAGCGAAGGAAGCTGCAGGAGAGATATGCCACGATTGAACATCTTGAGCTGACTGATGACTCAGATTTCAGATATGAAGATAAATTTATGAAGCATGTTAGGGAGATAATGATCTCCAATCTCAGCAATGAGACCCTGAATATCAAATTCATATGCAATGCTCTCAATATGAGCCGCACACAGCTCTACCGAAAGTTCAGGTCACTTACAAACATGACGGCAACCAGGTATCTGAGATCGCTGCGGCTTCACAGGGCCAGGGCGTTGTTATCGGGCAGGCAGGTCACTGTTGCGGAGGCAGCCTACAGAACCGGGTTCCGGAATGTATCACATTTCAGCAGGACCTTTACGAGCGAGTTCGGCATCAATCCCAGCGAGCTAATCAGATAGGCACCGTCCCACGGGAACAGGTACCGGCATAGTTTCTTCTTTCGGGAATGATTATGGTACGCAAAGCAACAATTTTGGGACGTGCAGTAAAACCGGTCTCAAAATAATCATCTAACTTTTCTTCCCGGTAAACCTGAGGTGCCCGGTGAAGGGGGTTTCAATGAGTGCCGAAAAGGTAGATTGTTGATTAACGGGTGCTGAAGGGGGAGTGAGGCTTCCGCTTCACTCCTGCCATTGTACTTTGGGGCCTCCGGGCTGCCCGGAGAGAATGAATCTTATAGGTTAAACGACAGGAACTAGCATACATGACCGGGCCGCAGACATCAGATCAGCTTTATATCCGCCGACTCAGGGAGATCGTGGAGGCCAACCTGTCGAGAGAAGATTTTGATGTTGAGGAGCTGTCACGGCAAGCGCAGATGAGCCGGTCTGCCATCCACCGCCGGCTGAGGAATCTGGGTAAGTTGAATGCCAGCCACTTTATCAGGGAGATCCGCCTTCAGAAGGCACGGGAGATGCTCCGGGAGGGTTCCGTAACGGCATCTGAAGTGGCATACAGGGTGGGCTTTGCTCAGTTTATATACCAAGGGGATGGTGATACGTAATAACAGGTTCACGGGTTACGGCGACCTGGCGCTTTATCTTGTCAGCTGGAGCCAGGGAGGACTTGTGTTAGGCAATAATTTCTCGACTGAAGAATTCGGAAGCGCTGTGGCATACCTAACGCCAAGTACCAAAGACTGGACATTCGTGGGAGGTAACCTGGGCGACAATGTGATCAACTACGGGACTAACAACATTTTCACCGGGTTCAATGTAAACCAGTCGGAAGCGCCGTTCGGACAGACAATTGTTGATAATCTCGAAGCTACAAAGGATGCGCTGCGCGAACTGAAGAAACATTAAAGACATCTTACCGACCGGCCTGGGAGCAAGAGGAACCGTATGCCAGCCACGGGCGTACATCACCGGTCATCCTTCAATGGGTTTAAATTAGAGCACGGAAGTAAGTGGAGTGCAGGCTCCACTTCATTTTTTGAGGGTGTCGGACCACTTTTGGCTCAAGAGCTATGAGGAATTTTTTTTAAGCATCGATATAATTATATTTGGGTTGAATTCAGGCTTTCATGACGGCTACGCCCGGCGGAATAATCCCTGAATCGATGCATGCCATGCTGATCACTGTATTTGCCGGATACCTCGTCTTACTGATAGCCATTGTTGTTTATGCCTCCCGCCGGTCGAAGACCAACGCCGACTTTGTCCTCGGAGGCAGAAAGATTCCCGGGCTATTCCTGGCTCTCTCGGAGAGAGCCACCGGCGAGTCGGCCTGGCTTCTTCTGGGACTGACAGGCTTTGCCTATACCGAAGGGTGGAGCGCTATCTGGGTGGCCATAGGATGCGTCTCAGGTATACTCTTCCTCTGGATCTTCATGGCTGAACCTCTGAGAAGGGTGACCGAGAAAACCGGGGCACTGACCGTCTCCGGATTGTTTTTCCGGTCGTTCCCCGGCTCCGAAAGGAAGATCGGACTGCTGTCGTCGGTAATCATAATCATCTTCTTTGTCCTCTATCTCTCGGCACAGTTCAGCGGCGCCGGAAAGATCTTCAATGACACTTTTCAGATCGAGCCCTTCTGGGGTATGGTGATAGGTGCAGGCATAGTAACTCTTTATTCCATGCTCGGGGGCTTTATAACAGTGGTGGCCGTTGACGCGTTTCAGGCTATCCTGATGATAATAACGTGCGTGGTGCTGCCGATAGTTGCCCTATTCATCGCTGCAGCAAACGGAATAGGCTTTGCCGAGGCCCTTATGCATTCCGATGTGGCACTGAATGAAGCTACTGCGGCGTTGACAACAGGAGCCTGGGCCTTGCTAGTGGTCAACGGCCTGAGCTGGGCGTTTGGTTATACCGGCCAGCCACAGCTGCTCAACAGGATGATGGCCATGCGCAATCCTGCCGAGACCAAGCGTGCAAGAGTGGTAGCCATAGGATGGACCCTGCTTGCCTATACCGGTGCCTTTCTCATCGGTATCATAGGCTTCAGGATGGTGCAGGCAGGACTGATGGGTGAAGGCGCAGCAGCCATCGCTGCCGATTCGGAGAAGGTAATGCCGATTATGGTTATGACCCTGCTCAACCCGCTGCTGGCTGGCATCCTGCTCTCGGGAGCAGTGTCGGCCATGATGTCGACAGCATCCTCGCAGCTGATAGTGGTCTCCTCGTCAATTACAGAGGATATCTGGAGCAACCTGCAGCGGAAGCCGATGTCTGAGAAGAGACTTCTCTTCCTTAACAAGTTCCTTACATTGATGGTTGGCGTGGTGGCCTTCCTGCTGGTGCTGACGATGGAAGACACGGTATACGGCCTGGTATCTTATGCCTGGAGCGGCATCGGCGCCTCCTTCGGCCCGGCAATAGTTCTTTTGCTCTTCTGGAAAAAATTCTCCAGGGCAGGAGTATATGCCTCCCTGATAACCGGCACCCTGTCAGCCATCATCTGGAAGACATGGCTGGCTGACCCTACAGGCGTCTCTGAGCGTCTGGCAAGCTACCTCCTGGCCTTCTCGGCAGCCGTACTGTTCAGTATCCTGTTCCCTGAAAAGAGATAGCCCCCGGCTTGTTATCTCGCCTTTTCCTTGAGCTGTTCTGTGATCTTTGCCTTGATCTCCTCTGCAAGCTCCGGATTGTCCTCCATGATCTTCTTGACGGCATCGCGGCCCTGACCCAGCTTGGTGTCACCGTAGGAGAACCATGATCCGCTCTTCTTGATGATGTTGAAGTCGGTACCCAGATCGACCAGCTCACCGTTACGGGAGATGCCCTCACCAAACAGGATATCAAAGTCGGCCTTCCTGAAAGGAGGTGCCAGTTTGTTCTTTACCACCTTGACCCTGACACGGTTGCCAACTGCATCCTCGCCATCCTTGATCTGGCTTGAACGCCTTATGTCGAGCCTGACAGAGGCATAGAACTTCAGGGCGTTGCCGCCGGTGGTGGTCTCGGGATTACCGAACATCACACCTATCTTTTCCCTCAGCTGGTTGATGAAGATGCAGGTGGTGTTGGTCTTGTTGATGTTTGCCGTAAGCTTGCGCAGCGCCTGCGACATCAGCCTGGCCTGCAGTCCCATCTTCGAGTCGCCCATCTCGCCCTCTATCTCAGCCTTGGGGGTAAGTGCCGCCACCGAGTCTATCACGATGATGTCAATGGCCCCGGAACGGATCAGGTGGTCTGCTATCTCCAGCGCCTGCTCACCGTTGTCAGGTTGGGAGATAAGCAGGTTCTCGACATCGACGCCCAGCTTTGAGGCATAGAACCTGTCGAAGGCATGTTCGGCATCGATCATGGCTGCAATGCCGCCGGCCTTCTGTGCTTCGGCGATGGCATGAATGGCCAGTGTGGTCTTCCCTGATGATTCCGGCCCATAGATCTCAACGACCCTTCCGCGCGGCAATCCGCCAATACCGAGAGCGGCATCGAGGCCGATTGACCCGGTTGAGATAACCTGCACATTCTCAATGGCATGATCGCCCAGCTTCATGATGGTGCCACGGCCAAAATCCTTCTCGATCTTGCCGAGCGTCACCTCGAGCGCCTTGAGCTTCTCCTTGTTTACTTCTTTTCTTTCCATTTACTTATTCTTATAGCAGTTAGACATTCCCGTATAGCTTGAAGATCTGCGGCGCATGATCCTTCGTGTCGACCTTTTTGATCACCTTCTCAATCATGCCCTTCTCGTCGATGATGAAGGTGGTGCGGATGACTCCTTTAACTTTTTTTCCGTACATCGTCTTCTCACCGTAGGCCCCGTATGCAGTCAGTATCTTCTTCTCAGGGTCGGCGATGAGCGGGAAGGGAAGCTCGTACTTTGAGGCAAATTTTCCGTGTGATGCCACGCTGTCAGGACTGACACCCAGAACCGCAAATCCCTGCTTCAGCAGCTCTTCATAGTTGTCCCTGAGACTGCATGCCTCGGCGGTGCAGCCGGGGGTGTTATCCTTCGGGTAAAAATAAAGCACAACTTTCTTTCCGAGGTAACTGCTTAGCTTTACGGTGTTACCGTTCTGGTCGGTACCCTCAAACTGCGGTGCGGGTGTGCCGGGTGTGGGCTGGGTCATCACTTTTTTGTATTTTTGTTAAGACTGGTAAAGGTATGAAGTTATCGTCTATCGTAAAAAATTTCTCTCTCTTAGTTATTAACAGAGAGGCCCTCGGATGGTTCGCGGCACTGATCCTTTTGCTGCTGGTTTCGTCCTGGCCGTTGCACGGCCAGGAGAGGCTGATGCAGCCTTCGAAGGTAGCAGCACAGGCTGCATGGGACAGGGGCGACTACGAGGTTGCCTATACCCATTTCAACGGGCTGCTGTTGCTCTATTCGCGTGACCCTGTATACAAATATTATACCGGTGCCAGCCTGACGGAGTTACAGCGCGATATACCCCGTGCGGTGGATCTGCTGGGCTCTGCCATCAACAGCTCCGTCAACATAAAGAGTGTCCCTGACGAGGTCTGGTTTTACTATGGGCGGGCGTTGCAGATGAGCGGTAATTTCCGCGATGCTGCGGATGCCTATGACAGGTTTGCCAGGGCAGCAGGCAGGAGGCTGACGCAGGAGTATGACCTACAGGGCTTTATTGATCAGTGCGCGCGGGGGCAGGGAGCGTTGGATCTGGAGCAGGTTGCAACTGCGGCAGAGGGCCGGGAGCGCAGGGCACGGAGCACAGAGCCATCATCTGCCGGAACTCCGGCGGGCGGGGTGCAAATGCCCTCGAGAGAGACACCGGGAGATTATGATAAGGTGCTTGCCGCTGCGGTAAAAGTGCAGCATGAAGCTGATTCACTGTCGGCCATTGCTGACACTGAGGCAAGTGAGCTGGATAAGATTGCTTCCGAAGCAGATGAGGTAATGAGCAGGCGAGCTGCGGAAAGCCGGGAGATGGCTGACGCAAGGCAGGCGGAGGCCGATGCACTGTTTCTTCAGCTGGAGGGTGACACAGCTGGCCGGCCAAAACAGGCAGCAGAGGCTTTACCCACATCTCAACCACTATCCGGACGGTCAGCAGCACGCGCATCTGCCACAACCACTGCATCGGGCCTGCCGCCTTCATCGATTCCCGGTACGGCACAGTCGCGTACACCTGCCACCACTGAGGGTCAGGTACAATCCCGGACACCGGGCGCCACGGCAGATCCGGGACATAATCCATATCCGCAGCAACAACTCCTGTACCTGTTTGAAGTCCGGCCACAACCGGCCTACAGCGCTGCCAACCCTGTGCCAATAGATATACCTCTTCCCGACGGACTTGTATATACTATTCAGATAGCCGCATTCAAAAACCCCCTCAATCCGTCACTCTTTAAGGGGTTGTATCCTGTGTATGGCAAACTGAAGAAGGATACAGGCATCACCTTTTATTATACCGGATTCTTCCGGCGCCTTGAGGATGCCAGGCAGGGACTGCCAAAAGCCCGTGAAGCCGGTTTCCCCGATGCCTTTGTCATTGCACTGATGAATGATATACGGATATCGATGGAGAGAGCCGCACAGCTTGAGAAGGAGTGGGGAGTCAAGCCTCTGCCTTTCGAAGGAGAGAGCTCCGCTGCAGAAGAGAAGGCCGGCCAGGATGAAATCCGTATGGCAGGAACTCTCTCATTCAGAGCGGAGGTGATGCGTACTGACACTCCCGAACCGGAAATGATTGAGAAAATTGAACTGCTGGCCGGGCAGAGAGGACTTGACATTATTAAAAACAACGAGGGGGAATCGGTGTTTCTGATTGGTAATTTTATTACATTTGAGAGCGCCGAAGACTACGTCTCACTACTGATACGAAACGGCTACAGCACTGCCAGGGTTGCAGCGTGGGTAGGCAGGTATGAGATACCGGTTGAGGCTGCAAGGGAACTTCTTAAAAGACTGCCTGATGACTAAGAGAGCACCACGGCCGGAGAGCAACAGAAGGGGAGAGGAGAATGAACGGACTCTTCTTCTTGTCAATGATGATATCAACAGCTTTGAGCATGTCATCTCATCGCTGGTGGATGTTTGCGGTCATGATGAGATACAGGCAGAGCAGTGCGCCGTACTAACCCACATCAAGGGAGGCTGTGTGATCAAAATCGGTGATGCCGCCACACTTGGAGATATGAGTATGAGGCTTAAGGAGTTGAGCCTTGAAACAGTAGTAATATAAAGGGAAGAAGGAGATGTCACTGGGACTTATTATTTTTTTGATCATACTGGGGTTACTGCTCTTTGTCATTGAATTCGTGCTTATTCCCGGTGTCACAATAGCAGGCATCGGAGGTGCTTTATGCCTTGTGACGGCAATCGTTTTCTCCTTCACCACCTTTGGCACACAGGCAGGTCTTATAGTACTCGGATCCACCCTTCTTCTGATGATAGTCATGACAGTGCTCATGCTTAAGGCAGGGACGTGGAATAAGATGATGCTGAAGACTACCATCGACGGTAAGGTAGACAATGTGGGCGTTCAGGAGGGAAAGGTGAAGCCCGGTGACACAGGAGTGACGGTAACCCGTCTCGCTCCGGGAGGCAAGGTGCTGGTCAACGGTGAGTATTTTGAAGCCAAGTCAATAGACATACTTGTCGATCCCGGGCAGAAAATTGAGGTTATAAGGATCGACGACAACAAACTGATTGTAAAACCAATAAATAAATAATTATGAGCGGAATAGGCATTTATGTGATCATCATCGTCGGAGCAGTGATACTGCTCTGGATACTCCTTTACTTTATCCCTATCGGTCTCTGGTTCCAGGCACTGGTATCGGGTGTCAGGATCAGCCTCCTGCAGCTTATCTTCATGCGGTGGAGGAAGGTTCCGCCTTCAGTGGTGGTAGGCGCCATGATCGAGGCTGACAAGGCAGGAATCAAACTGAACCGTGATGAGCTTGAGGCGCATTATCTCGCCGGGGGGCATGTGCCACAGGTGGTTCATGCGCTGGTCTCCGCCAACAAGGCAAACATCGATCTCTCATTCAAGATGGCCACTGCCATCGACCTTGCAGGACGCGAAGTCTTCCAGGCAGTGCAGATGTCCGTTAACCCGAAGGTGATAGACACTCCTCCGGTGACGGCCGTTGCCCGCGACGGCATACAGCTGATTGCCAAGGCCAGGGTGACTGTCAGGGCAAACATCAAGCAGCTGGTCGGCGGTGCCGGTGAAGAGACCGTCCTGGCACGTGTGGGAGAAGGGATAGTATCATCGATAGGATCGGCACACAGTCATAAGGAGGTGCTGGAGAATCCTGACCGCATAAGCAAGACAGTGCTTGAAAAAGGACTGGATGCCGGAACGGCATTCGAGATCCTCTCCATTGATATTGCAGATATCGATATAGGCAAGAACATCGGTGCCGTGCTGCAGATGGATCAGGCCAACGCCGACAAGAACATCGCCCAGGCCAAGGCAGAGGAACGCCGCGCCATGGCTGTCGCCTATGAGCAGGAGATGAAGGCCAAGGCACAGGAGGCACGCGCCAAGGTCATAGAGGCAGAGGTGGAGATACCGCTGGCTATGGCCCACGCCTTCAAAATTGGCAACCTCGGCATCATGGATTATTACAGGATGAAAAATATCGAGGCTGACACGGGTATGCGTGATTCGATATCCAAGCCACCTACGTCAGGAGGGGAGAAGAAAAAATAAGATAGAAGTCCACAGTCTTCAGTCTTCAGTCAGCAGTTAATTAGTCAGATAGTTACTGCCGGCTGAGGACTGCCGACTGCCGGCTGAGGACTATTCCCTTTTATTTCAGATAGAACAGTATCATCTGCTCAACAGCCCGCTGGCAAACCTCGCAGAATGTCTCTGCCTGGTTGCTCTTCATGCGGCAGTCGTACGAGGGACGGTATATGCCTTTTGCGGAATAACCCCCGCCTTCGAAGAGGCCGGTGACACCGGTATACTTCTTGCTGTTGGGTGTGGGGACAGGTACCGACTTGGCTATCAGATCCTTCCACTTTGCGTCGAAATTGACCCGTGTGGTAATGTTGGGTTCCCAGGGCTCAACATCAAGAGGATAGAACTCCTCGTACGCCACCTCCGATGAGTAATACTCGTCGGCCAGTCCTGCAAATCCGTGCCCAAACTCGTGGATGAACACCTTTGGGGTATTCTGGTGATCAGCGGTAACGGCACTGTAGTAGTTGTAAACTCCCCCTCCGCCGTATCGCGGACTGTTGATGAGAACCACTATCTGGTCGTGGGGAGCAGCAGCAGCATAATCGTTCACCTCCCGGATGTCCTGTGTGGTCAGATATCTGTCGACATCAAAGGTATAGTAACTTGAGCTGAGCACGGTGTTGACGTAGATACCTTCGCCGGGGACATCGGTGCCCGACTCCTGCGAGGGAGCCTCAATGGCCCATATGTTTATTCTCTCCCTGTATTTATCGAACGGCAGTTCCGTGAACATTATGTCAGCCATGCGTTTTACGTCCGACCTGAATTTTCCCATCTCCTCCCTTGTATAGCCTTCGGCAACAAAGGCTATGTCAAGTGATGTATGCGGGTCACCGGAACCGTATATCCGCGATGCGAGAGCAGCATCGGGTTTTTCCCTGATTATGAAATAGCTTTCCGGATCTATGGTTGTCTCATAGAGCCTCGTGAATTTCCCGTCGCGACCGCGAATGTCGAGCACAAAATTTACCTTGTTCTTCGGGAAGGGGAATGTAGCCACCTCGTGGAAGCTCCTCTCTATCTCTTTTGCCTCCGCTGTCGTCTGCCACTCCTGGAAAAGGGTGCAGAAACCGCGTGAATAGATCAGGGTGCCCGTTGAGTCATCATATACCTCATACCTGAAGTTGCCGTAGCCAAACGGATCTGTAAGGTTGGTGAGCGACCCGCCCCAGAAGGGTTCCTCCTTCAGGGAGACCGGATAGACCCTGGTTGTGGTATTGTTGCCCGCCAGCATAAAATCAAACCTCATTGTCCGGTCAGTAAAATAGTCGTCGAAAACAACCTGGGCCTGCATGGTTAAAGCCATCAGCGCCATTGCGAAAAAAGAGAAGATTTTCATAATTTAACAATTTAATGACGTAAAGGTACTAAACTGCCGGGCATGAAAAAAGATAATTAGTAATTTCACGGTCGTATCAACAGAGCACATACATGTTCCGTCAATTTGATCCGGTAATGACTGTCAGGGAGTTCCTGACGAATCTTGGCCTGTCGGCCGGGACAGTCTCATGGGTCAGCACACTCCTGCTGGTAGTGGCGGTTGCCGTTGTTGCATGGCTCTCGATGATCTTCACACGCGTCATTATAGTAAGGGTATTCTCCGCAATCGTGAAACGGACCCGGTCGCCTTATGACGACAAATTCCTGGCAACCAAAATGTTTCGCAATTTCGCGCTGATTGTTCCGGGGGTGGTGGTTTGGCAA
Organism: Bacteroidales bacterium; assembly: GCA_034004025.1. Lineage (GTDB taxonomy): Bacteria > Bacteroidota > Bacteroidia > Bacteroidales > VadinHA17 > SR-FBR-E99. The sequence goes on from JAVEXM010000016.1 coordinate 11,055, forward strand.
ATGGCTTCTTTGATGCTCAGGGAGAATCCCGGATGGCTCAGTTTTGTGCATAAATCCTCTGCACTCTATATCGTTGTCTTTGTTACTCTCACCCTCAGCTCCTTCATCGAAGGATGGCATCAGGTATGGCTTTCTCATCCGATATCGAGGGGAAGGTCTATAAAGCCGTATGTGCAGGTGGCGAAGGTCCTGATAGTGTTTACCGGCATACTGGCGGCAGTGTCGGTGCTTTTTAAGATGTCGCTTGTAAATGTGGTCACCGGTCTTGGAGTTGCCACTGCCGTACTTGCTCTCATTTTTAAGGATACAATCCTGGGCCTGGTAGCCAGCGTCCAGCTTTCCGGTAATAATATGGTCAGGCTCGGCGACTGGATCACCATTCCCGGAAGGAACGTCGACGGAACGGTGATTGATATGACACTCTATACAGTTAAGGTTGAGAACTTTGACAAGACGATCCTCACCGTTCCCACCTATGCCCTGGTGTCGGAGTCATTCCAGAACTGGAGGGGCATGGAGGATGCCGGCGTGAGAAGGATCAAGAGGGAGATAAGGATCGATGTAAGGTCAATATCCTTTTTGACCCCGGAACTTCTGGAGGAGATAGGCAGGCTGCCGCTGACAGCCGGATGGATAGAGGCACACAGGGACTCCATAGAGGCTGTGGAAAGGGGAGAGTCGACATCACTGACCAACCTGCACGCCTTCAGGGCATATATGGTGGAGTACCTCCGGAACCATATCAATATAGACACCAGGATGCCGATCATGGTGCGCGATATGCCTTCGACGGAAGCAGGCCTGCCTGTGGAGATCTATTGCTTCAGCAAGATCCATTCGTGGGTTCCGTTCGAGGGAGTCCAGTCGGATGTCATAGATTATACCTTTGCTGTCGTAGGCCGGTTCGGGCTGAGACCCTACCAGAGCCCGGCAGGCAGCGACCTTGAAATTTTGAAACCACACAGATAAACCTTACATCTCATGAAGCACATTTACAAAGAGAAGCTTGCAGCATTTATCAGATCAGGTATCGACGATTCTCCGGTCACTCCCAGGTATGACCCCTTCTGGCAGGCACTGCGCTCCACCGGCACGGAGCTGTGGCTCGACACCGGAGACATGGACGAGGCGGAGGCCAACTGGACCGCTGAGATGAGTGCGCTGACAACAAATAATACGCTCATAAACAATGAGATACAAAAGGGAATCTATGACGGTTTCATTCCCAGTACACTGGAGATTGTGCGGGATCTGCCAGTCGGCGAACAGGTGAAGGAGATTGCCTTCATTCTCAATGCCCGCCACGGACTACGGCTGGCGAAGAAGTTCGGGGGTATGGTCAGCGTGGAACTGCACACTGACACTGCATATGACATCGACGCCATCGTCTCGTACGGACTCCGCTACAGGGAGCTCTGTCCTGAACAGTTCATAGTAAAGGTGCCATACACTCCCGAGGGACTAATAGGTGCGCGCAGGCTACGTGAGCAGGGTGTCAGGATAAACTTCACCCTTGAATTCAGCGCCAGGCAGAATGCACTGGTAACCCTCGTGGCCAGGCCTGACTACCTGAATGTTTTTCTTGGCAGGATAGGGGCATTCATTGCTGATAACGGAATAGGTGACGGTACCGGCGCGGGTGAGAATGCGGTGCTGCACTCCCAGACCTGGGTCACCCGCCTCTCAGCGGAGAACAGCTGGAAGACCAGGCAGATAGCTGCCAGCCTGAGGAATTACACCCAGCTGGAGTTGCTTGCCGGTACTGATGTGTTCACCATGCCGCCAAAGGTGGCTGCTGCGGGCAGGAAGCAACTTACCGGTCTCTTCGACAGCAGGATTGGAAGACACTATGATGTTCCGCTGAGCAGCGATGCGGCAGGACTGGCCATTGAGAAGTTCTGGGAGGTGCCCAGGGAGGTGGTTGATTTCGGACGCTCGCTCAACAGGCAGATGCCGACCACGGGTGAGCAGCTGGTGGCGAGGGCGCATGAGGCAGGACTGGGCGACATGTTCCCGCGGATGAGCGGTAAGGATAATGAACGTATAGCTGCCGAGAGCAAGATACCGGTACTCTCATCGTGGAGGGAGCGTATCATCTCGGGTGAGCTGGCGCCGGACACTCTTCTCACACTTGCGGGAATAGCCTCATTCACCGCTGACCAACAGCAACTGGATGACCGGATAAG
>JAVEXM010000016.1:13340-21315 GCA_034004025.1 Bacteroidales bacterium
AGTACTGCCGGTCCCGTAAGATCGGCAGATGATGCCTTTGCCTGTGCCTTTTCAGTGGCAGAGACTGCTTTCACTCCCGACTCCTTAAGAAAGGTCAGGCATCTGGTCAGGGATTTTACCCTGCATACGGGGAAGGTGTTGAGAGCACCGGCCGAGGCCTTCACGGCGTCAGGCGATATCCTTGCCGAGTTCTTTTCCGGGATGATGACAGCGTCTGCTCCGAAGCAGGAGGCGGATCGCACTACGGCTCCGAAGTTTCGTACATCGGTCACACCGTCGAGCATCAGCAGCAGCGGATCCCTGCCCTCCTCAAAGATACGTGGAAGGATGGCTTCAATATCCTGAAACTCCACTGCCGACAGCCAGGCGATCACTCCCTGGTGATTCTTGCGTGTAATGGTGTCGAGCTTCTCCGGTGGCACCACCTGCCATGGGACGCCCATCTCCGTTACCACTTTCATCAGTTCGTGGTATGACCCGCCGTGCAGTCCGCGCCGCACCAGGAGGCGGTCTATCTGCCTGCCGCCCCTGATCGCCTCCAGCACTGGGTGCATTCCAAAGATGAACTCCTTCTCGCTATACATCATTGCAGTTCCTCCGGGTTGTCAAGTCTGAAAACTTTTCCTTCGCGCCAGCGCGCCACGGCAATATCCCAGTAGCTTATGGGGGTGCCAGCCCTGTTAAGCACGAAGTGATTGTCTGAAAAGAGATTCCTCTCCTTTCGGAAGTTGAACCAGAGGTACTGCTCCTCGAAGGTATAACGTGATCCCCAGCGACTCTTCACCGGAGGCTTCCTGAAGCCCCAGCTCTCCCCTTCGGCGTTCTTATAAACCTTGTCGGGAGGACCGTAGATGATGTAGATCATTCCCCTGTCCGTCAGCCAGCCGGGTTTGTATGAGCTGAAATAGTAATTCGAGAATAGTGTACGATTATAGTAGATCCTTATCAGCTCCTTCGATCTTTCTATGCTGCCGCCGGTGCGGTCAAGCCAGAAGTGATCGAGAGCCAGCTTGGGCTTCACGGAGGCAAGCATGGTATCGAGCTCCTCAGGTGTGGCGAGATAGGCCAGCGGAGGTATCATGGTCTCGGGGGCATTCATGGAGGGGTGATCAGGCCCGAAGTTGAAGAGCACGAGCCCTTCCCGTATGAGGCTGTCGACGGAGAACATATAGATACCCCGGGCAGGGAGCATCACCGGCAGTGTGTCAGAGACGGCCAGGGGCACTATCCTCTCCGGCTCCGGCGCCATGGTTACCTCGGGAAGTATTGTTGATGGCGCTGGAGGTATCCCCTTTACCTCACTGTAGTAGAAAAGCCACAGGGTGTCAGGCTGAAGAGCGGGACTGCTGATGTTGAAGTACTGGTCCTGCCTTACCACGTTACTGTGTATCTCATTCTTGCTGAAGTGATCCCTGATCCTGTAATTCAGTTTACTGTATCTGCCTGTACGCTCAAAATCGGCGAAGGTCTGCAGTGTCCGTTGCCTTATCAGGTCTATAACTTTTATTTCCGCCGTGTATGAATTGCCTTCAACGGTCTTCAGGGGTATACGGAAGGCATATTCACCACCGACATCTTCACGGGGTATATCATACTTGTAACGGGCTGTGTCGGCCAGCACACCACCCAGGGTGTTGTTGAACAGTCTGACGGATACAAGCATGGATGCCATCGGCACTCCTTCCGGGTTTGCCTGGGAGAAATAGAGTTCTCCTCTGCGTATGGCTACCGTCAGCAGCGACGTCTCCTCATCCTCGTTGAAGATGGAGATATGGGGGGTGAAGACATTCCTTGCCGGGTTGTAGATATAAGACATATCCTTGGTGTCGGTCGCGTTCTGCGTCACCGAGCATGACCAGGCGAGCGATGCAATTATCACCGCCGTGAGGAGTGCTGTTGTTCTGTTTTTCAGGGGCCTTGCCATGGCATAAAGTTAATAAAGATTTCAAAGCCTGTTCTCTTTCCAGCTCATCCTTAGCCGGCAGAGCTCAGAGTCGTCACTCTCCCTCCTTACCGAGTGGATGAATGCTGTCTTGTCATCAGCAGTGGAGGCGGTGATGATTTTAATATTCTCTCCCAGGTGTCCCTCCTGGATATAATTCACCTCAATGGTGTCAGGGGTGTGGGTGCCCAGGAACTCCGGTTCATAGCAATTGATAGCCCAGTATACATAGCGGGCATTGTTGACATGGCTGTTGATGTCGATGTCGTCGAGCATCACCCTGAGTCCGGTGACCCGGTGATCACCAGCCGGCAGGGGCGGCACCTTCCGGGCGTTGGTGCCGAGTGCTTTCTCCTCCGGAAAGAGCATGTTCAGGTTTGCCAGGGCTCTGTCCGGCCGCTGGGCCTTACGGGTGTGGTAATCGACTATCACCCATGATGATGATGCTCCTGCCAGCCTGTTGCCGGAGGCGTCATACATCTCCAGGTCGCGCAGGGCATATATCAGGTCGGTGCCGCGCGGCCAGGTGCGAAGCGTCAGCTCCTCCAGCGCCAGGGGGAGACGTTCCACCTTCACAATCATTCTCGACAGGGCCCAGAAGGTGCCGTCGTTCATCAGGTTGTCACGCCCCCATCCCAGCTCGTTTGCATGCCTTCCCGCCAGGTCCTCGAAGAAGCTGAACATGGCACCGGGACTGAGCCTGCCGGTGATGTCGGTGTTGAAGATGTTGACGGGATAGTCCCTCTCAAATGTTATCATTGTCGTTCATATATTCTGTCTTGAAGTTCTCAAGCTCACTGTGGGCATCTTCCCATCTCTGCATGAGAGTGTCAAGTTTCTCTTTCTTATCCTCGTAGAGGCTGAAGAATGCAGGGTCGTTCACCGCGCTGCTGTCTCCTGCCGCAATCCTGGCATCCATTGCAGCTATCTCCTGCTCCAGCGCGGATATCTCCGCCTCCCTCTGCTCTGTCTCCCTCAGTAGCCTGCGGTACACTCTTCCGGTCTCCTTCTTCTCAAGATAGAGCATCTTACTGCTCTGCTGTGAAGAGGGCAGGCCGCTTGCTTCTGTTGCCGGTAAAACTTCATTCTGCTGCGGCGATTCCGGCTTTGCCGGGCTGCTGCCCCCGGCTCCGCTGCCAGCCGCGCCAGTCGCCGCCCTGCTCTTTTTGCCTCCGGGGGCTGATCTCATCTCAAGCTCCCTCAGCGATTCTATCTTCCGCGACCTGAGAAACTCAGCTATTCCCCCGAGGTGGGTCCTTATCTTCCTGTGGCGGAACTCGTACACCTTGTTTACCAGCCCGTCGAGAAAATCTCTGTCGTGCGAGACCACAATTAATGTGCCATCAAATTTGATCAGCGCCTGCTTTAGAATCTCCTTCGAGCGTATGTCGAGGTGGTTTGTGGGTTCGTCAAGCAGAAGCAGGTTATAGGGCTCGAGCAGCAGCTGTACGATGGCCAGCCTCGAGCGTTCTCCGCCGGAGAGCACCTTTACCTTCTTGTCGATGTCGTCACCGTGGAAGAGGAAGGCGCCCAGGATATCACGCAGGCGTGTGCGTATGTCGCCACGGGCTATCCTGTCTACCGTTTCAAAGACTGTCAGCTCATCGTTGAGAAGCTCATCCTGGTTCTGCGCGAAGTATCCTATTGAAACATTATGGCCTCTCTTTACCGTTCCCCCATGGTCAATCTGCCCGAGTATCATACGGGCAAGTGTGGTCTTGCCCTCGCCGTTGCGGCCGACGAAAGCCACCTTCTCACCCCTCTCTATCTTGAGGTCGATCCTGTCAAGCACCAGGTGGTTTCCGTACCGTTTCGAGGCCTCATCGACCTCCACGACCACCGTGCCCGAGCGCGGAGCAGGGGAGAAGCGTATGTTCATGGCCGATGTGTCCTCGTCTTCGATCTCAATACGCTCAAGCTTCTTCAGCTGTTTTATCTTGCTCTGCACCTGCACCGCCTTGGTGGGCTTGTACCTGAAGCGTTCAATGAACTTCTCGGTATCCCCGATCATCTTCTTCTGGTTGCGGTAGGCAGCTGTCTGCTGTTCGCGCCGTTCGCGCCGCAGCACCGTGTATTGTGTATAGGGCACCCTGTAGTCATATATCTTGCCGAGGCTGATCTCTACGGTGCGACGGGTGACATTGTCGAGGAAGGTACGGTCATGGGAGACAAGTATCACTGCTCCGGGATATGTCTCCAAGAAACCCTCGAGCCACATGATTGACTCAATGTCAAGATGGTTTGTTGGCTCATCGAGGAGTATCAGGTCAGGCTTGCGCAGCAGGATTTTTGCCAGCTCAACACGCATGCGCCAGCCGCCGCTGAGTTCACGGGTGGGACGACTGAACTCTGCGGGACTGAACCCCAGTCCCGCAAGGGTCTGTCCCGCCAGCGCCGCATAGTCATTGCCGCCGAGCAGCTGATGCCTCTCTCCGGCGCTGTGGAGCCTGTCACAGAGATTATGGTAGCCCTCGCTCTCATAGTCGGTCCGTTCTGCTATCTCTCTGGTGACATCGGCGATCTCCTGTTCCAGGGCCCTGATCTCAGCAAAGGCAGTGAGGGTCTCCTCCAACACCGTGGTGGTATCTGACACAGTCATCTGCTGTTCCAGATAACCGACGGTGAGCTCACGGGGTCGCTCCACCGAACCGCTGGTGGGATCCTGCATCCCGGCGATGATCTTCATCAGGGTCGATTTGCCGGCACCGTTCCTTCCCGTAAGGCCAATGCGCTCCTGGCGGGTTATGAGGAATGAGACCTCATCCAGAAGGACAAAGCTGCCAAAGAGAACCGAAACATTGTTTACCGAGACCATCCGAAGGTGGATATTTGAGGGGCAAAGATAAAAAAAAGGTCACATCCTTCGCTAAAGCTTCGGATGACAGGAGGTGTCAGCCCGGCGTGTGACCACATAACCCTGCCCCGTGGCGGTTCAGGTATTGCAGCTCGGCGTATGACCACATAACCTTACCCCGTGGCGGTTTAGGTATTGCAGCCCGGCGTGTGACCACATAACCGTACCCCGTGGGGATTAAGGAATTGCAGACCAACACACGCCACACCCAACCCCTGCGCCGCGGAGCCTGCCCCGGTAGCCGAAGGGCTTATGGGGCGTTGAGGTATTGTCAACTTCCCCGAAGCATACTCCATCCCGTTTATTTACGTTATTTTTGTATAAGCAATCCGAAAGTCATGAAAGAGAATCTGAAACTGCTGGCATTGCTCTTTCTCCTGATACCGCTGCTCACGATGCAGTCGTGCAGCAAAGAGGAGGAGCCTGATCCGTTTGAAGACAACACCTGGTTGGTTTCAAGCAAGCTGGAGAAGATGAGAACCAAAGATAACATGGTCACTCTGGCCACCTTTGGCGCAATGTTATATCCTGACCTTGCCGGGATGATAGATGAGATAGAGAGCGGAGTAAACGTATACAGCATCACCTACAATACCACTTTTCTCGGGGAGAACAAAATTGCCTCCGGACTGGTCATAATACCCTCGGCGCCGGGGGAATACCCCGTGCTCTCTTTTCAGAACGGAACCAACACCCTGCACGCCAATGCACCTACGGCTGATTTTGACTACCAGCCCTATCAGTTGCTGCAATTCACCGCCTCCACAGGGTATGTTGTAGTGATATCCGATTACCTCGGTTTCGGTGCCAGCGATGATATGGCACACCCTTACCTTCACAAGGAATCGACTGTTCAGACACTGGTCGACATGCTCTATGCCGTGGGTGAATTCGACGACGATGTGGCAAAGGATATAAAAGTAAACGGAGATCACTACCTGATGGGTTACTCGCAGGGAGGATGGGCAACACTTGCACTGCTTGAGGCACTGGAGCAGGACTACTCCTCTGATTTCACAGTGAGGGCTGCTGCCTGCGGGGCTGGACCTTATGACCTGAGCTATTTTAATGAATATGTGCTCGGTATGACTGAATACCCCATGCCGGTCTTCCTCTGTTATATTGCCAATGCCTACAATGAATACGGAATTTATTCCAGTTCCCTGTCAGACCTTTTCAATGATCCCTATGCAGGGCGCATCCCGGGACTCTACGACGGACTCCATTCCTCAGAACAGATAAATGGCCAGTTGACGGTTACGGTTTCCGGGCTGTTCCAGGCTGAATATGTAACCGGGCATGCCAGCGCTCCGGAATACCAGGATGTGCGCGACGCCCTTGCTGCCAACAGTATTGAAGGGTGGAACAGTGACATCCCGATCCTCTTCATGCACGGTACGGCTGACACCTATGTCATTCCGGCGCTGTCGGAAAGGATGCATGATGCCATGACCGCCGCCGGAAGCAGTCCTGTGACATGCACCTACCTGCCAATGCAGGGTTATGATCATTCGGGCGGCATCTATCCTGCCGGAGTTGCGGGACTGCAGTTTTTCAGTATCAACAGATAAAAAGGGGTGGGAAGGAAGAAGCAGCTGCCGATACTCAGGGGAGTTACGATCACGGATATAGGGTCTGAGGGCAACGCCATCGCCAAGGTTGAAGAGATGGTGCTCTTCGTGCCGGGGATGATCCCCGGGGATGTGGTTGACGTACGCGTCACGAAAAAGAAAAAGAGGTATATGGAGGGAGTTGCTGTGGCTGTGACCTCTCCGTCGCCCGACAGGATCACCCCGCCATGCTCTCACTTCGGCGTGTGCGGCGGATGCCGGTGGCAGCACCTGCCCTATGACAAACAGCTTTTCTATAAGGAGCAGCAGGTGAGGGACAATCTTACCCGCATAGGCCATACAGCCATTCCTCCGATTGATCCTATCATCGGTTCGGAGAAGATATATGACTACCGCAACAAACTGGAGTTCACCTTCTCTGACAAGCGCTGGCTGACGCGTGAGGAGGTGGCTTCGGGAGCAGAGCTCGGCAAGAGGCCCGCCCTGGGATTTCACATCCCGGGTATCTTTGACAAGGTGATAGATATAGAGGAGTGCCTTCTGATGGGCGGACCGACTGATGCAATCAGGAACGAGGCCAGGAGGTATGCTGCTGAACGGAAGCTGCCCTTCTATGATTTCAGGGAACACAGCGGCTTCCTTCGCAACATGATTGTCAGACGCACGTGTGGCGGTGAGGTGATGGTGGTGCTGGTGACAACGGACAGCCACAGAGAGGAGAGGGAGAGGTTGCTTGGTCATCTTGCCGGGCGCTTTCCTGAAATAACATCATTATATTATGTAATAAACACCAAGAAAAACGACAGCATCACTGATCTCACACCTCTCCTTCATGCCGGAAGCGGTTACATTACCGAGGAGATGGAGGGACTCAGATTCAGGATAGGACCGAAGTCGTTTTACCAGACCAACAGCAGCCAGGCGGTCCGGCTTTACAGGCTCGTCAGGGAGATGGCGCAGCTGACCGGCAGTGAGAATGTATACGATCTATATACAGGTACGGGTACCATAGCCTGTTACCTGGCCTCGGGAGCCGGCAGGGTCACGGGTATAGAGTACATCGAAGAGGCCGTCGCTGATGCACAGGTTAATGCCCGGGAGAATAATATTGGCAACGCCCACTTTATTGCGGGTGACATCAAGGATATCTTCAACGACTCTCTCTTCAATGAGCGTGGCCGGCCCGATGTGATCATCACGGACCCTCCACGCGCCGGGATGCATGGCGACGTCACCGCTGCGATGCTGAGGTCGGGTGCGGAAAGGATAGTATATGTAAGCTGCAATCCTGCCACCCAGGCCCGCGACATCGATATACTCTCGGAGGGTTATGACGTTAAGCGTGTTGCCCCGGTTGACATGTTCCCTCACACATTCCATGTTGAGAACGTGGTGCTGCTGGAGAAAAAGGGGGCATAATTATTGTGTAGTATTCAATGATTTTATATTTTTGCACCCGCTGCGCAGCGCTGTCATGATGGCAGCATTAAGCAGCACTTTTAGGGGAAGACGTTATTTGGAGCGATGGGTGAGAGGCTTAAACCAGCAGTTTGCTAAACTGCCGTACGGGTAACCGTACCGGGGGTTCGAATCCCCCTCTCTCCGCAA
>JAVEXM010000016.1:21415-35147 GCA_034004025.1 Bacteroidales bacterium
GGGATCATAAGCGCAGCACTTAATCCCCCGCACCAGTCAATGATATTATCAAGAAGAATCATATTATCCCTAAAAAAAATCCGCCATATAAATTTTTATAACAGAAAAAATCTTAACTTTGCCGCGTTTTTACGACCTGCGACAGACAATTTTTTTACAAATAACAGAACCAAATTTTAACAGAAATGAAAAACAGATTATTTTTAGTTATTGCTACAGTTTTTGCAGCAGCTATCATCACCAGCTGCGCGAAAGTTCCCCAGGAAGCCCTCGATGCTGCATCTGCAGCCCTCGAACAGGCCAAAACGGCTCAGACAGACGTCTATTTCCCCGTTGAATTTGCTGCACTGAATGACTCACTTGCAGTCATGCTTCAGAACATTGAGACTGAAAAGTCAAAGTCGGCAAAGGACTTCAAAGCTATCAAGACCAGTGCTGATGCCATTGCAGCCAAGGCTGCTGAGCTCGCCGGAGGTGTTGAAGCCAAGAAGGCTGAAGTGAAGGCCGAAGCTGAGACCATGATGACCGGTGTCACCGCCCTCGTTGACGAAGCAAAAGCGCTGATCCTCAAGGCTCCTAAAGGAAAAGGCGGCGCTGCTGCTCTTGCAGAGATAAAGGATGAACTGGGTGTTATCGAAGCCTCTCTGGCTGAGACACAGGCACAGTGTGCAGAAGAAGGTGTCAACTACATGGCAGTGGTTGACAAGCTTAAGGCTGCCAAGGAAAACCTGTCAGGACTTATTGAAGAACTGAAGGAAGCCATCACCAAGGCAGGCATCAAACTGTAACAATACCTCCAGGATAACAAAGAGATCCCCGGGCCTGGTCCCGGGGATTTTTTTAACTTGCCCGTATGAAAAAAAGACCCCTTCTCGGAATATTCTTTTACCTGGCAGTGGCGGCAGCTGTGATATACCTGGCTGTGCTGCTGTTTAAGGCTATGGTACCCGAGGCACCGCAGCAGGAGGTGGAACGGGCACGGGCTGCCATAGCAGCGGCAAGGGATCGCGAGGCTGAGGTCTATTCACCACGAAGCTTCAGGGAGGCGCGTAACAGCTATGACTCCGCCATGACTGAATGGCAAAGGGAGAATGAAAGGTTTATTCTCCTGCGCGATTACAACCTTGTGATTTCTTATGCAGCAACGGCTGAGAAGAAGGCCGGGGAGGCACTGCGCTCAACCATAACCAGGTCAGGTAACCTGAAGACTACCCTCGGCACCGAGATCAGTCGCATGAAGAAGGAGATGGCATCTTTTGAGAAGTTTTTCATGTCAGTACCACTGCCCGAGGATGTAAAGAAGAAACATGCAAAGGGCAAGCTGCTGCTCAGGGAGGCAGAGGTAGACCTGCAGAATGAGCGCTTTGTCAACGGCCACATACGCATAACCGAGGCAAAAGAGTATATCTCGGGTGCATACAACCTTGCGCGCGACAAGCTGGAAGCTTACTACTCCGGGTATCACGACTGGCAGGAGTGGGCGAAATCAACCATCGAAGAGAGCCGCAGGGAAAAATCATACGCAATAATAGTTGAAAAGATACCTCCTCTTTGCCATCTTTACCAGGGTGGGAAAAAGAAATATACCTTTGAGGCAGAATTTGGAAGGAACTGGATGGGCGACAAGATGAGCAGCGGAGACCTGACCACACCGGAAGGGAAGTACATGGTCACCAAGAAGCTTTCCGGCCGCTCCACGAAGTATCACAAGGCGCTGATGATCAACTACCCCAATAAACTTGACATTCAGGAATTCAATGAGAGGATAAGAAGCGGACAGCTCCCTGCGCATTCCCGTATCGGTGACATGATAGAGATTCACGGGGAGGGAGGCAAGGGTGCACACTGGACGGAGGGATGCGTGGCTCTCAGGAATGCTGACATGGACCTGCTGTTCAAATATGCCTCCAACGGAACGCCGGTTACGATTATCGGCTCCTCGCTGACACTGGAAGAATTTTATGCAACGAGATGACATTCGAACCTGAGGAACATACGGAACAGGAAGCCACGGACAGAGTCTCACCGGTAAAAAGATACCATGACATTGTCCGCCGCTATTTTCAGTCACATCCCCGTGCAGGTAAGGCGCTGAGAATCATTACTATTACTGCGATAGTCCTTATCGCTCTTGCCCTGCCTCTCTACCTGGCACCTGCGCTCCAGCATTCCTGGGGCAGTGACAGTGGCGACTGCAAGGCTGATTCCACGCTTCTGGATGACCGTAACATCAGAAGGAAGATTGCCACCACACGGTCAGAGATTGCCAGGCTTGAACGGCGGCTCGCTTCATTCATCCCCACTCAGAACTATATCGTCATAAATACGGTTGACAACCGCTTTTTTCTCTACCGTTACCGTCAGCTGGTGCGTGAGGGCTATTGTTCATCAGGCAGTTACACGCTCCTGAAGACTGAAGACGGAGAGAAGGAGTGGATATTCAAGACTCCTCGCGGCAGGTTCTCCATCCAGGGCAAGATCACCCATCCTGTGTGGCGAAAGCCCGACTGGGCGTTTGTGGAGGAGGGACTCCCCATTCCCGGTCCGGGTGACCCTTCCAGGTATGAGTCCGGAGTGCTCGGCGACTATGCCATGAGTCTCGGCGACGGATACCTGATACACGGCACCCTTTACAAGAGACAACTGGGTATGCCGGTGACGCACGGTTGCATCAGACTCAATGATGATGACCTTGAGGCTGTGTTCAAAGCCCTCAGTGTCGGTTCAAAAGTGTATATCTACTGAAAAGGCCTAAGAAAATGAATTGGGATAAGCACAGGGGTTATATCATTGCAGCGACAGCGTTCCTGGTTTTTCTGATCTTTTACCTTGCCAGTGCAGTTTCATCGGTTAATAATGCCGTCAGGGCCTTTGACGAGTCATGGCAGGAGTCTGCCGACCGGAACCAGGACGATACAATTAATATCTGCACCGTTCCGGGGTACCTTGAACTTACAAGGGAGAAAGCTTTCCTTGGTGCCCAGGTCAGGATGGCTGCATCTGATTCCATTGGCCTGCTCATAGATGTTCGCGACAGCGTAATACAACTGCTCATTAAGGGCTTGCCGGTGAGGACTATCAGAATAGAGGAGCATGATCTATCTCCATTCTTCAGGCGTGTCAACCAGGAGGCACTCAGCGACATGCTCTCATTACCCCTCACCATTACCGACATGGATGCCACCTTCAGGAAAGATCCCGTCACCGTGAAGATCGCACCCAAGGATACTTCAGAGGTTAAGGTCGATGCCAAACCCGATACCACTGACTTTGAGGCTGTCTTTTTCACCCTGAACACCGACCGAAACATCAGGATATATTTTGAGCAGCAGGAGAGTAAGAAGCTTGCAGACAGGTTTGCACGGTTCTTCTTTGACCTGAAGGACAAGGCCATGTATGCGGGCCGGTCTCTGAAGGCAATCGCGGTGATGGATAAGCCTCCCTATGTGCCATACATAAAGATATGGATACCAAAAGCAGAGGCCAAGATAATTTACAGGGCAATTCCCCGTGAGGGACTGATTGTTCTCAGACAATAGTATGCCAGGTGTGCCAATCGAGCCCAAAAAAGTGTAATTTTGCACTGCATTTTTCCGGTCTGTAGCTCAGCTGGTAGAGCAGCTGACTCTTAATCAGCGGGTCCAGGGTTCGAGTCCCTGCAGACCGACCAGGTTTTATGGCAGCACTGCTTTCATTTTTGCCAGGAAGGCAGTGCACGCCATGTATAAACTCATCAAATGTCTCAGGAGCAATGATGATATCAAACAATTGCACAATGAGTTCTATTTCGGATCTGCAAATCCTCTGACAATGAAGTGACATGAAAAGAAGAAAGTTTATTGCCGCGGCAGCAGCTGCAGTGCCTGCCATCACACTTTTCCCTGCTGACCTCTCGGGAATGGCAAGAAAGACAGCGCCGGGAAAGCTTGAGAAAAGATCCCTCGGCAGGACCGGAGAGATGCTCTCTGTTATCGGATGCGGGGGAATCGTAGTCATGAACGCAACGCCTTCGGAAGCGTCTGAGCGCGTCAGGAAGGCAATAGATGCCGGGGTCAACTATTTCGACGTGGCTCCCTCATACGGAGACGCCGAAGTAAAGCTGGGTCCCGCCCTTGAACCTTACCGGAAGGATGTCTTCCTGGCCTGCAAGACCACCATGAGGACAAAGGACGAGGCCCGCAAGGAGCTGGAGCAGTCGCTTAAGAACATGCGAACCGACCACTTCGACCTGTACCAGCATCATGCAGTCACCGAGCTGAAAGATGTCGACACCCTGCTTGGTCCGGGAGGGGCAATGGAAACTTTCCTGGAGGCAAGAGAGGAGGGGAAGATAAGGTTCATCGGGTTCTCGGCACACTCCGTGGAGGCTGCCATGGCACTGATGGAGAGGTTTGACTTTGACACAATACTTTTCCCGTTTAACTATGCCACCTGGCATGCCGGCAACTTCGGACCCCAGGTGATGGAAAAAGCGAAGGAGAAGAAGATGGGCATCCTGGCCCTCAAGGCGATGGCGAGAGGACCGTGGCCTGAGGGTGCTAACCGGTCGGCATACCCCAAGTGCTGGTATGAGCCGCTGATGACAACGGAGGATATAACCATGGGCTTGCGGTTCACCCTCTCTCATCCTGTGACGGCAGCCATCCCTCCGGGAGATGAAAATCTGTTCTTGAAGGCGCTGGCCCTGGCTGACAGGGTGAAACCCCTTGATGAGGCAGAGGTTCTGAGCATCAAAGAGAGGGCGCTGAAAGGGGTGCCGCTGTTTAAGGCCTGAGCCTGACCGTCCGCAGCCCGGCTTAGTCGTTGCCTGACCGTCCGCAGCCTGGCTCAGTAGTAGCCAGCCCTGACTGCAGCCTTAATCAGTCGTTTCCTGACAGACCACAGCGATTCTGCCGGCTTACTGTAGCGGATCTGCCTGCTTACTGTAGCGGAACTGCCTGTTTTTTGCAGACCCCAAACTCTACTCTTTCTGAAACTCGAGTTCTCCCTTTATGGCCTTGCTCAGGAACTCGCCTCCGGGGGTCAGTTCATAGTTCCATGACTTGAGCATCTGGGGCCACCATTCTGGATCGTAGATCCAGCACATCCAGCTTATCCCCCTCTCCTCGAGGAACCTGATTATGCGATTGCCATAGTCGTGGTAATCAGGTGATGCCATGTCTGTGTGCAGCCCGAACTCCGTGGCCACCACAGGCACCGACCCGGCTGCAAATGCGAAGTTCTCCTCCCACCTGGGCTCCCAGGGCTGGCCGCGCTTGAAGGCGTAGGGATGTGTAACATAGGCTATTCCTTCGGCATTTACCGGATCATCGCGGAGAGGTGAGAGGTCATAGGCCCAGTCGAGTCCCGCCACCAGCGGTATTGTCTCCCTGTCATAAGCCCTTATTAGGCTGATCATATGCTCATTTATCTTCTTCCACTCCGACCAGGGCAGTGAGCCCAGCTCGCCGCGGTAGATAGTCGGCTCGTTAAAGAGCTCATAGAATGCAACCGTATTATGTCCGGCAAAGTTGCGTGCAATGGTTCTCCAGAACTCATAGGTTTCGGTCTTTGTGGTGTTGTACATCGGGTCCTGGAAGAGTTCCATCCAGAGATTACCTATGGAGTGCCAGTCGATTATCACGTACATGCCCAGATCGGTGCACCACTCCACCGCCTCCCGTAGCAGTCCCACGTATTTTTCGGGCGTCCGTTCGCGCCATGCCACGGGGTGAACAGGTATGCGGACAATCATAGCGCCGGCTTTTTTAACCTGGTCGAAATGGTTCTTGTTCCAGTGTCCCTGCCGTTCGATCTTGTCAGGGTCCGAGATTGACAATCCGCGGAAGAGAACGCTTTCACCATCCGGGGTGACGAATTTATTGCCCTGAACCTTTATCAGGGGAAGGGTCTTTGCCTTCGGGTCAGGATCGGGGCGTGATGTCGGATCACCGAAGTACCACGGTTTGGCGTCCTGGGCGGCCAGTACCGTAGCTGCCATGAAGGCTATCAGCAGGATAACAGGAAAGAGCGATTTAGTTTTCATATCGTTATTTGGTGTTGGGGTTATACATCAGCGATTTGAAGGATATGAAAATAGTAAATCCGCTATTACAATCAAAATGCCCAACAGTACAAAAGTGTGCAACAGATCAAAGTGCCCGACTGAATCAGTCAGTCTGGAAGAACAAAAACAGGCGGCTTTTGTTATCCATTAACAAAAACTGCCCGTATGAATAATCTTAAGATCGCATTTTTTGATGCTAAGCCATATGATATAGAATCATTCAACGAGGTTAACCTCGCTTACGGGTTTACAGTCAAGTATTTTAAGTTTCACCTGACACCTGACAACGTTGTTCTGGTGCAGGGGTATGATGCGGTGGTCATCTTCGTCAATGATACAATAGATGCAGAGATGATCATGAAGCTTAAGGAATACGGAGTGAAGCTTA
Organism: Bacteroidales bacterium; assembly: GCA_034004025.1. Taxonomy (GTDB): domain Bacteria; phylum Bacteroidota; class Bacteroidia; order Bacteroidales; family VadinHA17; genus SR-FBR-E99. Next base: position 27,850 of record JAVEXM010000016.1, read on the forward strand.
TTGCACTTCGCTCTGCCGGATTCAACAATGTCGACCTGAAAGCGGCGCTGAACAATGTCACTGTCGCGAGGGTGCCCTCATATTCGCCGCACGCCATCGCAGAGCATACGGTAGCGCTCATGCTCACCCTGAACCGTAAGGTGCACAGGGCCTACTTTCGGACACGCGATACCAATTTCGCCCTGAACGGGCTGCTCGGGTTCGATATGTACGGCAAGAGCGCAGGTGTCATAGGCACAGGAAGGATTGGCAGGGCGTTGGTGAACATTCTGCGGGGTTTCGGAATGGAGGTTCTGCTAAACGACAGCTATCCGGACGCAGCGTTTGCCACCGAAACCGGCAGCAGTTACGTGAGCCTGGAGGAGCTATACAGGAGGTCAGATATTATCTCGCTCAACTGCCCTCTTACGAAGGAGACTGAGTTCATGATCAACTCGTCGTCAATTGGCATGATGAAGAGGGGGGTGATGCTGATCAATACCGGTCGTGGAAAGCTCATCAGGACTGCCGACCTTATCGAGGGACTCAAGAGCGGGCAGATAGGATCTGCCGGTTTGGATGTGTACGAGGAGGAGAGCCAGTTCTTCTTCGAGGATCTCTCTGACAGGGTGCTTGCTGATGACGTTCTGGCGCGGCTGCTGACATTCAACAATGTGATAATCACCTCACACCAGGGCTTCTTCACCCGAGAGGCCATACGCAACATCGCGGAGACCACAATGAAGAACATTGATGACTTCTTCGCCGGACGCAAACTGGAAAACGAAGTCTGCTTCAACTGCAGCAATCAGCCTGGCAGCCCGAAGCCCGAGAAGGAGCCCTGTATCAACTGCGGGAAGTGACAGTCCGCGGCATCTGTACAAAAAAATACTTTACAATTGATATTCAGTGGTTTAAATTTACTTATCTAACACCTTAACAAGAAGTACTTATGAGAAAGAAACTAATTGCGGCACTTTCAGTGTCAGTGCTGTTCGCAGCAAGTGTAACGGCCCAGCCAGACTTTGGTGCCGGAGTAAAGGGAGGGCTCACCATGGCAACCCAGTCCACTACAGGTGCAGGAGAAAATGTTGCTGTACGGCAGCTGATTGGCTATAATGCAGGTGTTTATGGAAACGTCTTCATCACGGATTTCCTGGGTATCCAGGCGGAACTGCAGGTAGTCAGCAGGGGATCCGACTGGGATGATCCTTTTTATAATGTCAAGGACCTTCTGACATATATCGATCTGCCGATACTTGTCAAGTTTCAGCCAATCAAATATGCCAATATCCACGTCGGGCCGCAGATTGGCTATCTTCTTGCCGCAAAGCATGAGGATAACGATGACGGAGAGCTCACGGATATAATGGAATTGTATCATCCCCTTGATTTGGGTCTTGCTTTCGGTGCAGAAGCCAACCTGCCATTCAGGATCAATCTCACTGTCAGGTATGTGCTGGGACTTGTATCTGCCACTAATGATGTTGAATACATTGACCCGTGGAGAAATAACTTCCTGCAATTCTCGCTCGGGTTCAGGATAATAGGTGACAAGTAGACAACTGTCAGCCAGTCCTGATAATTTTCGTGCGCATTCAATAAGTAAAGGGGGCCCCGTCATCACACGGAGCCCCCTCTGCAATTAAATTATCCGATCAATAAAATATTACTTCACTGCTTCGTTGTAAAGCTCAGCCACTTTATTCCAGTTGACCACGTTCCAGAAGTTGCCTACATATTCAGGTCTGCGGTTCTGATACTTAAGATAGTAAGCATGTTCCCACACATCAAGAGCGAGGACCGGTGTGCCGCGCTTTGATGAGACATCCATCAGCGGGTTGTCCTGGTTCGGGGTCTGGGAGACGAAAAGCTTGCCGTTGGCATCAACTGCCAGCCATGCCCATCCGCTTCCGAACTGAGTCTTGGCGGCATTTTCGAATTCTGTTTTAAACCTGTCAAATGATCCGAAGGTCTTGTTTATCGCATCCAGCAGGGCGCCTTCAGGCTCTCCGCCTGCGTTGGGGCCCATCACCTGCCAGAAAAGCATGTGGTTGAAGTATCCCCCTCCGTTGTTGCGGATAGCTGCAGGGAATGCGCTCACCTTTGCAAATATGTCTTCAAGAGAAAGGTGGTCAATCTTGTTCTCAGTTGCTGCTTTGACAAAGTTGTCAAAATATGCCCTGTGATGCTTTGTGTAATGAATTTCCATCGTCTGGGCGTCAATGTAGGGCTCCAGCGCACTGTATTCGTACGGAAGCTCCGGGAATGTGTATCCTTGTGCCATAGTTTTGTTATTTACTGTTATGAGACTGAAAATGAAAGTGATAAGTAAAAGCGCTTTTGTTTTCATTGTTGTGTTGTTTTAATTGTAAAACATTGTGGGTGACGATTTGTTCACGACCTAACTTTTTATAAATTTGAAATGTTTTAGAATGCCTGAAAAGGTAAAGTTACAAAACATAAAAAAATATTAGCATGAAATGGCAGGGACGTCGCGGCAGTGACAATATTGAAGACCGAAGGGGCATGAGTACCGGCACCAAAGTCGTTGGCGGAGGTATAGGCACTCTGGTAATTGTTCTCCTGGTAATGCTACTTGGAGGTGACCCTCAGAGTGTCATTGAGCAGATGGACCCGGGGGTGGCCAGCGGTCCGTATGAGTCTTCGGAAGCCGAAGATCAGATGGCTCAGTTTGTCTCAGTGGTGCTGGCAGATGTGGAGGATGTATGGGGCGAGATCTTCAGACAGTCGGGATCGACATACCGCGAACCCACACTGGTGCTTTTCCGCGACCAGGTGCAGTCGGCCTGCGGATACGCCACTGCAGCAAGCGGTCCTTTCTACTGTCCTGCCGACATGAAGATATACATCGATCTGAGTTTCTGTGATGATCTGGCAACAAAGTACGGTGCCCAGGGTGATTTTGCGATTGCCTATGTGGTTGCACACGAGGTGGGGCATCATGTTCAGAATCTCCTCGGTATCCTTGACCAGGTCACTGCCGAGCGGCAGCGTCTCAGTGAGGTGAGGGCCAACCAGCTCACCGTCAGGCTGGAGCTGCAGGCCGACTTTTTTGCCGGAGTGTGGGCCCACCATGCCAGCAGGATGTTCAACAGCCTGGAGGAGGGAGACATAGAAGAGGCGCTCAATGCGGCTGCCTCCATCGGTGATGACGTGCTGCAGAAGAAATACCAGGGCAGGGTGGTACCCGATACCTTCACCCACGGTACGGCAGCTCAGCGTTCAAGCTGGCTCCGTAAGGGATGGATGACCGGCGACGTGAGCCAGGGAGACACCTTTTCGGCTGCCATTTAGGTTAAGTCGAACCACCTCATTGAAAGGTGGCTGAACCTGAAGTCGGGGATCAGCCACTCACATACATAACGTTCAACTTCGCTTTGCATCTTCTCCCGGGAAGGAGTGAGCTAACCTTTTCTGATGAAAATTATCTGGAAGTATCTCAAACCGTTCAAGGGCCTGCTGTTTCTTTCGATGGGTCTCGCAGCCATATCGCAGGTGCTGGAACTCATTGACCCCATCATATTCGGTAAGATCATCGATATGTATGCTGTAAATATCGAGGGCCGGCCTGAGCAGGAACTTATCAGGGGCGCACTCAAGCTCCTGGCCCTTGCCGTCGGTATCGCCCTGCTGGCAAGACTGGCAAGGGCATTCAAGGATTTTGTCACCCGGCTGGTGGTACAGAAATTTGGTCTGTCAGTTTTCGATGAGGGACTGAGGCACACACTCCGGCTTCCCTACCATGAGTTCGAAGAGACAAGCAGCGGGCATGTGCTTTCTGTTCTCCAAAAGGTGAGACGTGACAATGAGAGGTTCATTACATCGTTTATCTCCACGCTGTTTACCACAATTGTGGGAATAGCCTTCCTTGTATGGTACGCTGTCACCAAAAGCTGGCTGCTGATACCTGTCTTCCTGATCGGAGTCGTTTTGCTTGGAGGGCTGACCGGGTTACTGAGCAGGAAAATCAGAACCATCCAGCGCTCCGTGGTCAAGGAGACCAACAAGATGAGTGGCGCAATTACCGAATCACTCAGGAATATTGAGCTTGTTAAGAGCATGGGTCTCACCTACCCGGAGATCCGGAGGCTGAAGGGCTTCACCAGAAAGATCTTCGATCTGGAGATCAGCAAGGTCAAAAAAATCCGGTCACTGACCTTCCTGCAGAGTTCTGTGCTGCTGATACTGAAGGAATCCATCCTGTTCATTCTCCTTTGGCTGATCTTTCGCGATCTGCTTACCACCGGTGAACTGATCACGATGCAGTTCATCTCCACGCGTATCCTTTTTCCCCTGCAGGACCTGGGAAGTATTATCCTCGCATACCGTGAAGCCGAGGCTTCCCTGGAGATTTTCAATGAGCTTATGATGAAGGAGCCGGAATACCGGCCTGAGGAGCCTGTAGAGGTAGGCGACATCGAGAACCTCTGTTTCGACAATGTCACTTTCCGTTACAAAAAGGCCGAGACCGATGCTATTGAGAATCTCTCCTTCAAGGCTGTCAGGGGCGATTCGATAGCCTTCGTGGGGCCTTCCGGCTGTGGGAAATCGACCCTGGTTAAGCTTCTGGTTGGATTGTACACTCCGACAAACGGGACAATCTATTATGATGATGTCCCGGCTAAGGATATCAGATTCAACCAGATGCGCCGGCAGCTGGGATTTGTCACGCAGGATACACAGCTCTTTTCGGGCACCATTCGTGAGAACCTTCAGTTTGTCAAGGCGGATGCCACTGACGAGGAGATCTATGACGCTCTTCAGAGAGCCTCTGCCATAAAGCTTGTGGAAAGCTCCCCGAACGGTCTCGACACTTTGCTCGGAGAGGGAGGCAAGATGGTTTCGGGGGGTGAGAAGCAGCGACTGGCCATCGCCAGGGCGCTGATCCGCAATCCCAGGATACTCATCTTTGACGAGGCAACCTCGGCGCTCGACTCATTAACCGAGGAAGAGATCACCGACACCCTCCGCGAGGTGTCGGCCGGGAAGCAGCAGATCACACTGATGATAGCCCACAGGTTGTCGACCATCATGCATGCCGACCGTATTTATGTACTGGAGAAGGGAAAGATAATTGAGGAAGGAACTCATGAAATGCTGCTCAGCAAAAAAGGTCTTTACTATGCCATGTGGAGGCAGCAGATAGGAGAGAGAATTACAGTGCCGCGGGCTGAACATAAAAGGGAACAGATAATCAGCGAGAGGCTGGTGAACGGAGAGCACGAATTCGGTATGGGTGATCATTGAGGCACAGCAGCTGACCGGCAGTTTGGCTGGCTCCTGGCAGCTAGGTGTTCTTCATGTTTACGGGCTGGCCGGTTGCCTCCAGAACATTCCACCACAGCTCACCACTGATATCTATCTTCTTGCGTTTTGCCACTGTGACGGGGATGGGAACAAGAGTAAACCTGTCATTCCAGAAGCCCGCCACAAAGTCGGTCTTGCCGGCCATAGCGGCATGTACGGCATTCTGTGACAGTAGGCTGCAAAACTTACTGTCGTTGGCGATGGCAGGAGCGCTGCGGATTATATAGCTCGGGTCAATATATTTTATTGAATGGCGGAAGCCTGCGGCCGTGAACTCCTCTTTTATCTTTTGCTTCAGGTATACACCGATGTCTCTTAACTTGAGATTACCGGAGGCATCCTTCTCCTGGTTCTCCGGTTCGAACAGATCCTGGCCTGCTCCTTCGGCCACGACAACGACGGCATGGTGTCGCTCCTCCAGACGCTTGCGCAGCACGCTCAGGAATCCCATGGGACCGTGGAGGTCAAAAGGCAGCTCCGGCACCAGCACGAAATTGACCTCCTGGATGGCCAGGGCAGCGCTGGCGGCTATGAACCCCGACTCCCGTCCCATCAGCTTGACCAGTGCTATGCCGTTATAGGCTCCGGCAGCTTCGTTATGAGCATGTCTGATAACATCATTGGCAATGGAGAAGGCCGTCTCAAACCCAAATGATTTCTGTATCAGGTCTATGTCATTGTCAATTGTTTTCGGGATGCCTGCCACCGCTATCTTCAGGTTTCGTTTTTTTATCTCCTCATGAATGGCATGAGCGCCGCGCAGGGTGCCGTCGCCGCCGATGCAGAAGAGGATATTGAGGTTCATTATCTCTATGGTGTCAACCATCTTGCTTACCTCCTGGTGGCCGCGAGACGTACCGAGAATGGTACCGCCGGTGAGGTGGATATAGCTCACCATCTGGGGTGTGAGTTCAATCACCGGATGGTTGTAGTCGCAGTTAAGACCCTCGTAGCCGTATCTGATACCCACAATCCTGGAGACGCCGTACCTGTAGTAAAGCTGGTTGAACAGGCTGCGTATGACGTTGTTCAGTCCGGGGCATAGTCCTCCGCAGGTCACAATACCCACCTTGGTTTTTGCCGGTTCGAAGAAGATCTTATCCTTCGGGCCTGCCTTCTCGAACGAGATGGGTGTCTGACCGTTCTCGCGGTACCTGTTGAAACTCTCCAGTGAAACATCGTAGAGCACCCTGTCGTCATCACTGACGAATTTGTACACCGGGCTTCCGGGCTTGCGGTTCTGTTTCAGGGGGGAGGTCACGTTGCCCTTGCCGAGGGTCCGGACGAGGAAGTCTTCATATTTCATTGCCATGCAGTTATTGAGGGATGAGCTGTTAAACGAGCTTATTGAGTATCTCAGTCAGTTCAAATATAAGGAAAATTCCGGGGTGGGCGGGGGTGAGGGCAGAGTGAAATCAGCCGGTTGCCGAAGTTACCCGGATGGTGAACAAAAAATGCAACCAGGGAAGGAATGTTTTCTTTTTGTCAATATAGATGTGAGTTGCGGGTATTTTTAAGGAGATACCTCAAACAAAATAGATTCACATTAATACTACCTTTACTTAATGAACTGATACATACTTTAAGGAATGAAGAAATTATTATTACTCTTGTTATTATTGCCGCATCTGTCGTACTCACAAATAAACGTGAAGTTTAAGACTGACCAAAAAGCCAGTTATTATACAATAGTAAGTAAAGCAGAAGTAGCTGGTATTGTATATGATACGTCGGGAAACATATTAATTAAGAAATCTGCAGAGTTTCTTTCACATGACATTGAAAGGGTTTCGGCGAAAAGACCTGTAGTTTCAGCTGTAGAAAATTTTCAGTGCAGCAATATGATAATCATTGCCACCGCAGGCAGGAATCCTTTGATTAATAAATTAGTAGAAGAAAAGAAACTAAATATTGATGCCCTCAAAGGTCAGTGGGAACGATTCATCATAAAAACAATAGAAAAACCATTTCCGGGAGTGAAGCAGGCG
>JAVEXM010000120.1:0-5307 GCA_034004025.1 Bacteroidales bacterium
GCTCCGAACTTGTTAATGACCTGCAGGGTAGTGTTGTCAGTGGGTGCCTTCTCCCTGCGGAATTCCTTTTTGACCTCTATTGCGGAGGCTGTCAGAGTGACGGCGCAAAGCAACAGCGCTAATGTCGCGACTCTCCTGTTAAATAATGACTTTTTCATGGCTGACTGGATTTTCGGTTTCTGCTTTTATCTGTCTCAATTGGTCGAGTAAATAACTCATGACTTCTATCTTGGTCTGGTAATGACTTATCATGGCGTCAATGATCCGCTGGTCGTCAGGATTGGCCCTGAGCTCCTTCTGCAACTCCGTATAGACTGAGTCCATCGCTGCCATCTCATTCATAAGCATCTCCTTCTGTTCAGGGTTGCCGAGGTCAAGCGATGTGAACTCATTCTCCATAAGGTTCACCTGTCTCACATAATAGCGTTCTGCTTCACGGTACTCGGGAGAGACCTCACTGAGGGTCATTTGCTTCTTGAGGTTTGGCCTTACGAAGTGGTCAAAGGTCCAGAGCGACGAGAGGGTAACCAGCAGCGTGACCACGGCAGCCTTGAGCAGGTAGGGCATGATGCTCCTCTTTGCTTTTCCGGCGTGCAGCCTGGTGGCAAGCTTAAAGCTGAATCTCTCGAAGTGGCCGTCTGACGGCTCCCGGTCGTCAAACTCACCTCTTCCTCTTTTGATTATCTCTTCAAGTTTGTTCATATCCTTATTCTTTTATCTTTCCTTTCTTCATTTCACTCACCAGCTTCTGCTTTGCCCTCGACAGCTGTGACCGCGAGGTGCTGCTTGAGATGTTGAGCATCTCAGCTATCTCATCATGGTCGTAACCTTCAATGAGATAGAGAGAGAGTATCACGCGGTATCCTTCCGGAAGCCGCTCAATGGCCGCCTTGACCTCTTCCACCCTGGTCTCCGTTTCCTCCTTGTATTCTGCATCTTCAATGCTGTCGTCACGGATTCCGTCATGACCGTCAAGCTCTTCAAAGATCGCTTTTCTCCTTCCCAGGACATCAAGTGACCTGTTTACCACTATTCTCTTCAACCAGGCGCCGAAGCTGACTGTTCCCGAATAGGTGTTTATCTTTTCGAAGGCTGACAGGAACGCTTCCTGCATAACATCTTCAGCTTCCATGCTGTCGTTCACAATTCTCAGGCTGGTGTTGTACATAGCCTTGTAATAGAGCTTGTAAACCTGGAACTGAGCCTTCTGATCACCATCCCGGCACCCGTCTATAAGGTCCTGGTGTATGTTCCTGAATGCTGCTTCAACATTTCCCATTCTTAATTCAAGATCTTGTTTAAGTATGTTTGACGCTGCACCCATCAGTTTGAACTCTTCAATTCAATGACGAAGGGGATGCGTTAATGCTGCATCCAAGGTAGAAAAAAGCAGCAACAGGATAAAAATTTTTTTTAACCCTGTGTAACGGTACCGGTGGCAAAGTCGAGTTCTGACCCGAAAAGGCTGTGCGGTATTGAGTAGATGAGCAGCAGGATCACCGCTGCGGCGATGGTGTAACCCGGGCGCGCCTTTTTGCGATTCATGAAAACTGCAAAGATCCATACAACAACGGCAATCAGCGTCTTGTTGTCTGTCAGGTCCCAACCGAACGGGATGCCTGTCCACAAATCACCGAATGCATACTTCTGCACCAGCGGCCCCAGCACCATCCCTCCGGCCAGCAGCAGCCATAAGGCCCAACGGCCGTACCTCCTCTGCTCGCTGCGGCCGAAAGCAGCGGTAAGACCCGCCAGGTTTGACAGGAGCATGGCAAAGAACATGATGAGAATATGCGGTAACATTATCACTGCCGGTACGTTACCCTTGAACCTGATAACCACTGGTTTTTCCTTCATTACAGTGGTCTCGTTCCCCGAAGCAGCATTCAAAACAATGTAATACTCAAGCTTGCCGGCGGCAGGCTGGGAGGGAAGCTCACCGGCCAGGTGCTCACCGTCATGCTTCATCTCCACAGCAGTCCATTCTTCATTCATCTTCAGTCGACGGTAAAATATCTCACCCGTCACCTCCCCAGGCACCTCAAGCTTTATCATGCAGGGATGGGTGTTTGTCTGGCTCCGTTTGAGCGCAAACGAATACTCCGTTCCGTCAATTGTCGCTCTAGTCCTGTATGGATACGTAGGTCCTGTCGTCCTCTGGTATATTGCAGCGGCGATTGTAATCATCACGGCTATGGTCCAGAACAGAAAGTTTTTCATGTCAAATAAGCTGATATATTGTTATAACTGAATGATCAATAGCTCACGGGCTCCGTTGCGGATGACCTCAACAGAAACCGTCTGGCCGGGCTTCAGCTGGTTCAGCCTGAACATGTAATCCTCGATATTTGAGACAGGCTTGCTATCTATAGCCACGATGATGTCACCTTTCACCATCCCACCCAGTGCGGCCGGTTTACCGGGCGTGACAAAGTCAGCCCTCAGTCCGTTCGTCACATTGCCGGCAAAATCGGGCATGATGCCGAAGGTGACACCCCTTCTGCGGCCCATAGGACCCGACGGCTCCTTCGGCCCCGCCTCAGTGAAGGCAAGCCTGAAGGAACTGTTCGCCGCCCATGATACCAGGTCTGTCAATAGGTTACCTATTTTTACCATCCCTGTATAGTTGAGCTTATCAGGGGTGTCTGAAGGAGTATGGTAATCGAGATGGGCACCGGTGGTAAATGAGAGCACAGGGATATTTTTTCCGTAAAAGGAGGAATGGTCAGAAGGACCGTAACCTTCAGATGTGAAGGAGAGCCTTATTGTAGTTGTGTCACTGTATGATGTCACAGTATCGCGGAGGCCGGTGGCCGTTCCCACTCCGCCAACCTGAAGCCCGTTCCCCTCTTTCATCCGTCCTACCATGTCAAGGTTTATCATCAGGTTGACCGCAGATGGGTCAATACCCATGTTTTCAACAAAGTGCTTTGACCCCAGAAGTCCCATCTCTTCACCGGAGAAGGCAACGAAGATGATACTCCTTGCGTGTCCCGCCTTCTCTGCGGCCAGCCTCTCGGCCAGCTCGATCATGAGGGCTACTCCTGAGGCGTTGTCGTCGGCACCGTAATGGATTGCCACGGTATCGGGGACCCTGCTTGAAGAGCCCGGTCCCCCCATTCCCAAATGGTCGTAATGAGCTCCTATTAACACATATTCGCCCGGCATTGAGTCACCCTCAAGCATCATGACCACATTGGAGGTGATGGCCTCCCTCTTCTCCACATCCGCTTCGGCATCAACCGTGGTCTGCGTTATCAATCCTGCGGCGGATTTTGAATCAACCGCTTTCTCTTCGAGCTCTTTTATGGTTGCTGCCGAGCCTTTAAGTATCGAGTCAGCAACGCTTCTCCTGATCTGCAGCACAGGCACTCCGGCACGTGACTCACTGCGTGAAGGTTTGTCAAGGTTGTCAGCCACATCCCATTTCTCACCTGACACCAGCAGAACACCGGCAGCACCTTTTTCCCTGGCATTGAGTACTTTGATCCGGTCAGTGCTGATGGATCCGTAGCCTGCCGAAGCAGGGTCCGACTCGGGATAGCCCCTGAGCACAAGAGCCCATTTGCCAGTTACATCCAGGCCGGTAAAGTCATCCCGGTGAAGCGTGTCACCCGAAGGCAACAGGCCATACCCGCAGAAGACCACCTGAGCCGACAGGGAAGAGTTTGCAGAGAGTGCCAGGGGCATGAAGTCTGTGCCGGTCAGAAACTCCTGTCCGTCGATTGCCAGACGATTGTCTTTGCCCGGCTCAACAGCCACATTCACCCTGAAGGGCTGCAACCCCGATTCCAGAAAAGGATCAGCTCCGGCTTTCTCAAGTTCCTTCCTTATGAAGAGCGCTGCAAGCGAATCGCCTCCTGTACCGGTACCCCTGCCGAAAAACCTGTCAGAAGCAAGCTGCCCGGTGATCTGGGTCAGCTCCTCAGTCGTTATGGATGCGTTTTTGCCGGTACCGGCACAGCCAGCCATGACAATGACAGCACATAATATGAAAACAACTCTCATAGTTCATTTTTAGTGCCGGTAAAAATAGCATTCTTTTAATATCCGGGCGGGGTGATATTTACAATACTCCGCCAGGGCCTCACAAAATCAGCTAAACTGAAGCAAAGCTTTCTTTATCAGTGAGATGGCATCACGAAGCTGCTCTTCTGTGATTACCAGCGGCGGTGCAAACCTGATGATGTGCCCGTGAGTCGGTTTGGCCAGCACGCCCAGCTCCATCATGGCCAGGCATACATCCCACGCCTCCTTGCCGTTTTTCGGCGTGATGACGATGGCATTTAACAACCCCTTGCCGCGTACCAGCTCTATCATATCCGACTTAATAGCCTTCATCTCATCGCGGAAAATTTTCCCGAGCCTTTCAGCCCTCTCAGCCAGCTTCTCCTCCCTGATCACCTCCAGTGCTGCTATTGCAACCTTTCCGGCCAGTGGGTTTCCTCCGAAAGTGGAGCCGTGCTCACCCGGCTTGATTGTTAACATGATCTCGTCATCAGCCAGCACTGCGGAGATGGGCATCGCTCCCCCGGAAAGCGCCTTGCCGAGAATAAGAATGTCAGGCCTGACACTCTCATGATCGCATGCCAGTAGCTTTCCCGTACGGGCCAGCCCGGTCTGCACCTCATCGGCAATGAACAGTACATTCCTGCTCTTGCAGAGATCGTAGGCCTTTTTGATATATCCCTCATCGGGCACAAAGACACCTGCCTCACCCTGTATCGGCTCCACGAGGAAGCCCGCTACGTCAGGATCTTCCAGGGCCTTCTCCAGCGCCGGAATGTCATTATAGGGTATGGTGATGAATCCGGGAGTGAAGGGGCCATAATCCTTGCGCGCATCCGGGTCAGTAGACATTGAAACAATGGTGATGGTGCGTCCGTGGAAGTTGCCTTCGCAGACGATGATCTTCGCCTTGTCCTGGCTGATGCCCTTCTTCAGATATGCCCACTTGCGGCACAGCTTCAGGGCTGTCTCGTCACCCTCGGCACCGCTGTTCATAGGCAGTACCTTGTCATAACCGAAATATTTTGTGATGTACTCCTCGTATTCCCCGAGCACCGAGTTGAAAAAGGCCCTGGAGGTAAGCGTTAGTTTCTGCGCCTGCTCAATCAGCGCTGCAGTTATTTTAGGATGGCAGTGGCCCTGGTTTACGGCTGAATAGGCCGAGAGAAAATCATAATATCTCTTGCCTTCCACATCCCAGACATAAGCCCCTTCACCACGGTCAAGAACCACCGGCAGGGGATGATAGTTATGTGCTCCGTACTTCTCTTCTCTCTCAATGTAATCGTGAGGTTTCAT
>JAVEXM010000120.1:5407-7281 GCA_034004025.1 Bacteroidales bacterium
TTCATATCGTTTTGTTTTATAGTGTTGTCAGCAGGGTGGCAATGTTACAAAGCTTTTTCGACAAAAAGAAAAGTAACGATCATGTTTCTTCTCCGAGTAGTCCCGGCCGCTTTTCACGGGTGATCCGGACCGACTCCTCAAAACGCCACTTCTCTATCTCCCCGGTGTTGCCTCCCAGAAGGATGTCAGGTACTTTCCAACCCCTGAACTCTGCAGGCCTGGTGTAAACCGGCGGCGCAAGCAGATCATCCTGGAATGAGTCGGAGAGGGCCGATTCGGCATCTGAGATGGAGCCCGGCAGAAGCCTCACAATGGCGTCCGTTATGACGGCAGCCGGCAATTCGCCCCCGGTAAGTACATAATCTCCTATCGATATCTCACGCGTAATGAGACGGTCCCTGATGCGCTGATCCACACCCTTGTAGTGACCCGCAAGGATAATGAGATTCTCCTTCACAGACAACTCGTTGGCAATAGGCTGACTAAAGGAGACGCCGTCGGGAGATGTATAAATGATATCATCATAGTGCCGCTGTGAGGTGAGATGCGTGATGCAGTTGTAGACCGGCTCAATCATCATTACCATACCTGCTCCCCCTCCGAAAGGATAGTCGTCAACACTCCTGTGCCTGTCGGTTGAATAATCACGGAGGTTGATGATGTTGATCTCAACCACACCCCTCTCCCGTGCCCGTTTGATGATCGAATCACCGAACGGGCTGCGAAGCAGTTCGGGCAGTACGGTTATGATATCTATTCGCATAAAAACTCCCTTTGATAAATCTGATACAGTTTTTTTGTATATTTGAAAACGACACGACAAAGTTAACCTTTAAATAAATTTAGTAATCATGGGAAAATTTGTTATCTCGAAAAGAAAGAACGGTGAATTTCAGTTTAACCTGCTTGCCGGCAACGGTCAGGTAATACTGGCCAGTGAAGGCTACGCATCAAAACCTTCATGCATGAACGGCGTTAAGTCGGTTATGAAGAATGCTGCCGACCCCAAGAGGTTCGACGCAAAAGTAGCCAAGAACGGGGAATTCTATTTTAACCTGAAAGCAACAAACGGCCAGATTATCGGCAAGAGCGAAATGTATGAGGCTCAGGCCAGCTGTGACAACGGCATTGCATCTGTCGCCAAGAATGCTCCCGGAGCAACCATTGACGACCAGACGAAGTAGATTTTTATCTGTTTCTTTCGAAGACTATCTTTCCGTCAACGATTGTATAGTCAGTTTTTACGGACATAATCATCTCCTCGCTGATATCGAGGATATCTTCTGAGAGGATGGTTATGTCTGCTAAATAGCCCTTCCTCAACATACCCTTCCTGTCATCCATGAACTGGGCGTAAGCTGCACCCAGGGTGTAATATTCTATGGCCTTGCCCATGGTTATCTTCTCCATCGGGAACCATCCGTCGCCCTCTTCTCCCTTGCGGTCCTTCCTTGTCACTGAGGCGTAAAGCCCCTCCATCGGGTTCAGCGGTTCCACGGAATAGTCGGTTCCGAATGCCAGCTGCGCCCCGCTGTCAGCCAGGCTCTTCCAGGCATAGGCCCATCGGCTTCGCTCTGTGCCTATGCGCTTCTCCGCAAACCGTTTGTCGGTGATACAGTGGGTGGGCTGCATGGAGGCTATGACGCCAAGCTGGGCAAACCGGGGCAGGTCTTCCTCCGTAAGTATCTGTGCATGCTCCGAGCGGTGACGGCTGTCACGTATGCCATTGACATCCTGAGCTTTATCGTAGGCATTCAGTATCCAGTTGTTGGCCTTCGGCCCGATGGCATGTATCCCTATCTGAAACCCCCGGCTGTCGGCTGCCAGCACCCTGGCCTCCAGCTCTTCGTAACTCATCTGCGGCAGCCCCGTCT
>JAVEXM010000121.1:0-7241 GCA_034004025.1 Bacteroidales bacterium
TCGTTCAGTTAGGTTCAGCGGCGGTAGCAGGGGCTAGAAAGACGGACGGGTTGTCATCATCGCACTTCTATTGGCCGCAGTTGGCTATTTTCTATCATCCATCTTCAGGTTCGCCATCTCACGGCAGAGGGAGTATATGGCTGATGCCGGCTCTGCAACGATGACCAAAAATCCACTCGCCCTGGCCTCTGCCCTGGAAAAGATCTCTGCCGATCCCCTGATAGAAGCAGTAAGACGAAACGATGTGGCCCAGATGTTTATTGATAACCCCCAGCCAAAAAAGGAGAGACCGGTCTCATTCAGCTTCAGCTCCCTCTTCATGACCCATCCGCCTATTGAAAAGCGGATTGCCCTGCTGAGGCAGTTCTGAACAATGCCGGTGACGGAGATCAATTGAAATGGCTGTCTGTAATCGATGAGATATTTCTCCAATGAAACTGAACAAGAACAGGTTATATGATATAATATTCGAAGCTGACACAGCTGAAGGCAAGACCTTTGACCTGGTGATCATTGTACTGATCTTTACCAGTATTTTCCTGGTGCTTCTTGACAGTGTCACCTCTGTGCGTGAGAAGTATGCCCTGATCCTCCACACGGCGGAGTGGATCATAACGGCTATATTTCTGATCGAATATATCTTAAGGATCTATGTTCTGAGCAAGCCCTTCAGGTATATCTTCAGCTTCTTTGGCATCATCGACCTCCTTGCCATTCTGCCCAGTTTCCTGGGACTCATCTTTGTCGGCGGACAGAGTCTGATGGTAATCAGGGCTGTCAGGCTGCTGAGGGTTTTTCGCATATTCAAGCTCAGTCGCTATACTTCTGCCGGCCGGACCCTGGCTGTGGCCCTTTACCGCAGCCGTGAGAAGATATTCATGTTCATCTCGGTGATCCTTACCCTGGTGGTGATCTTTGGGACAGTAATGTATTTGATCGAGGGCGAGAATAATGGCTTCACAAGCATACCGGTAAGCATATACTGGGCTATTGTGACGATGACGACAGTAGGATACGGCGATATCTCTCCGACGACAGGCCTGGGACAGTTTCTGGCCAGCATAGTGATGATACTGGGTTATGCCATCATAGCCGTTCCCACCGGGATAATAACCTCAGAGATGATCAGGCACCCGGTACGCGACAACACCCAGGTATGTCAGAACTGCTTGTATGACAGGCATGATGACGATGCTTTATACTGTAAAAAATGCGGTGCAAAGATCGATAAACCGCAAGAATTGCATAACTTGAAAGAAAAAAAGTGAGACGGTACCAAATAATTATGATGTCAGTCCTGTGTTTCATGATGGTGAATGCACAGCGCTCTTCTGGCCAGGAGGTCTCAGCGACGAATCAGGCTAACCTCGAGGTATTGCAGACTCTTACTACATACACTACGACAGTATCTTATGATCCAAGATATGAGGGTGTAAAGGGTACGCCCAGATTGTTTGACACTCTTGTCTCCTCTACTATCCTGATCAGGGGGGTAGAAGAGTATGTCGATATTGAAAGTGACATTAACGTGGTGCAGAATTCGCTCCTCTTCGTAAAACGCTCCGGCGGAGAACTTTTGGAGATCAAATCTGACAATATTGCTGAACTTGTTTTCCATTATGACGGAAAAGATTTGCTGTTCAAAACCACAGAGGCTATTGTATTCGACAAAAAGCCGGATGGTAACAGATTCTACCAGATCCTGAATGAGAGTTATCCACAGTTCATCAAGATTCCCGACAAAGTATTTGTGAAAGCAGATTACGAGAGAGCATACGGACCTGATAAACGGTATGACGAATTCAAACCTGTCACCAAATATTATATTCAGGGCGGTGACTCGGTATTTTACCGGGTTCAGCTGACCCGCAGGGCGTTGAGAAAGCTTTTTCCGGAAAAGCAGAAACTTATCAATGAAAATTTCAATGAAAAGCTATCTGTCGATCCTGAAGCAGATATTATTTCCCTGCTCGGAAAATTCTGAGGTGAACATAACCTGATAAGGTGTATGTTGATCAAACAGGGACGGCTCAGCGTTCCCTGAGTGGGATGCTTTCAGACAAAAAGCGCCACTGTCGTGGCGTTCTTTATGATCCTTCTGTCCCCTACCTGAATATGAATCTTGAAGTTCTATTATATCAGGGATTGCTTCGCCTTTGGCTCAGCGTTCCCTGAGTGGGATGCTTTCAGACAAAAAGCGCCACTGTCGTGGCGTTCTTTATTGATTTCCACATCCCTCCTTCAGGCAAGCCTGAGTTGGTCTGTGTAAATCAATAAACCCCCGATCCGCCAGCTGGCGGACGGGGGCTTTTTGTCTGAGCGGGAAAAGGGATTCGAACCCTCGACCCTCAGCTTGGGAAGCTGATGCTCTACCCCTGAGCTACTCCCGCTTATAATTATCACTACTGCCTACTGCCTACTGCCTTCCCGACACTTCGTAGTCGGGATTGAGTCTCCTCCGTTATCGGAGCCCCAAACTGCCGACTGAAGACTGCCGACTGCCGACTGAAGACTGCCGACTGCCGACTGCCGACTGAAGACTGCCGACTGCCGACTGCCGACTGAAGACTGCCGACTGCCGACTGAAAACTGCCCCCCCAGAGCCTCCCATGGGAGTTGAACCCACGACCTGCTCATTACGAGTGAGCTGCTCTACCACTGAGCTAAGGAGGCATATATACAATAAAAAAAGCAGGGCGCGTAAGAAATAAGTGTGGAATAATTATGTCTCGCTGCATTTCCTCGTGCTTGAGGGAATAGCGCCCTGCCGGTGCAAATATAATAAATAATTCAAATCAAAACTATTTTACATCAGCATACCGCCGCAGACATTAATGGTCTGACCGGTCACATAAGAGGAGAGATCCGATGCCAGAAAGAGTGCCACATTGGCCACATCCTCAGGCAATCCGCCGCGCCGCAGCGGTATCTTTGATATCCATTCGCTCTTCACATCTTCCGGCAGCTTGCCGGTCATCTCGGTAAGTATGAAACCCGGAGCTATGGCATTGCAACGGACACTACGCGAGCCCAGCTCCCTGGCAACACTCTTGGTGAACCCGAGAATGCCTGCCTTGGAGGCTGAGTAGTTCGACTGCCCCGCGTTGCCGCTTACACCCACTACCGAACTCATGTTTATGATAGAGCCGGACTTCTGCTTCATCATCGGCTTGATGGCAGCCTTCGTCAGATTGAAGACCGACTTAAGGTTCACAGTCAGAACCTGGTCCCACTGCTCCTCCGTCATCCTCATCAGAAGAGTGTCACGGGTGATGCCGGCATTGTTGACCAGTATGTCTACCCTGCCAAAGTCCTTAACTATCTCATCGATGACATTCTCGGCATCAGCATATACCGAAGCATCCGATACATATCCCTTAGCCTTTACCCCCAGTGCGGCTATCTCTTTCACCGCATCTGCAAACTCCTCGTTGTCAATGATGTTGGTGAGTGCAATGTTGGCTCCCTCAGCAGCAAAACGCAGGGCTATGCCCTTGCCTATGCCTCTTGATCCGCCTGTGATAACAGCTGTTTTTCCTTCCAGTAGTTTCATCAGATTGATTCTTATTTTATTGGTCTAATGGAACTTACATGGAGCTAATCAATCACAACCGTATGGGGTTGCTGCTCATGTAAGTCGCATCTGAATGAATTTTGGGCACAAATATAGAAAATTATTTACGCAGCACTTCTGCCACGGTTTTTCCTATGTCGGCCGGAGACCTGACAACATGCAGACCGCACTCCTCCATGATCTTCATCTTGGCCTCTGCCGTGTCGTTCTTTCCTCCTATGATGGCCCCGGCATGCCCCATCCTCCTGCCTTTGGGAGCAGTCTGCCCTGCAATAAATCCTATCACGGGTTTCGTTCCGTGTTCTTTGACCCAGTATGATACGTCCGCTTCCATCACTCCTCCTATCTCACCTATCATAACAACAGCATCTGTATCTTTGTCTTCCATTATCAGTTTCAGTATCTGCAGGGAGGTTGATCCGATGACAGGATCGCCTCCTATGCCCACACAGGTAGACTGGCCGAGGCCCAGCTTAGTGAGCTGGTCAACAGCTTCGTATGTCAGGGTACCGGACCGTGAGATAACCCCTACCCTGCCCTTCATATGTATGAAACCGGGCATGATGCCTACCTTGGCCTCTCCCGGCGTGATCACCCCCGGACAGTTGGGTCCGATAAGCACCGTATCATACCCGCCCAGGATTAACTTGACCTTCACCATTTCAGAGGTGGGAATGCCTTCAGTGATTGTCACAATCAGCCTTATGCCTGCCTCGGCAGCCTCAATAATGGAATCCGCAGCATATGCCGGCGGGACAAAGATGACGGAGGTATCCGCACCGGTGACCTTCACGGCATCCCTGACGGTGTTGAAGACCGGCAGCCCGAGATGAGTCTGCCCGCCCTTGCCTGGCGTTACGCCACCCACGACTTGTGTGCCGTACTCTATCATCTGACTTGCGTGGAAGGTGCCTTCACTGCCTGTGAACCCCTGTACGATCACCTTTGACCCGGAGTTTAGTAAAATGCTCATCTCAGTCTTTTATGTTTGCTTCATGTAACTCAAAAGTAGCTATTTTTTCTTCCTTTTGTTAATTTTACCCATTATTATGGAATCATGGACTTTGTTTTACCGGTTCTCTTTATAGGCATATCCCAGTCGTTCTTTGCAGGACTGCTGATGGCAACAAGACGGCCCTACAGCACGGCAAGCAGGATCATGACGGCATGGCTCTTTCTCTTCTGTATTGAGATGATATTTGCACTTATAAACCGTACGGTGCTCGACATGTATTCCTTCCCCTTCATCTCACTGACATACGGACCTCTACTGTTTCTCTACGTACGCCATATGACCGTGCCTTTACGACGGTTTTCCTCCTGGCATGTACTCCATTTCATTCCCTTTCTGGTCTTTTTTGCCGTCTCGGTAATCTTCCGCGAAGAGCCGATATTCGATGATCTTACCGGTTTCCTGGTGACTGACAGGTTTATTCCCCTAAGAATTGTCTACAGTGTCATATTCTTCCTTTCAGTGACAGTCTACAGCATCCTCTCCTTTATTGAGATACGCAAGCATCAGAGACACCTTCGCGACCTGGTATCCTACACCTCTGCTAAACTGACCCTTAACTGGCTTAAGATACTGTCGATCACCTTCTACAGCGGGTATGTGGTCGTTTTTATTCTCGGAGGCATAAAAATCATTGCCGGACTACTCCCCTTTGATCCCTATGTCATGACCTTCTTCTTTATTACTTTCTTTTCATTCGCTTACAGCTTCTACGCCGTCCGGCAGCCTGAGATATTTGATTTCCAGGTACCGGTGTACGAAGAGGATGAAGCGAACGACTCCTCATCGGTGGAGAAGTATGCCAGGAGCGGACTCCGCCCGGAGCAGGCAGAGGAGTATCTCACCAGGCTGCTGCAGATAATGGATGAGGAGAAACTGTTTCTCGACGGAGACCTCACCATAAATGACCTGTCAGGAAAGACTGGAATTCCACGTCATCATATTACTGAGGTGCTGAACGAAAAACATGGACGTAACTTCTTCTCATTCGTCAATGAATACAGGATCAGGGAGGTGCTGAGTCGTATGAACGACCCGAAATACCAGCACTATACCCTGCTGGCAATCGCCTACGATGCCGGATTCAATTCAAAATCAACATTTAACAGCTTCTTCAAGGCTTACACCGGAAAGACCCCCAGCGTCTACCGTAAAGAGATGTCAAAGCCCTCCTGAAGGGTCCGGTCCGCTCGGTTAACACATCTTGCTTTTCATCCGGAGGTCCTGACCATGCGGGTCGGTCGATAAAATGACTGATCATGCTGACCTTTGAAAAAAAAGTTAAGCATGGTCAGATGTTATTCTATTGCGCTCTTATTCCTGATACTGCCAGTTGCCATGACTGCCCAGGAAAAGAAATTTACTGCAGGAGGCTTTATGAGGGGAGGACTCTACCTCAGCACAGGCGATTATGAACATGATATAAACGCTGCCTTCGCGGATGCGGCAGTGACACTCACTGCCACAGACAATCTCAACTACAAAGGCTTTGCTGACCTCAGGGTCAGGATGGGCCGGCAGTTCGGCGATAACGTAAGTGACATCTCCGTGAGAGAGGCATGGGGAATGTATTATAACGGGTTCATGAGCATATCACTGGGAAAGAAGATTGTCAAATGGGGCAGAACAGATCTGTTTGCTCCTCTGTCCAGGTTCAATCCGACAGACTATATATACAGGAGTCCCGATTTTGAGGACAGGGATATGGGTAACCTCCTTGGTGAGCTGACACTCAATGCCGGCTCCCGGTTCAGGCTGTCGGTTGTTGCCACACCCTTCTGGAATCCTTCACTGCTCATGACCACCCCTCTTGAGCTGCCGCAAAATATCACCCTGGAGATGCCTGCCGGACTCGATCCGGCTGACGGACTGCATTCCTACGGCTTCAGGGGCGATTTCATGCTGGGTGGCTTCGACGCCGGGATACAGTTTTTCCACGGTCCTGACCTGAACCCCGGACTCGCCCTCACAGGGGCTGACTATACAAACCCCATGAACCCTATTATAAGCATCACGGGCGTGCCTTATATAATAAACCATGCCGGGCTGGACTTTGAGACAGTCGTCTCCCCTGTTGTATTGCGGGGAGCCCTGGCATGGAGCGACCCGATAGAGGATAAGGAGGGCAACGAGGAGGTGCCTTTTTCCCAGGTCGAGTGGGTGGCGGGTCTTGACTGGACACCCGGGGCGGTGAGGATCACTGCTGAATATTCAGGAAAGAAGATACTTGACTTCTATCCCTCACCCTATGACCCCATCATAGGTACCGAGCCTGACATGGCTGCCCTGGCTGAGCTTTTCAACACCCCGGGATTCAATCCGGTTGAATTCACACGTATGCAGACGGAGGCTTTCGGAAGGCTCTACAACAACCAGATGCACGAGTATTATCATTCTGCAGGACTGAGGTTTGAGGCAGAGCTCCTCTACGGAAGACTGATCCCGTCAATGACGGTCCTGTATAATTTCACCTCGCGGGACCTTCTCCTTATGCCGGTGGTGGAGTTCAAACCAGCTGACGGGGTGACGCTGAGCGCCGGACTTGAACACTATTCGGGTGCGAAAGGCGGACTATATGACATTATAGACGACTTCATGAAAGCTGCCTTCTTCTCGATAAAAATAGAATTCTGAAAAGATGACCGGTTTTATTAT
>JAVEXM010000017.1:0-22538 GCA_034004025.1 Bacteroidales bacterium
CCCCCGAGGATCCGGAACCCCCGAAACCCTATATCTCCGTCCGGGAGCTGGAGAGGCTCCGCAATATGCATGACTCGTTAATTTTTAAGGCGCCGGTCAGGTAGATGCCAGTCCACAGTCGGCAGTCTACAGTCGGCAGTCGGCAGTCTACAGTCTACAGTCGGCAGTCGGCAGTCGGCAGTCGGCAGTCGGCAGTCGGCAGTCGGCAGTCGGCAGTCTTCAGTCGCAGTCTAAATGCCTGAATATGAATTAATTCTTAATTCTTAATTCTTAATTCTTAATTCTTAATTCCTTCCACTACTGCCTGTTGCCTAATGCCTATTACCTACTCACTATCCTTTGTAAAAGAGCGCCTTGATAATATGCTCGGCCATCTTCGGGTTCTCCTTCAGCCTCCTGGTTGAGTAGCCGAACCATTTCGTTCCGAAGGGAACATAGACCCTCATCCGGTGACCGGCATCCACGATGCTCCTGCGCAGCTTCGGGGTGACGCCGTAGAGCATCTGGAACTCGTACATGTTTTTCGGTACGTTATATTTTTTGATGAGCTCGTAAGCACCGTCTATCAGCGGCCTGTCGTGAGTTGCAATGCCGACATATACCCTGTTTTTAAACAGCAGTTCCAGGTCCCTGAGATAGTGCATGTTGATCTCCTCATACTTCTTGTATGCTATCTCCTCCGGCTCCACATATATCCCCTTGCATAGCCTGAAGTTAGTCGGTATCTCCGGGGTGTTCATGTCGAGCATCTTCTCCAGGTCACTGTATGTCCTTCTCATATAAGCCTGTACCACCAGACCGACATTCTTCGGGAACTCGGCATGCAGGCGACGATAGAGCTCTATCTCCAGGTCAGTGCAGGGCGAGTCCTCCATATCTATCCTGCAGAAGTTGTTGTAAGATGCGGCCTTCACCACTATCTCACGCATAAGCCTGTAACACGCCTCCTTGTCTATCAGCAGGCCGAAGCTTGTGGGTTTGAGTGAATAGTTGCCGTCTATGCCCTGCCTCTCCGTCTCATCAATGAGGTCGAGATACTCCTGCTTGTTCGCCTCGGCCTCATCCAGTGACTCTATGAATTCGCCGAGAACATCGAGGGTAACCATCATCCCCTGATCGTTGAGCTCCTTTGAGGCCCGCATTGCATCGGACATCTTCTCTCCCGAGATGTAGGCGCGTGAAAATATCCAGATGAACTTCTTCGGGAAGTATGGCAGGATAGAGGCAATGAGCTTATTGAACATCTCCGGGGGCTTTTAAAATTTGGAGTTCAAATATATGAAAAAGCTAAACACGGAACACCCGTGCCGCTACTTGAATGCCTTCTCCGGCAGGCCGTCGCCTTTGAGCGACAGGCGGCTGAAGTAGGAGGGAACCTCTCTTCCCGTCAGTTTGTCAACATAGAGCTTCGCCAGGTACTGTCCGAGCATGTAACCCTGTCCGCGCAGCCCGAGAAACAGCCCGAGCTCCGGATCGATGTACATCCTCGGTTCGGTGTAGTATCCGCTCCATAGCGACTGGAATCCGGCGGAGGCAAGTTCCGGCAGCCATGAAGTAAATACTTCCGACACTATCTCCATGAACTCCCTGCTGTTCGCCTTCAGGTTCTGTCCGGCCTCTGAGGGGTCTGACGCCGGCGAGGCGCACCCTATTATCTGTCCGGTCTCACCCAGCTGCTGCCCGTACACCGCTATGAATCCCTTGTAGTTACGACGGTCGATCAGCATCGGCAGCGGCGTGTTGCCCGGTCCCATCATCGGCAGGCGCCGGGTGATGAATGCCTGGTGCCGCACGCCGTATGTGCCTGTATAGATGCCCAGGCTTCGGGCAAACTCCTCGCCCTGAGCGCCCATGGCATTGACGAAGACGGGTGTCACGTACTCTGCGTAACCGCCCCTGTGGTTCTGCACTATGACACTGTATTCATTCCCGTTACGGCTCACCGCGGTGACGGTGCTGTCCTCCTCTACGGTGCCGCCGGCGACGGTTCCCAGATGTCTTATCAAATCAATCACCTTGCCGGGGGTGGCCTGCCAGCAGTCGTTGGTCAGCAACGCCGCCATGTAGCTCTTCTTCAGCCCGGGGTTGATGCCCGGCGCTATCTTCGCGGCATAATCTGCAGGCATTACCATCTCGCCGTCAGACCATGCCAGGGAGGCCTCGAGCTGGCTCATCATGGCATCGTCATGGGCGAAGGTTACATATTTGATCTCGCGGTAGTTGGTCTCGCCGACCCTCTGCAACTCCTTGAATATCTCATGATTCTTTCTCGCTATCTCGGAGAGCTCAGGCACGCTGAAGTTCGGTCTGCCGCCGGCGATGTTGCGCCATGAGGAACCGCGGTCGTGGTTGATAAGCACGGGTTTCATGCCGGCCTCTGCCATGTATCGCATCAGCGCGCTGCCGGTGATGCCGCCGCCGGCAACCAGCGCACCCACCTTCACCTTCCTGCGCTCACCGGGGGTGATGATGATCTCCGGCCTGCTCAGCGGCAGGAGCTCTCCCATGGAGATCTGGTTCGACAGCGGTGCCCTTGGCGTGGCATCGCCAACCAGCTCTATCCCCGCAGGCCTGAGCAGCATCGAGAGCCTCTTGATGCAGCGCTTGCCGCGACATGGTCCCATCCCGAGACGGGTGGTATGCTTGATCTCATCCACAGATATGTATTTCCTGTCGCCAATGACAGCCATGATCTCGTCCAGAGTCACATCTTCACAGTGGCACACATACTCCTTCGACTCCATCTCGGCCGCGGGAGTGAAGGTCACCGGCGCGGGCCAGCTCTCCTTCGCGATGAAACCACGCGCCGCCACTATATCCATACCTCCGGGGGTGGTAGCCCTGACCCTTGCTGTATTCGTCCTGTTGGGCTTCATCATCACCTTTTCTATAATCCCCTCGCCTACCTTCTTCCCGTCATTGTCAACAAGAAACACCTCCGTCCCCTCTTCAACAAAATACTCCACGGGCAGGAAGAGCTGGTCCCTTGCAGTGTTGTACCCGAAGATAGCCAGACCCGGGCACTGGTATACGCACCTGAGGCATCCGGTACACTTTTCGTAGTCTATAACCGGCACGGTGTCAGGCGACTCCTTGATGATGGCTCCGTGAGGACAGGCGAACTGGCATGGGTTGCAGGCGAAGCTGTAGAGACAGTCTATGATTACAAACGGCCTGTCCTTCATCCGTGTCTCGTCAGGCATGGCGGGTTTCTCAAGTATCCTAGTCGGATGTTGCTGGGAATCAATGTATTCCTTTGACATTGAGAGATACTCGCTGTAGTTGCTGCGGAGACCCATCTCCTGTATTATCTCCATGGCTGCCTGCTTGCCGCGAAGCACCGCCGTGGTACCTTCGCCGATGCGCATGGCGTCGCCGCCGGCGTAGACCCGCGTGCCGAACACCTCGCGACCCTTGATCAGGAGCTGGTTATCAGGAATCAGTCCGGTACATATGTTGATGGCATCGATGCCGTCAATTATCTTTTCTGTACCCGGCACCGGGGTGAAGTCGAGGCTCTCGGCTATCACCGCCCCGCAGATGCCGTCGTTGGTGCTGTTGGGTATCGCCTTGACAAGGGTGTGCGACAGTATAACGGGTATTCCCAGTCTCCTGACCCTGTTGGCCTGTACCGGGAAGCCTCCCTCGTACGGCATCGCCTCAATGATGGCCTTCACCTTCGCCCCGGCCTGCATCAGCTGGTAGGAGGTGAGGTATCCGATGTTGCCGGCACCCACCGTCAGTACGTTTTTCCCCAGGAGGGTGAACTCCTGGTTCATCATCTTCTGTATCACCGCAGCGGTGTAGACACCCGGCAGGTCGTCGTTGCCGAAGGCCGGCATGAAGGGCACCGCCCCGGTGGCTACGATAAGGTATTGGGCATCGACGAAAAAGATCTCGCCGGTGCGCATGTTCTTGGCGGCTATCCGCTGTCCCTCGAGGATATCCCATATTGTGGAGTTGAGCATGATACCCTCATGTGATTCTCCCGCAAGCATCTTTGCTATGTCGAATCCCCTCATACCGCCAAACCGCTGCTCCTTCTCGAAGAAGAAGAACTGGTGGGTCTGCATCAGGAACTGTCCTCCGATGTGCTCATTGCTGTCGATCACCAGGTTAGGCACATTGTGGCTGTTAAGCACCTCCCTGGCAGCCAGTCCTGCCGGCCCTGCTCCCGCAATGGCCACCGTAGTCCTGTAAATCTTTCTGGTACGCTCCTCAGACTTCACCGCACCGTTGGAGTGATACCCTGCCGGTACCTCGGCCACCTCCCTGACGCTGTCGACAGGAGTGATGCAGATGCGCTTCACCACACCGTCAACAAGCATCTCGCAGGCACCGCACTTGCCTATGCCACACTCCAGGCTCCGGTTGCGGTTGTCAAGACTGTGAGTGTGCACCGGGAATCCTGCCTGGTGTAATGCCGCGGCTATGGTGAAACCCTTCATACCCTTCACGGCTTTGCCGTTATATTTAAAGGTGGTCTCCTCCCCCCGGGGAACGTCAAGTATAGGATGATGCAATATTTTTGTCATGGATCTTGTTTTCACACAGTAATTCAGTTTCCAAAAGTAATTGCAACAGATCCAACAATTCAATGACCTATATCAGATGCAATCCATGATTAAATACACTTTTTCACTTATTTTGAAAAAATCCCGATCCGTGCAACCATTTGACCAAGGCTCCTGTCTTCATGATGTGCTCAGCTGATGATGAGTGAACAGCATATCATTGAGGGCTGTCTCAGGCATAGCAGGAAGGCACAGCAGATGCTCTGGAAGAATTACTCCGGGTTCCTGCTGGGTGTCTGCATGAGATATGCCGCTGACAGGCCTGAGGCTGAGGATATGCTCCAGGAGGCTTTCATGAGGATATTCTTCAACCTCGGTGAGTTTTCTGGTACAGGTTCTTTCAGGGGCTGGCTGAGAAAGGTGACGGTGAACACGGCGATAACCTATTATAACAGGAACCTGCGCCACAAACATCACTCTGATATCGATGATTATGTAAACCAGGAGAGCGGTTCCACCGGGTTTGAGGAGGATTTTTACAGTGCGGAGGAGCTCTGCAGGGTGCTTGGCGAACTGTCACCGGGGTACAGAATGGTATTTAACCTCTATGCCATAGAGGGTTACAAACACCACGAGATTGCAGAGATGCTCAGCATTGACGTTAATACTTCAAAATCACAGTACAGCAGGGCCAGGGCCATACTGAGATACAAGCTGGGAGAATTGGCAAAGCTGAAAGGGAAATATACGTAAAGAGAAAATGAGAGACGGAGAGAGAGATAACGGTCTTGAAGATCTTTTCCGCAACAAGCTGGAGGAGAATGAGATGGCTGTTGGAAGCAACCTGACGGAGCGTGTCATGCGCCGCCTCGGCCGCAGGGAGTTCTTCCGGTTCAATCCTGTCCGCCTTAACATCTGGTACGTTACTCTTGCCGTTGCCGGACTTACTGTCGCCGGTATGCTTCTGCTCTCACCCAATAAACAGAAGCCTTATCTTATTCCGGCGCCTTCTGTTGAAAGCATTCAAAAGGAAGTCACCGTTAATCCGCTGCCCGCGAGTGCCGGTGACGGCGGCAGTGATGCCGGCGATATACCGGTGGTGTTACAGAAGCCTGTTACCGGGGCAGAAGCCACCGTTGAGGCCGAAGCGTTCTCTTCCTCTGAACGGCATGAGGCCCTCACAGCCACGGGCAGTGCTGCCGGTGTCACCGTCAGTGTTGTCAGACCGGAGGAGACAGGAGCTCTTCTTTCATCTGTACCGTCAACCGCTGCAGTGATGGAAACCTCAGTGACATCGGGTTGCGTGCCGCTGCACGTCGGGTTCAGGTGCAATGCCTGCGAAAGTTACAGCCTGTCATGGAACTTCGGCGATGGCGGGTCATCAACGGAGACCAACCCCGACTATATCTATGACCTTCCCGGGACCTACAGGGTGACACTCACCCTCACTGACTCCAGGGGAGGCAGGAGCGTCGCCGAGACGGAGATAAATGTCCGGGGGCACCCCAGGGCCGATTTCGAGATCAGGCAGAGTGCAATATCCGGCGAGGGCGACAGGGTGCAGTTCATCAACCTGTCGACAGGTGCCGTGAACTACCTGTGGGACTTCGGTGACAGTACCTTCTCGTCGCTGGCTGAGCCTGAATACAGGTATGAACGACGGGGTAACTACGATGTCACTCTGGTGGCTTTCTCCGAATACGGCTGCGCCGACTCGCTGGTTATCAACGATGTTTTTGCAGACGACGGCATCTTTATAAGGTTTCCTAATGCCTTTACGCCCAACAGGGGAGGCCCTACCGGCGGGTACTATAACCGCCTGACCGACGAAGCTAACCAGGTGTTCCACCCGGTGGCCTCCGGCATCGCAACCTATGAGCTCAGGATTTACAGCAAAACAGGCCTCCTGGTATTCGAAAGTGACGACCCGATGATGGGGTGGGATGGCTACTACAAAGGACAGCTGTGCAGCCCGGGAGTATATCTCTGGAAGGTGAGAGGCACATACAGGAACGGAGAACCATTAATTATGGCCGGCGACGTTACCCTGATAAATTTTTGAAGTTTAGATTCTTGTCGTTCATTTGTTAATATACTGATAGCCAGCAGGATTGATTGTTGGCTTTATTTTATGCAACCTTCCTTGAGTTCAGCCGTATAATTATCTAATTTGTTATGCGTTATACAATATAAAAGGATTAGGGTTGCCAGCAAAAACTAAATATCTGATCAGTATTTTTTTACTGATGTCTGTTTTTTCTTCGGGTCAGGACCCCCAGTTTTCACAGTTCTATGCCAATCAGCTGTATCTGTCACCCTCATTTGCAGGGGCAACAGAAGATTACCGTCTCTCGCTGAACTGGCGCAACCAGTGGCCCTCAATACCGGGGGTGTTCCATACCTACAGCTTTTCATTCGACAAGGCGATTCCAAACTTCAACTCGGGCGTGGGTATCCTTGCAACCTATGACGTGGCGGGCTCGGGAGACCTGAGCACCACCAATATAGGGCTGCTTTATTCCTATGACATACAGATTAATGACGAATGGCATATAAGGCCGGGGGTGAACTTCAAGTTTACATACCTGGGACTGGATCTCACCAAACTGGTATGGAACAGCCAGATAACCACCGGAGGCACCCTGCCGCCCATCACCCCGCCGCCCTTTGACAATGTGGCGGATATAGATTTTACCGCATCGGCACTGGCATACAATGAAAAGATATGGGCAGGCTTTACCGTTGACCACCTGCTGCGGCCACGCACATCATTCTGGGGCGACAATGCATCCATACCGATCAAGGTCGATCTCTTCGGGGGATTCCAGATTATCAGCCGCGGAAGGCTGAAGAAAAAGCTTGAGGAGGTTCTTTCGGTGGCAGCAAACGTGATGTTCCAGGGCGACTTCTTCCAGTCAGACATAGGATTCTATTACTATAAGAATCCGCTGGTGTTCGGCGTCTGGTACAGGGGTATCCCCTTTGCCTCAACAAGCGATGTCTCGGCCCAGGCCGGCGATGCAATCATAGGAATGATAGGCATCAAGACCGACCAGCTCAATATAGGACTCAGCTATGACTTTACAATCTCAAACCTGATAACTGCGTCAGGCGGGGCATACGAGATATCTCTCATCTATGCGTTTACCTCCTCGCAGATCAAACGCGGACAGAAGATTCACGCAATACCCTGTCCGGAATTCTGATTTGCGATTTTCGAATTTCGAATTTGCCGCAGACTGAAGAGTGCCGTCCCGATCCGCCAGCTGGCGGATGCGCGGCTGATCCTCCTCCTTCGTCGTCGGCTCAAACTGCCGACTGAACGGTGGTCCTGAACCGCCGCCGGTCATTCACAAATTCTCTGTGGCGGGTTCATATTTAAAATTTATGTATGTTTGTGCAACAATTTGTTGAACCGTAATTTAATTCCTGAAATGAAGAAAACATCTGTTGTAAAGAACATCCTGACAATATCGGCTCTGGCTGTCGCTGTAATCTTTGCTGCCCCCGGCTGCGGGAATACTCCGACTGAAGCGGCTGAGGGCGAATCAGTTAAGCAAACCAGCGGTATAGCATTCGTGGAGCTTGACACCGTTATTGCCCGCTTCGATATGGCACAGGACAAGTCGACTGAACTGGAGGAGAAGACCAGAACTTCCGAAGCAGAACTGACATCAAAGTCACAGGCCTTCGACCGTGACGTCAGGGACTATCAGAACAAGGCACAGAAGGGACTCATCACCAGGGCCACTGCTGCCGAGATGGAACAGACGCTCGCACAGCAGCAGCAGAACCTCATTGCCCTTCGTGATGAGATGGCCTATAACCTCAATGAAGAAGGTCTTGTAGCCCAGAGGCAGGTGCTTGAGTATATAAACCAGTACCTGGTTGAGTTCAACGCTGAGCACGGTTACCAGTATATCCTTGCCAGGCAGTTTCCCGGCCCCATCCTCTACAGTGATTCCACAATGGATATCACCGAGGCGGTGGTTGAAGGACTGAACAAAAAATACAACGCAGAGAAAGAGAAGAAATAGTCTCAGTTGCGTGACGACTCCGGAGCCCGCCTTGCAGCGGGCTTCTTTATTTTCGGTTCCTTGCCTTCACGGCGGATCCTGCGCTCCTCCACGGGAGTGACTATGATGAAGAGATCTTCATCGGGCTTCTTCATGCGGTACTGCTCACGGGCGTACTTCTCAAGGTTTTCATCGCTGGTGCGAAGCTCATTCAGCTTTCGGCGGTCCTCCTCGATGCGGCTCATGTAATACTCCTTCTCCCTCTCAAGGCGGTTGAGGGTACGAATCTCCCGGACACGCGATATCAGGTTGTTCGGATCAAGCAGGACAATCCACAGCAGGAACAGCAGGATGGTAAGGACATACCTGTTTCTCATCCATGCAGGCATCCTGTCGCGCAGGCCTGCCAGTGAAAACCGATGCCAGAAATCCGACTTCAATTATTTATCCGGTAAATGGTTGTACATGCACTCATCCGCCGCTCATAAGATAGATCACCTTCACATCATCGCCATCATGGATCACCTCATTGCCGTAGCTGTCACGGCTGATCAGCCGGCCGTTGATCTTCACAGTCCTCATCCTGAACGTGTACTTCTTCAGCTCCAGCAGTCTCTCAACCGTGATGCTGTCACCCTCAAGGGTCAGTGGCTCATTGTTCAGGATTATCTTCATCCGTGCAAAGTTATCATTTCAGGCCGGAAACGAAAACATCTCCCCGTCATGCAATAACTTGCATATTGACTATTATCATTAGAATGCGCATATTTATACACTTAATTTGTGGTAGCAACTCTGATAAACTTAATAAATACAATATGGATATTAGTGAACTCAAGGCACAGCACAGGCTCCTGAAAAGATGGGACTACAAATGGACACCGCTCGACAAGGGCTATACCGACAAGACTCTCTATGTCAATGTGGGCACTGCAGAGATAAAGGAGAAGGATGTACCTCTTGAGATGAAGGAGAAATTCATCGGCGGCAAAGGCTACGGCCTGCGTTACCTCTGGGATGCCACAAAGCCCGACACCAAATGGAGTGATCCCGAGAACGAGATCGTTATCTCCTCCGGACCGATAGGTGGTATCACCCAGTATTCAGGAACCGGAAAGTCGCTGGTGGTGACCATCTCACCGCAGACTGAGTCGGTGATGGACAGCAACGTGGGAGGCTTCTTTGGTCCCTTCCTGAAGTTCTCGGGCTTTGACGCCATAGAGCTGCAGGGCAAGGCTGACAATGACGTCATCATCTTCATCAACGGCGTTGATCACTACGTTGAGATCTTTGAGGCGCCGGCCGAGGCTCTCGACAGCCATGTGCTGGCAGAGCAGCTTACGGATATGTTTGCCGACGGTGAGTCGGACAGGAGGAACATCGGTATAGTCTCCACGGGATCGGCTGCCGAACACTCGCTGATAGGTATGCTCAACTTCACCTTTTACGACAGCAAGCGTAAGAAGATCAGGATGAAGCAGGCCGGTCGCGGGGGCACAGGCACCGTTTTCCGCAACAAAAAGATCAAGGCTATTGTCTGCAAGATACCGGGTGTCAAGGGCAACCTCAACAACGTCGTTGACCTGGAGGCGATACAGGAGCGCGGACGCCGCTTCAACCGCGAGATGAGGGAGCTCGACGACAAGCAGTGCCGCATGCGCCAGGTGGGTACGGCACACCTGATGGAGATAATGGACGATCATGACCTCCTGCCGGTGCATAACTACAAGTTCGGGTCACATAAGGATGCGCCGCGGATCGACTCGGCAGTATGGACCTCCTTCTTCACCCAGGGAATTCCCGACGGTTGCTGGATAGGCTGTAATATGGCATGCTCCAAGGCGATAGATGACTATGAGATAGCCACCGGACCGTACAAGGGACATAAGGTCATCGTCGACGGACCGGAGTATGAGACGGCGGCAGGACTAGGTTCCAACGGCGGCTTCTTCGATCCGCGCTATATAATTGAGACCAACTTCTACTGCGACACCTACGGCATATGCACCATCACCTGGGGTACCAGCCTCGCCTTCATGCAGGAGTGCTGGGAGAACGGCATCCTGAACAAGGATCGCACCGGAGGGCTTGAGCTCAGTTTCGGTAATGTGCCTCCGGCGCTGGAGCTGCTGCACCAGGTGGCCCGCGGCGAGGGCTTCGGCCTGATAGCCGGTCAGGGCGTCCGCGCCATGAAAAGGATCTTCGCTGAAAAAGGGTGGGGAGACCCGCAGTTCATGCAGGATATTGGCATGGAGAACAAGGGTCTGGAATACTCACAGTACATGTCGAAGGAATCGCTGGCACAGCAGGGCGGATATGCCATGACCAACAAGGGCCCGCAGCATGACGAGGCATGGCTCATCTTCATGGATATGGTCAACAACCAGATCCCGACATTCGAGAACAAGGCCGAAGCACTGCATTACTTCCCTATGTTCCGCACATGGTTCGGACTGGTGGGACTCTGCAAGCTGCCGTGGAACGATGTCGAACCCGAGAACAACGCCGAGACTGACGAGCCTGCAAAGGTGCCGGAGCACGTCGACAACTACGTAACCATATATAAGTCGGTGACAGGAAGAGATTTCAACAAGCACAGGCTTATAGAGGATTCCGAGCGGGTATACAACTTCCAGAGGGTGTTCAACATCCGTCGCGGCTTCGGCAGGCGCAAGGATGACGACCAGCCGTACCGCGCCTGCGGACCTGTGACGGAGGAGGAATACCTGTCGCGTCAGGAGCGTTATGACAGCCAGCTGAAGGAGAAGATAGGCGTTGACCCGGAGGGCATGACCATTGAGGAGAAGCTCAGGGTCACGCGTGAGTTCCGCGAGAAACAGTACGACCTGCTCCGCGATGCCGTCTACAAGCGCCGCGGATGGAACAACAACGGCATACCTACAATTGAACACCTTAAAAGGATAGGGATGGACCTGCCCGAGGTGATCGAGGTGGTCACCCCGCTGCAGTAGTCTGCCAGGAGAAAAATCAGCTGTCAGCCGTAACCTTTTTTTAGCCGCGACAGCGGCACAGGACGGCGGCGAAACAAAAAATGAGGGCCGGTCAACTGACCGGCCCTCGCTGTGCTATGTTAACATGTTACTTATTGAACTTTGACTTGCTGAAGGCTGCCTCTATCTCATCATGAGCGTCAACCGGATTGGTGAGAGGCATGTCGGCATTGAACAGCTCGTAGTCGAGCAGCTTCGCCTTCTTGCTCCTCTCGAAGGTAGGCAGTTTGGTACGGTTTGTAGTCTCAAGATGATTGCCCTTTTCATCAACGATGATGATCTTGGGCAGGAAGACTCCTTTCCGGCCTATGAAACTGTCCATGATCTTCATGGCTTCACTGTACTCTTCCCTGGTAGCCCTTCCGAGGGCCTCGTACATTAAGATCTTCTTGTGATCCCAGGTAAAGACGTTGGCATAACTCTCCGATATCTGTTCGTCAATGCCGCTGTCGAGGTTCAGGGTGTCGTGCCCTGACGGCATCAGCACCACCTTGCCTCCCCCGCCCTCGATGTTTGCAGCGTAGCGCGGAACGGTGATACCGCTGATCCATCCCTGGAGGTGCTTCATGTAGATCTTGCCTACCTGGATGGGGGTTATGAAATGAACGATACCCTTCTCTTTGTGACACTGAAGCAGGTAGTAGGGATGTACCCCGATCCAGAACATGCGTCTGAAGGTCTCCGCCAGCGTACGATAGTGGTCGTTGACATGGTTGAGAAGCACCGTCTGGTTGCGTATCGTGAAACCGTGAGTGGTGATCTTCCTGACCGCATCTGCCAGGTCGGCTGTAACCTCCTGGAAATGATTGATGTGTGTCATGAAGTAGACATACTTGGGCACTCCCTTGTTGTACTTGTTTGATGATACCTTTATCATCTCCAGAAGCTCATCGCTGATCAGCATGGGCAGCACCACCGGCACCCGGGTGGCTATCCTGATGACCCTCAGGTGAGGTATGCGGCTCAACTCCTCGAGGATATATTTCAATCGCTTGAAGCTTATCATCAGTGCATCGCCGCCGGTGACCAGCACCTCGTTGATGTTGCTGTTGAAGCTGATGTAAAAGATACCCTTGTCTACCTCCCGGCTGTTGACGTCGGCTGTGGTATCGAGCGACTTGGCTCTCTGGCAGTGAACGCAGTATGAGGCACAGCTGGTGTTTTCAGCAACGAAGAGAGCCACCCTGTTCGGATAACGCTGATAGACAGCGCCGTAGCTGCGTGACCCCTCGCTCATCGCTCCCTCAACGCCGGCATCGGGAAACATCAGGTTGGCAGGGGTGGGAACACTCTGCCAGAAGACAGGGTCAAGACGTTTTTTGGACACCTCGCCGAAGAAGACGGGGTTAAAAGGATCTTCCTGCATCAGTGATGCATAATAGGGTGTGATCCTGAAAGGCTCCTTGCCCTCCTGCCTCATGGTGCCGATGGTCCGCCTGACCTCAGCCTCCTGGTGGGGGTTGAGCCTGATGACCTTCTTCAGCTGGTCAACGGAACGGATGGAGTTCTTCCTCTGCCACGCCGGGTCACGCCACTGTTCCTCAGTAACATCCTTCCACAGCTCAATGGTGTTGTACTTCCGCGGGTGGTATAAAAAATCTTCGTTATAGTTCATCTGATCCTCCTCTTTAGAATTGAAAAATATTGCTATTCCACATGCAGCCCAACAAATATAGCAAATTTTCCCCATTTCTCCCGGACGGGAGGATCAGTCGGCAGCCTTCAGTCTTCAGTCTTCAGTCTTCAGTCAGCAGTTTGAGCCGTGCAGCTACAGTTCGAGTTTGCCCTGCAGCTCTTTCAGCTCATCCCATCTGCCCTCGTGAAGCAGCCGGGCCTGGTGTGGCCAGGTCTCGGGATTGTGAACGCGGAAGCGCTCACCGCCGTCATTGACAAGAATATCCCTGAGTCTGTCAGGGGCAGTCTCCGAAAGTGCTTTCCAGGTGTTTATACCCCGGTTCATCAGCAGCCTTGATATCTTCGGGCCTATACCCAGCACAGCTCTCAGGTCATCAGCCGCGGGATGGAGTTGTGCTGTCTCTTCAGCCTGCACTGCCGCAGTCTCTGCCAGCAGCCGCTCCTCCTTCTCCAGCTTGTCGATGGTGAGCTTCAGGCTGGCGATCTCGTCATCCATTCTCCTTATGTCGCCACGGAGCGATGTCTTATCCGTCTCTGCTGTCCGCAGTTCCGCCTCCAGTTTGCGGACCTTAGCCTCCAGCGCAGCCTTCTCCTCCTCCAGCGTGGCTATTGTTCTCCTGGCGCGTCCGCGTGCCACGTAGTACCCTATCAGAAAACCCAACAGCGCCGCAACAAGCAGCGCAATGATTATGAACAGCAAATCTGCTGTAAATCGTTCTGCCATGATGATTAGATTATTACTTCGATTTCAGTTCTTCTGTTTGCGGCCCTCCCTTCGGGTGTATTGTTTGGGGCTGCGGGTTCGGATGAACCCATGGATGATGTCACTATCTGTTCCGCGTTAATGCCTGCATTGACCAGGAATGACTTCACGAACCCCGCTCTCTCCAGGCCCAGCGTACGGTTAAAGGGCTCGGGACCAGTGATGTCAGCATGACCGGTCACTTCGATTTTCGCTGACGCGGTGTTTTCAAGGTATAGTTTCAGCTTCTGCACGTATTCATCACTCACTCCGCTTATATCACCTTCGGCTGATGATGAAGGGAAGAAGCCCTTCTGTACTCCCGCTGCGCTGATAAACGACCTGGCTTCCTCCACCGAGGCCATGAGTGCCTGCTCAGCCGTCAGGGCTGCGGCATCAGCTGCAGTTGCGGCGTTGGCCTCAGCAGAGGCCTGCACCTCTTCCACCGCCGGGGCAAGGGGTGCGGCCTTGCAGTCGCACCTTATCTTGCACACGTACCAGTATGATGCACCGGCGATCCAGAGTACCAGAAGAACAGACAGAAAAAGTACCGGCTGTTTCATCTCGACTGGCTTTACCTGCGACGGGTCAGTCCGCCGAGAAGTGAACCGAGAACTCCCTTGCTCTGTGTCCGCGAGGTGCCTCCCTTCATCAGGAAGCCCGCAACGTCATCAAGGATGCTTCCGTCGCCGTCGGCATCGAGGAGAGCGCCAACGCCTGAGATGCCCTTGCCGGTGGTGTCACGCTTCTTTGTCAGCGCACCGAGGATCAGCGGTGAGAGCGCCGGGATCATCTTCATGATGGTTGAGGCATCAATGTTCATGTTCTTGGCAAGAGCCATGGCTGCCTGCATGCCACCACCGTCGCCGAGCAGACCTCCCAGGTTGGGGTCAACATCCTGTGCCTGAGCCTTGTTGGCTATCAGATCCTGTATGTTGTTAAGCACCGACGAGTCACCGTATTTGTTAAGGATGTGGTCAACCCTCTCATCACCGCCCCGCGTGTCCTTCTGCTTCTTGAGCCCTGCAATGATCAGCGGTGCCAGCTGCGGTATCAGCTTCTGCACCGTGCCCTGGTCAACATTGAAGTTGCTGGACATCTGTTTGGTCACTTCGGGACCGTAGCTTTTTAAAAATTCATCAATAAATCCTGCCATAGTTGTTGTTATTTAATTAGACATAAATATGTTCATATCAGGTGAACTCCTAAAGTTAGAAACTAAAACATTAAAAACAAAATATTTTCAGTACTTCAGCCTCACAACCACCCCGTCCATGGAGCTGCAGAGGGCGCCGTTGCTGCCCAGGGGCACTATCCTGTTTATCAGGCATGATGATATCCTGTGGCTCCAGAGAAGCCTGCCGTCATCCCGTGATGCAGCATGGATGACACCCTTGTCTGACGGGATAAGGATTACGCCGCTCTGTTCCTCCACAACTCCCGGTGCAATATCGTACCCTATGTCAAATAATGTTTTCCACACCAGGGTGCCTTCTGCCTCTCTGGAATCAACACCCACAGTGATGCCGTTCATAGTCTTTGCAAGAATCAGTGTGCTGTCTGCCGTGATTCCCATCGACTCCCTGACGGCTATTGCGCCGAGGTCTGAATGCCATAGCAGATTCCCGGTGGAGGCATCGAGGCAGGCCATCTTCCTGTCGGGTGCCACGACGAAGACCCTGCCGTTGACGGCCACGGGCACGCATGCTGCCGGCGACAGCATCCTGTTGCTGTATCCGTTGTGCCAGTCCCATAGCACCTTACCGCTTCCGGTGTCAAGGGCATAGAGATGGTTGTTCCAGGTGCCGAAGATTAGCATGTCCCTGTAGATGAGTGGTATGGTCTCGACAAACCCGTCTATCATCACATTGCTCCAGATGACGGTGCCGTCGGTTATGTCGAGGGCATAGCATTTCCCTGATGATCCGGTGAGGTAAACCCGCTTGCCGTCGGTGACCGGTGATGCCACCGCCGGCTGTCTCATGTCAAAACTCCACAGCAGCCTGCCGGTCCTCCGTGCCAGGGCACGTACCATGCCGTCTGACGATACGGCGATAACCCTTCTGCCGTCGGCTGCCGGCGTGCTGTAAATCTTAGCTCCGGTGGGAACCTTCCATCTCTCCCTGCCGTTTTTGAGATCGAGAGCCTTTATCTCACCGCCGGTATTGGTGATAATGGCCAACCTTCCTGCCACAACCGCTCCGGCACCGATGTCGCTCTTCTCCTGTATGCGCCACACCTCTTTCACGCCGGGGAATGTACTGTTCATCGAATAGTCGGGCCTGGGCCATGAGGTGGTGTCGGCGGCGAAGTCGTGCATTGTCAGCTTCACCCCGGCCCATGCCGGCATCGTGGTGTCGCCGGGGTGACGTACCGCGGCAGTCAGCAGCGTGTCACCGAGGAGGGTCATGATGTTGTACCCCCCCGTCTCAGCACCGGCGCGCAGGTTGGAGCGGCACATGAGAGCAGGTATCCCCTCGAAGTTCATCACCCTGTTGGAGTGGCCGTGACCGCACAGCGCCAGCCTCGTGTCAAGCATCCTGAGCCTGTCGGTGAGCTCGTACCAGTTGTTGAGCCCCTCGTCGAGAGGGTAGTGGTTGACGGAGATAATCTTCATCTCCCTGTTTTCAGGCACACTCAGCACGGAGTCGAGCCATACTATGTTTTCACGCGGTATCTGCCCCGGGCCCATACGCATGTTGGGGCCGGAATTGGTACCCAGGAAAAGCCACCCTCCGTGGGTGAAGGCGAAGGCCTCCTCCCCGAATATCACGCGGAAACTGTTGGCACCGCTCTCTGACCATTTAGTGTCATGATTACCGGGGATGATATACCAGGGCTTGTTAAGGCTGTCGAGGATTGACTTTGCCAGCAGCAGCTCACTGTCGGAGCCGAACTCTGTAACATCGCCTGAGACAATCACAAAAGCCAGGGAGTCATTGCCGTTAATGTCTCTGACGGTTCTCCGGAGGTCCTCCTCGGCGGTTGCTCCTCCGATGTGGGTATCGGTCACCAGGGCGAAACTGAAGTTTTCGCTCTGACCCTGAAGCAGAATAGGGCAGAGGATAAGCAAGAGTGCAAACAGGAGTATCTTTTTCTTCATGTGCAGTTTTCTTTTCAGTCACCAAGATACCACCAAATAGTAAAAAAGATTAATTTGTACCCTGAAATGGAGGATAAATCATGTGTTTTTCAGCAGGAGCGAGCTTTGCCGGCGGTGCCATAATAACAACTATCGGGGTTCTGACAGTCAGTAGGAACAGGGTGCCGTCACGGAGGCTTTTCGCCTCCATGCCTCTTATCTTCGGTGTGCAACAGATATCCGAAGGTTTTGTGTGGGTGGCGTTGCAGTCGTCAGGGCATAACCTGATGCTTAGCATCTCAGCCTTCATCTTTCTGCTTGCGGCGGTGGTGATCTGGCCCGTGATGGTGCCCCTGTCGGTATACCTGATGGAGGGAGTGCAAAGCATGAAAAGAGTGCTCCTCATCTTTATCGGGGTAGGTCTTCTCACCTCACTGTACTACGGCAGCAGGCTGCTATTCTATGATATTGAGCCCATGATTTCCCATCATCATATAAAATACGTCGGCGATTTTCCAAGAACATATGCCACTCCGGCCTTCATAGCCTACCTGGTTGCCACCCTCATTCCGCTGTTCCTCTCCAGTGTAAGGCGGATGTGGCTCCTCGGCATCCTGATGACCCTCTCCTGCCTTGTAACCGGCATCTTTTTCAAGGAGTACCTGACCTCGGTCTGGTGCTTCTTCGCTGCAGTGATAAGTATCGTAATATTATGGATCATAGTGGAGGACAAGAGACTTGAAAAGATAACTGCAGCCGCGTGAGGTTTAAAAAAAATTAACTAAAAAATCTTTTTAACTTCTATGTAACTAAAATTTCTTAACTTTTAGGAAGGAAATTTTAATCAGGAATGAGAAAGCCTGTAGGATTATTAATCCCTGGCCTGGTGCTTCTCACGGTTTTCCTGATGTACGGTTTCACGGGTACCCGTGAGAAGAAAGGCAGACTGTTACCTCAGTATGATGGTTACATTTCAGTTAATGGCCTGACTGACAGCGTAACTCTCCTAATCGATGAAAGAGGCATGCCGCATATATATGCAACGTGTGAGCACGACCTGTACCTTGCAACGGGCTACATAGCAGCCCGGGAACGTCTCTGGCAGATGGACCTCGTCCGGCGCAGTGCAGCAGGACGCCTCTCTGAAATTTTTGGCAAATCATTTTTAGAGGCAGATATCTTTACTCGGTGCCTGCAGATATATGATAAATCAAAACGTATTCTAAAAGATGAAGAGCCCGGAATTCTCCAATGTCTGCAGGCTTATACCGACGGTGTGAATGCATTCATCAGCTCCGCAGGCAAAGATCTGCCTGTTGAGTTCAGGCTTCTCTCCTACAAGCCTGAGCCGTGGCGCATGGAAGATATCGTATCAATAATAGGATTACTGGGCTGGAACCTCGATTGCAGGAACCTCACTGCCGAGCTCTTCATTCAGCAACTTATCAATAAATTTGGCACTGAAAAGGCTACGGAACTGATCCCCGACTGGCAGGCGGCCAAAAATATTGTGTATCCCGGCCCTGAAATCAATGATACCATTATTCTGCTTACGAGGTCATTCGTAACATCATATGGTATTATCAGCGATATGGGAATACCCTCGCTGACCTCCAGCAATAACTGGGCTGTGTCAGGGTCAAGGAGCGAAACCGGCAAACCACTGCTGTCAAATGATATACACCTTAACCTTCCCTCTCCTGAGTATCCGATAGGAGGGAGTGACCACACTGTCTGTCCCTACTTTACCTACAAGAATGATTTTAAGGCTGTAAACGGAGCTTCGATGAGATATATATACAATACAGCCGACTGGGATGAATCTTTTTCCGTAATTCCGGGCGGAGCCTCAGGCGTGCCCCACAGCGAGTTCTGGCTCTCACAGGCAGAGACATACCTTCAGGGCGGTTTTTATAAGGATCACTTTTCAGACGCTGCCGTCAGAGAGGCTGCCATCCATACCCTTATCCTCAAACCGGAACAGTCCGGCAATCCTGAAGAGATACAATCAAAATAATTGCTAAATTTACAATTAAGAACAGGCATCTGGTGATCTTTTGTGTTCCCGTTACACAGTGCCTGAAGATTCAGGAAAGGTTCAAAATTCAGTTATCATGAAATATCTCAATCTCCTCCTGTTTGCCGGAATGATAGTCATGAACTACCTGGCAAATGCTCTTCCTCTCAACGGAAAGACCACCGGCGAACTCTCCGATGCTTACCCTAACCTCTTTGTCCCGGCAGGGATCACCTTCTCAATCTGGGGTGTCATCTATATCCTGCTGATAGCCTTTTGCGTGGTGCAGTTCACCACATCACACCAGACTGTGATAGCCCAGATAGGTTGGCTCTTTGGCCTTACCTGTATCTTCAACGGGCTGTGGATAGTGGCATGGCATTACGGCAGGCTGCCGATGTCGCTGATACTGATGGCAGGGTTGCTGATAGCACTATTGTGGATTGGGGTATTCATTAAGGATCTGCCCTACGGGCTGATCAAGGCGGCCTTCGGCGTCTACCTGGGATGGATATGTATTGCCACCATCGCCAACGTGACGGCCCTGCTGGTGAACTATAACTGGGGCGGATTCGGCATTTCAGAGCAAACCTGGACCATCATCATGATACTCGCAGGCACCCTGCTGGTGGCTCTGGCGATATGGCGACTTGACAATCCCTACATAGGACTCGCAGTGGTATGGGCCTTCATAGGAATAATGATAAAACGTTCAGGCGATGCCAGATCAATCTTCATCACGGCGGCTGTCGCCATGGTGCTGGTGGCGGCGGTGCTGATCCTTGCCTTCTTCCGCAAACGCCTGGCAGGGGTGGCTTAAGAGTTTGAAAGTCGAACGTCCGTAGAGTCCCAAGCACTCATAGTCTCACAGTCTAACTGCCTGATTCTTAATTCTTAATTCTTAATTCTTGAAGGCCCTCTTCTGCCTACTGCCTATTGGCTACTGCCTAAATAAAGGCCCCATCATAATCCATCCGGGGGTCGGGGTTGGACAGATCTATTACCCGGTGATAGCCGATGTTACCGTTCTTGTGTGTTGAGCTGCCGGCGTTGTAGCACCTGGGTATTCCCCATACACCGTGATATATTTTACCGGCGGTGGTGCGGCTGCGGTGGTAGTGGCCGAAGAGCAGCATATCAACCCTGTTTGAGATGACAGAACGCAGCTCGTCGCTGTCACGCAGCTGCCGCCCCAACTTGAAATCGAACGGGTGGTGATGCATATAGACTACCTTCTTCCTCTCAGCCATAACCGGCCCGTCAAGCATTATTCTGAGCCTCTCAAGCTGGTCGGCGCCCAGTTCGCCCTCAGAGAGATGGCGGTCATGCCAGCTAAGCTCCTCAGCCGTAGAGTCGAGCCCTATGAATGCCACATCACCGATGATGTCCAGCTTCGGGTAGATCACCTCACGGTTACCGTAAAACCTCTCCTTGAACACGGGAACCATGTCAGGGTTGCCCAACGAGCCGGTGCCATAGTCGTGGTTTCCCGGTACTGGCAGCACAGTATAACCCTCAGCCTGAAGCCTGCCCAGCGCCTCAAGGGCCTCCCCGGCATGCGAGGGCTCATTGGCATTCTCCTCCAGGTCGCCGGTGATGACAACAATGTAATTCTCCGCCGGCTGCTTCAGAAAAGTCATGTTTTCAACCAGCGTCCTGAATTTCTTCCCGCAATCCCTGTACCCGATGTGCAGGTCAGAAAGATGTATGATCTTTTTCATTATAAAACTGTTAATTACTCCCACGGAGTTTAAAGTTAACGAATTCCGGAGCTTAAAAGCAAAACAATTTTTGCCGGAAGCTGTTTCTTTCTTAAATTTATCTTTGAAAAAAGCATAAAATCATCGCTTATGAAAATCAACAACAATTCCGAAATACCTGCAAA
This sequence comes from Bacteroidales bacterium, assembly GCA_034004025.1. Taxonomy (GTDB): domain Bacteria; phylum Bacteroidota; class Bacteroidia; order Bacteroidales; family VadinHA17; genus SR-FBR-E99. The sequence goes on from JAVEXM010000017.1 coordinate 20,903, forward strand.
TGAGGTGCAGATGGAGGGAGCCGACAAGGTCAGGATGAGGATCCTCATAGGTGCAGGTGACGGGTCAGACAACATCATCATGCGTCATTTCATCGTAGCTCCCGGAGGCAACACCCCTTATCACCATCATAACTATGAGCACGTGATAAAGATTGAAAAAGGGCTGGGGATAGCCGTTGATAAGGAGGGGACTGAGCATCAGGTCAAGGAGGGGCAGAGCCTCTTCGTGAAGCCGGGCGACCTGCACCAGTTTAAAAATCCATACTATCGCGACTTTGAATTTCTGTGTATCATTCCTAATCCTGAAAAACTGAAATAATATGGCATCTCATGAGATCGATTACAAAATCTTCGGCGACGATATCCAGTTTGTGGAGGTAACGCTTGATCCGGGTGAGACCGTCATCGCCGAGGCAGGCACCATGGTTTACATGGAGCAGGGCATAGCCTATGAGACAAGGATGGGCGACGGTGCCTCGCCTGACCGGGGGGTGATGGACAAACTCTTCCAGGCCGGATCGAGGATACTGACGGGAGAGTCGCTCTTCCTCACCCACTTCAGCAACAGGGGCTCGATGAGGAGCAGGGTGGCCTTCGCGGCTCCCTATCCCGGGACTATCATTCCCATCGACCTCAGCAGGCTGCCCAACAATCTCATTGTGCAGAAGGACGGCTTTCTCTGTGCTGCTTTTGGCACCAAGCTGTCGGTCACACTGAACAGGAAGCTGGGCGCCGGCCTGCTGGGCGGGGAGGGATTCATCCTTCAGAAGGTAGAGGGCGACGGCAAGGCGTTCGTTCATGCCGGCGGCACAGTCATAGAAAGAGAACTCAACAACGAGACACTGCGGATAGATACGGGATGTATCGTGGCCTATGAGCCGACGCTCGACTTCGACATCGAAACCTCAGGCAGCCTGAAGACAATGGTCTTCGGTGGCGAGGGACTTTTCCTGGCCACCATGCGCGGCACAGGTAAGGTATGGCTGCAGTCGATGCCCATCCGGAAGCTGATACGCGCCCTGGCTCCACTGGGATCCAACAGGGGCAAGGAGGCCAGCGGTCTGCTCGGCAACCTGTTTCAATAGAGTCGAAAGTCTGCCGATTGCTGACTGCCTATTGAAGACTGAATGGTCTGCAGGTTTTATTGTGACATACACTCTCCGGTTCACCTCTCTTCTGCAGCGAGTTGACCGGGATGGCACTCCAGGGCAGCGGCTCTCTGGTAGTGTAGAGGTGGAAAAGATCCTCGGTCAGCAGCACGTTGATGTTGTAGAAATCAGACTGATATGGTCTGCGGTATTCTGCGGCAGTCACATCTCCGCCGGTAAGAAGCGCCACCCGTGTAAGTGCCGTCTCTGCCAGGCTCACGGCAGAGGGCACAGGATGATCAAACCATGAGGCATATATCTTCATAAAGTCCTCAGCATCAGACTCTATCCACCTGCCCTCCTCACGGAATGATCTGACATAATCCGCCATGGTGTTCATCATCTCGCCCCAGGAATGGTCATTCTCATAAAGCATGGTTATAGCCAGGAGCACTGCTGAGGCATCGGAAAGATAGCTCTGCCGCTGCAACACCCCGTCAAAGTATGAGTGGGCCATTGACGATCCGTCCCAGAAGGTCTCGAGCAGT
>JAVEXM010000017.1:22638-30231 GCA_034004025.1 Bacteroidales bacterium
ATTCTCATAAAGCATGGTTATAGCCAGGAGCACTGCTGAGGCATCGGAAAGATAGCTCTGCCGCTGCAACACCCCGTCAAAGTATGAGTGGGCCATTGACGATCCGTCCCAGAAGGTCTCGAGCAGTCGCCATACCAGGGTCACAGCTGTGGCCTCCAGGTCTGGGCGCTCAAGGTGTCTGCCGGCCTGTGTCAGCGCCACCGCTGTCAGGGCGTTGAGGCCACTCAGTATCTTGTCATCACGTGAGGGCTGGCTGCGCTTGAGCCTGGCTGCCAGCAGCTTCTCCTCAATATCGTCAATCCGGTCATTATTTTTCCTGATGAGGTGGTTGAGACCTTCAAAATTGCCGTTGCTGCTGATCTCATATACCTCACGGAACCTTTCAAACTCCTCCGGGGTAAGCAGGGCGGCCAGCTCTTCCTCGCTCCAGAGGTAGGTGGCACCCTCCTCATGATCCGTATCTGCATTGAAGGCAGAGACATACATCCCCTCATGAAGGAAGGTCTCGTCGAGGCTCCTGACAATCTTTTCCGCTATCGTCCTGTAGTGCCCGCTGCCCGTCACCCTGTGGGCCAGGGAATAGGTCCATAGTCCCAATGCCTGGTCATAGAGCATCTTCTCAAAATGGGGTATGGTCCATTCGCGGTCGACGCAATAGCGAAAGAGGCCTCCCTGCAGATGGTCATTCAGACCACGCATCATCATTGCGTCAAGGGTGGCGGTAACCATCCCGCTTATCGACTCATCGTGGTTGACGGAGAGCTGGTACAGCATGAAGAGGAGGGTGGAGTGAGGCGGGAACTTCTGGCCGGTGCCGAACCCGCCGTTCTCACTGTCGAAAAACTCACCGAGGTTCCGGATCAGCAGCCCGCCGTCAGCAACGGGAGCCTCCTGTTCCGGGGGGCTGAAAGGCATGATGTTTTTACCTCTCTGCTCCATGAATTCTATTACTGCCTGTGCAATATAGAGGAAGGAATACCTGTTTCCCGACGTGCGCAGAGGGGCGTAGGTAAGCGCATGCACCGGCTTCAGGTCAGGGGTGAGGAAGACGTTCAGCGGCCATCCGCCGCTGCCAGTCTGTGCCTGTATGAAGTGCATCATGTACTGGTCGATGTCAGGCCGCTGCTCACGGTCAATCTTGATGCTTACAAAATTCCCGTTGAGGTAGCCGGCTGTCTCCGGGTCAGAGAAGGCTTCGGCAGCCATCACATGGCACCAGTGACATGTGGCATAACCCACCGACACAAGCAGAGGTTTCTTCTCCGCAGCGGCATATGCCAGGGTCTCGCTGCTCCACTCCTGCCACCATATCGGGTTACCGGCATGCTGTCTCAGGTATGGCGACGACGACCGGCCGAGGTTATTTCTTCGCCAATCTATTTTAACATTCACAATATCAGTCAGTTAGTATTAATAAAATCGCAAATCGCAAAATATCTGTCTCTGAAATACTTATACCGAAAATGGTTAACAGCCAATCCGATTCGCAAATCGCAAATCGCAAATCAGAAGTACTTCATCCGGACGGTGATCTTCATCTTCTCGCCCTGAACGACGGTAAATTTGAAATCGTCAAACACCGGTTTGGCAAAGCCGGTAAGGTAAAAGTCCGAAAAACCGAACCCCTCCTTCGGGATGCCAATCTTGCGGTACTCCATCAGCCCGTCGCAGTTCTCGTCGTCGAGAACCGACACTCCGTAAACACCGGGTTCGAGTGTCAGGCTGAATGTCAGGGTGCCGTCAGTGACCTGATCCTTGGAGAACCTCGGCTCGAGAAAAGCCTTTTCCTGGCGGTAGCTTTCACTGTCGGTGAAGACACCCACGGCTATCTGGCCGATGTCGGACCTGATCCCTGTGACGGTGACCTCCACATTCTGCGACCGGAGCCCTGCTGCCGTGACAAGCAGCAGTAACATGGTCACAAAACCGACATTTGATTTTATCCGTAATTGTTTCGGTTGTTTCATCCGATTATCTTTCACTTCATTCAGGGACAAAAGCTGTGCCACACAGGGGCGTTACATCATTAATACTCGTGAAAACAGGGCTTTCAGCTGGTGTGGCAGCCCTCTTATCGGGATAGGCAATCCTTCCATCGGGCGAGGCAGCAATTTCCCCGGTATCTGCCGGTTTTTCCGGGCCGCACCATTTTGCCAGATGACGGCTGAGTGCGGTTTCAGCTCTCCAGGTATCGGGAATACTCCTCTATCTTGGTTTCAAGCCTCTTCTCCAGAAACTCGTTGCCCCCGCGGAGAGCCTCGAGTACTTGCATGGAGTCGTAGTAGAATTCAGAGATGTGCGTTTTGCTCCATCTTTTCGGCGGCGACTGCAGGTTGGTGATCCTGTCAGCCAGCTTCACAGCCCAAACCTCTTTCCTGCACTGCCTGATCTTTGCAAGGCTGTCAGTGAGCCTGTAATCCTTAAGCAGCTTGGGATCCTTGGTCAGTGCCCACACTGCTTCGGCCACATCACTGCCGAACCGCTTGTCAAGCTCTGCTTTGGTAGTCGCCGTGTCCTCCAGGGTATCATGCAGCAGTGCCGTCTGGATGGCAAATTCCAGGTCAAAACCCGGAGTGTGCGTAGCAGCGGCGAACAGCTCCATGGCTACGTTGCTGAGATGCACCACATAGGGATTTTTGGATCCCTTAACCTTCTGCAACCCGTGTTTTTCGGCCGCAAATTTTATTGCTTCCTGGTAGAGTGTCTGAATATCAGTCATATAAAAATCATCCGTTTGACCTGATGAAGATAATGAAAAAATTTCAGAGATTTTTCTAAAGATTTTCGACTTTATTGACCGGGGTTTATGGATTGAAAGCCGGAACAAAATGTAAGGGCGGTTGTTTCAATTCTGTGAGCGGTACGGTTCTATATGACAGTGAATGTTCCCTGTGCAACAGCCAGGTGAGGTTCATCCGCAGGCGCGACAGGCGGAAAGACTTTCGCTTTGTGGCTTTGCAGTCGGAGGAAGGGAAGAGTATGCTCCATGCTGCCGGCCTTCCCGCTGATGAACTTGACACTGTTGTTTATGCGAAGGAGGGAAGGCACCTGGTGCGATCGTCTGCGGTGCTGGGAATTCTTGATGATCTCGGTGGCGGCTGGCGACTGCTGAAGGTCTCACGGATAATACCCGCACCCATTCGCGATTTCTTCTACCGGCTCGTTGCCCGTAACCGCCACCGGCTGGCACGCCGAAAAAGAAGCTGACACCTCTCCCGTAACTGCCACCGCCCGGATCCCTGTAAGCCTCGCATATTCCTCTTATCCATACACTGCAGCAACCAGGATTCTGCTTATCTTGCATAAAAATAACAAGAGATGATATTGAGTACCTGCGGACTCAAATGTGATGAATGCGAGTTCTATAATAAAACATGCGCCGGATGTCGTAACGTCAGGGGCGCCACATTCTGGGCCATTGAAATGATGCCTACTAAGGTATGTCCTCTCTACGACTGCGCCGTAAACCAGCGGGGCTTTAAAGACTGCGGCGACTGTGCTGAGTTGCCATGCGAGACCTTCCTTCAGATGAAGGATCCGGCTATCTCCGACGAGGAACATCAGCGGATGCTGACAGTGAGGATCGACCTCCTCAGGGCCGGCAAGAACTAACCTTTCCAGCCGGGGGTGACAGTGAAGAGAGCATTTCATACTGTTTCCATAATGCTGGCACTACTGTCCGTAACCTCCGCCTTTTGCTATACCCAGCCATACTATGTGGCAACCACCGGTTCAGATTCCAACAGCGGCACCCTGACCAGCCCCTTCAAAACTGTCGCAAAAGCTGTATCAGTTGTCAATGCCGGCGAGACCGTCTTCGTGAGGGGTGGCACATACAGCCTGACAACCACCATTACCCTGGACAAAAGCGGCACAGGTAACGCAATCATATCACTCCTTGCCTACCAGGGAGAGAAACCCGTGCTCGACTTCTCAGCACAGTCGCTCAGCACCGGCAACCGGGGAGTGGTGCTGACCGGCAGTTACTGGCACATAAGGGGCATCGATATAACCGGCGCCGGTGATAACGGCATGATTATCAGCGGCGGAAGCCACAACCTCATCGAGCTGTGCAACTTCTACCGTAACCGTGATACAGGGCTTCAGCTTGACAACGGTGCCTCGGACAACACCGTGCGCAACTGCGACTCGTACTATAATGCTGATCCGCCTGACTACGGCGATGCTGACGGCTTCGCGCCCAAGCTCACAGTTGGCAGCGGAAACCACTTCTACGGATGCAGGGCATGGCTCAACTGCGACGACGGGTGGGACGGCTACCTGAGGGGCACCGACGATGTCACCAACTCATTGGAGAACTGCTGGTCGTTCAGCAACGGATACCGGGAAGACGGCACTGATGCAGGTGAGAATGCAAACGGCAACGGATTCAAGATGGGAGGGAGCGACGACAGGACTCTGATGCACAACTTCACCCTGAAGAACTGCCTCGCCTTTGCCAACAAGGCCAAAGGATTTGATCAGAACAACAACAGGGGCTCGATGACACTCTATAACTGCACCGGCCACGGCAACCTGGTGGCAAACTACCGCATAAAAACCGAGCTGGCAGCAGGGAAGGTGCTGACCCTAAAGAACTGTGCCGAATATGGAAGTAAGGTGGAGCTAGGCGCCTTCGCCGTGCAGGAGAAGAACAGCTGGCTGTCGCCCTTCGTGGTCACGGCAGACGACTTCAGGAGCATTGATACTACCGGCGCCTCAGGCCCGCGTAAAGCCGACGGCAGCCTCCCGCATATAGAATATATGCACCTGGCACAGGGAAGCGATCTCATCGACGCGGGGGTGAATGTGGGCATGTCTTTTGCCGGTTCAGCCCCCGACCTGGGCTGTTTCGAGACGGGACTGACAGTAATCAATGGCATCCCTGCACAGCGGTCATCACTCTTCTATCCTAACCCGGTGAGCACTACGGGGTATATCCGCTTCGAAGCAGCAGAGGCGGTCCATTGCGTGGTGCATCTCCATGATGTAACCGGCAGATTCGTGGGGACAATCGCCGAAAGGGATATCGAACCGGGCGAGAGCATCCTGACCGTGGATCTCTCAGGTCTGCATGACGGAGTATACGTTTGCAGGGTTCTGCTCAACGGAAAACCGCATTGCATGCTCCGGATTCTGAAAATCAGCGCTGACAGATAAGTTCCTGACACTGAAAGGTCCGGCATCAAATTCGCAGTCAGGATAAAAAAAATGACTGAAAATACGTCTCTTTGGCTCATTTTTTGAGGCATTAATGCGATTTATACTCGTTAACTGACCAACCTGATTCTTTTGAAATGAAGAAACTTACTCTTATTCTAATGATTCTTTTTCTGGCTGTCGTCACGGCTCTGCCACAGCAGAAAGCCAGGAAGAGCGTCTTCGGTGTCAACACCGGTCTGTCAATCGCGTCTGGCGAGTTCGCGGAGAGAACTTTTACTTATGATGCAGGGTTCGCAACCATGGGTCCCAACCTCGAGGCGGAATACCTCTATTACGGCAAAGTATTCGGCTTCTCCTCATCGCTCGGCTATGCCAACTTCTTTTTCAATGAAAAGGCATACCAGTCTGAATATGACCGGACGCTTAACGGTTACGGCGTTAATGAGGTCACTGCGGGCAACTACCAGGTAATCAAGGCCCTCATCGGCTTCACTCTTAAAATCCCTGAGTTCAGCAATACCGAGGTGATGCTTCTGTTCCACCTGGGATACGCCCGCGCAGTGCACCCCAACCTGCTTGTGACAAACTCAGAGCTGGGAGTAATAAACAGTGTGGCGAGAAATACCGGAAGCGGTGGCGCGGTAGCAAACGCAGGCCTGAAGATAAACTACTGGCTGAATGAACGATACGGTGTATCGCTTAACGCCGGCGTGAATGGCATGTCATCAGCATTCATTGATGAAACAGCACCGGACGGCTACTTCAGCCAGCCAATGAGCTACGCCAATGTAAATGTCGGTTTCGTCATGAACCTAAAAACTGCCCAAAAATGAAAAGGATACTCTGCTTTTTAATTATAGCGCTTCTGTTAACCTCATGCAACGGCTACCGGTTGAATTATGACAAGGGTATCATACCTCCTGTTCCGGTTAATTTTTCATCTGTGAATTCTTCGTATGACGATTACAATTCAAACTTGCAGATATCCTGGACCGAAATGTATTTCAGCCTTATTTTTTCAACGAACAGAAATTCAGCCGGGAACGACTTCGACTTCGTTTATTACAAGGGACACATTATGTTTGAGCTTCTGGACGGAGTCTTCGAAATGAATACCTCTGCTGAGGAGAACAGCCTGCTCGAAACTGTAAACAGCAGTAACAATGAGCTTGGTCCATATTTTACAAGCGATTATCCGTATCCTTTTTACTGGTATAAATCGACCGGGGACGAGAGTTTCTTATTCAGCACCAAACCACTTCCTCCGGACCAGCGTTTTTTTTACAGCAGCGATCCGGACGGGAACCTCGATATCTATTGCTGCAGTTATGAGTTCGGAGGAGATGTGTTTGATCCTGTGGGAGAACCGTTCGCCCTGACCCCGTTAAACACGGAACATAATGAAGGGTACCTTTCAATTCATGGCGGTGCTGTGGAAAACAGGGAGACGGTCTGGTTCATGTCGGACCGCGACGGCTCCTACGATCTGTACAGTGCCACCGGCGAGGAGGGGAAGCTGATCAGCGAGTCGGCCACAGTCACTGTCACAAGGTCATCTTTGCTGAGCAGCAGCGCCGACGACAAGTGCCCATATATATGCGGAAACATGATGATCTTCACCTCCGACCGCGAGGGTGGGTTCGGCGGTTTCGACCTGTGGTACTCTGTCTTTGACGGCCAGCAGTGGTCGGCGCCTGCCAACATGGGTAGCGAAATCAATACGGAGTATGATGAATACCGTCCTGTTGTTGTGTCAACAGGAGAGTCTTATATAAATGACCTGATGGTATTCTCCTCCAACCGTCCCGGCGGCAAGGGCGGGTTTGACCTCTATTACGCCGGCGTACCGAAGAGGTAAAACCAGTCGGCAGTCAGCAGTCGGCAGTCGGCAGTCACCAGTCGGCAGTCGGCAGTCACCAGTCAGCAGTCGGCAGTCAGCAGTCGGCAGTCGGCAGTCAGCAGTCGGCAGTCGGCAGTCAGCAGTCGGCAGTCGGCAGTCAGCAGTCAGCAGTCAGCAGTCGGCAGTCGGCAGTCAGCAGTCAGCAGTCAGCAGTCGGCAGTCATATTTGACCGCCCGGCCCGCAGACCTTCAGACCTTCATACCTTCTCAGGACACAAACAGACTTTTACTTGAATACTCCGGATCACACGTCACATTCACATTCAGCTTGCGCAGTCCTGCCTCATCACCGGGGGTGGGTATGTGAGTAAGATGTACCTCGCAGTTACGCAACTTCTTGAGCTGCTCCAGGGCGGCCTGGGCAGCGGGATTGGTAAGAGCGCTGATGCTCAGCAGTATGAGTGTCTCCTCCACGTCGAGGCTCACCTCCTTGCCGTTGAGAATATCTTTTTTCAGATATGTGACCGAATCAATAAGGTTCTTGGGCATAAGGAGCAGCCTGTCAGGCAGTCCCGCCAGATGTTTCGTGG